>NZ_CP040924.1:560000-877500 GCF_006351925.1 Clostridium thermarum | reverse complement strand
AGATAGGAATAGGGGAATTTTATTTTTAGAATTCTCCTCTTTTATTGAATTCAATAAGTCAAGTAACTGCTTTGTACTTTGAATATTATCAGCAAAAAGAATGTAGCCTCCAACCTTGTAATTATCCAACAGTTCCTTGGCCCTTTCATCTAAACTATATCCATCTAAGCCCACAATAAGCATTTGCCCAATCTTTTCCTCTAGAGTCATCACTTTGATCTGCTCTTCTATTGGGTCCGGATCTATCAGTATTGACTGAAAAAAAACAATGTAGTATTATCAAGATAACAAATAGGAATAGTTTATAATCTGATTTTTGTATATAGAAGAAGGTGATTAATAGATGAAGTTATCCACTAAAGGTAGATACGGCCTGAGGTCTATGGTAGATATAGCATTGAATTCCAATGGCGATTTTATACCACTTAAGCAAATTGCTGAAAGACAAAATATATCTGAGAATTATCTTGAGCAGGTATTTTCTACTCTGAGGAAGGCAGACCTAGTTAAAAGTGTAAGAGGATCACAAGGCGGCTATGCTCTTTCCAAGCCTGCCTCAAAAATAACTGTAGGTGAGGTTCTTCGAGCCTTGGAAGGTGAGTTAAGCATCACCGGTGACGACAATGATGAACCAGGTTTCGAGAAGAATATTGAGGACTGTATAAAAATAGCTGTATGGCAGGAAGTAAATAAAAGCATTAATGCTGTAGTAGATTCAATAACACTGGAAGACCTAGTAGAACAGTATAAAAAATTAAATGCCGAGTTTACATTCGATTTTATAATCTGATTCAGCTTTATTATTTGCTTTGACCTAAACACAGATTTTAATGACTATACTAAAGACACAGAAGACTTTGTGAATTTCTACTGTGTCTTCAGTATTTTGAATAAATCCAGTGTTTTTTTACCCTTTAATCCCATATGGCTGAAATCAAATGCAGTCACATTATCTCCTATACCTCTTTATATAGTCTTCAAAATCCCACTGTTGTAAGAATTTCTTTGCTGTAATATAACCAGATTCGTACAGCTTCCTTGTTTGTTCTTTAGAAATATCAAATTGCAAGGTCCCTATTCCAAGGGTTGGTATATTCATTGTTCTTACCTGATCCTTATCCTTCAAATAAATTTCCTCATTTTTATCTAACATAGCCCCCATCACATCTAAGGCATAGGAAATGATGTCTTTTTTGCCCATGGCGTGTCTACTTTTTGAATTCTCCCACAGCCTGAAGCCAAAAGTTGGCCACCGTGGCTTGCCCTGAACGTCAAAAATCCAAACAGGAAAATTGCTTACCAGTCCACCGTCAACCATGAGGTTGACCTGATTATTCTTTATTATTTTTGCCGGTGTAAAGAAGAAGGGTATAGCAATGCTCATGCTGACAGCCTTTGCAATGCTGAATTCCAAAGGGTCTATTCCAAATAACGCCAAATCATCCGGCAAAATAAGCATCCTCCTGTTGGTTACATCTGTTGCAATTATTTTTAGCTTACTCTCTCCCTTCTCAATTATATCCTTAAACTTTTCTTTTCCTTTTGCCTTGAGAAGCTTCCCAATCCAGGTTTCTATATTATTGGTGGAATAGATTCCCTTGTACATTAACAGCTTGGCTATCATTGTAATCAAAAACATATCCCCATTACAACCCTTAAGCAATTTTACATAGTTGACCTTCATTAGTATTTCTGATAATTCCTTCCCAGTATAACCTGCAGCTAACAAGGCTGCAGCAATTGCTCCTGCTGATGTGCCTGCCAGGTGGTTCCACTGGTAACCGGCTTCTTCCAGGGCAGTTACTGCCCCTGCCAGTGCTATTCCTTTTACCCCTCCGCCTTCAAAAACAGCATCTGCCTTCATATGCATTCCCCCTAAAAAGAATCATGTCGGTCCTTCGTCGGCTATAATATATATTATGCTTATGTACCTGTAAGGAATCCATTTGGAAAAGAAAAAGCACTGAAACCATCAGTGCCTTTCATTTATTTCTTATTATTTTTTATTTTTCTCTTGATTTTTGAGTACTTTAGATTTTGCTTGATTATTTGGCTTTATGTTTTTATTTATTTCTTTATTAGTATTTACTTCCTTTGCTTTATTAGTATTTACTTCCTTTGCTTTTTTATCATTTTCCTTATCTACATTGTTAATAGTTTCTGTTTTTACTGGTTCAGCCTGATTAACGGATTCTGCTGCAGGTTCTTGATCAGCTTTAGTTTCTTTAGCATCTGATACGTCCTTAACTACGTTAGTTTTTTCTACTTCAGTAATTTTGCTATCAGCTATAACTTTATCCTCAACCTTTTCTTCCCCTATCAGCTTAATCAGAGCTTTTCTTGCTTCATTTGTTTCCTTAATGGTTGTCTGTTTTTCCTGAAAAGCAGTTTTATACTCTGTCCTTTCTGTGTTATAGGTTTCCTCCGCAGCCCTTAATATCTCTTCTGCCTTTTTTATCTTTTCCTCATCCCCTGATTTTTCTGCCTTATTTAAGGCTACTCTTGAAGCATTATATGCTTGCCTTGCTCCATTGAGTTCATGTCTTGCATCAACCATTGCTCGTAAAGCTTCTTTTCTGACAGCTTGAAGAGCCTTTATTTCTCCTATTATATCTAGCGATTCTTCAGGTAGTTGTTGCTCGACTTCCTCTAATTGTTTCTCAGTTTCCTCTTGAACCTCTTCAATTACCTGATGAACCTCATCTATCTCTGTTTGAGTATCATTATTTACTTCACTGCCTTCTTCGGCAATTTCTTCAATGTTTTTATCTATATTTTCCTCTTCTGTATTTTCACCAATTTCTTCTTGAAGTTTGTCCTGTGCATCGCTTAGGGTTTCATGGTATTCTACTAGTGCTTCTTCGGATAATTCCACCTCTTTTTGTTCTGCCATGACTAGTGATTCTGCTAATCTTTCCTTAGCAAATTGTAGCAGCTTTTTTATCTTTCCACTATCAGAAAAAGTAAAAGTAATACTTACCTTTTCAAAAAATCTGTCAATCCTATAAGTAAACTCATTAGGAGTAACACCGGCTGTCTCTGTGTAATTGTTCACCTCGTCAGCATGTACTCTCACTCCTAAGTTTGATAAGATAAAGAAAGCAGATGTGAATATTGCAAAGGTTACTTTTTTCATTTTCTATTCCTCCTTTTTCTCTTTTACCTATATATACGGAGTAGGAATAAAATTTAGGGAGGTCATTATTCCAGAATTTTTATTTGACCAAGCCCCTCTCAAATTGTTAATATAATACGTATTAACTGATAAGAGGTGACTCTTCGTGAATACTAAATATATTAATCTGACTAACAGAGATGCATTTATTGAATCAAATAGAGACTTTATATATAAAACTACCTATAATGTATGCAAGAGAAGTATCAGCTGGCAGAATGATGATGAGCTCAGTATCGCACTTATTGCCTTTAATAAAGCTTGTGATACATACGAGGACTCAAAAGGTGATTTCTTTGCTTATTGCAGAGTTATTATCAGAAATGCTTTAATTGATTACTTTAGAAAAAATGGTCAGAATCCCTTGCTATCTTTTGACGATGCTGAATCCATCGGCGATTATATAGATAGCAAGTTGTCCATGGATCAGTTTACCTTAGAGGTGGAAAATTCCCGCAGGGCAGAAGAGATAGCCCTATTTTCTAAAGAATTATCAAAGTATGGTTTAGATTTCAATGTTCTAGCTGATTGCTCTCCCAGTCATACTGATACCAGGAATTCTTTACTAAACCTTGCCGCAGCCTGCAGCAGCAATGAAAGTATTCTTCAAACTATCAAAACTAAAAAACTTCTCCCCATCAAAGAAATTTGTCTTTTTACCGGCGCCAAAAAAAAGACTCTGGAGAAATGGAGAAGATATCTGCTAGCATTAATACTTATTCTGTCTAGTGACGAATATCCCTACATCAAATCTTATTTAAATATAAAAGCAGGTGAATAGTATGAAAAAGTCAGGAATTGTTACACAAATTAAAAATAGATATGTCTGCCTTCTAGCCCCTTCAGGTGAGTTTGTAAAGGTAAAATACAAAGGTACTTCTCCTTCCATTGGTGAAATCTACACCGGTGAGCTATATGCTGCACCAAGGCTGAAAATGCCACTAATAGCCGCTTCTATGGCATTTATCCTCTTCTCCGGAGGACTCTATAGTTACTATATGCCGGCTTATGCCGTAACCGTTGAAATTAATCCTTCCGTAAAGCTGCATGTAAATATGTGGGACCGAATTGTAAAGGCAGAACCTATAAATGAAGATGGAAAAAAACTCCTAAACTCAGTAAAGGTCACAAATATGAACATAGATGGCGGCCTGGAAGCCCTTGTTACTGAAGCTAAAGAAGATAAATTTATCGATGAAGCTTCTACAAGCGACAATATTGTAAAAATTACTATAGAAGGTAGGACGGTTTCCGATTCATCACTGGAGCATTTCAAAGAAGCCCTGAAGGAAGAAAAGATTAACTTTCAAATTATAGCTAATGATAAAACCTCTCAGTCTACGGAGGCTCAACAGCAGCCTGAAAAAGATCAAAATATAAATAGCAGCAAGTCTTCATCAGACAATAGTAGCAAAAATAAGTCCAAAGTTGAAGAGGACAAAATTAAAGATAGGGATAAATTAAAGGATAAGGAAGACAAGGATAAAAATAAGGACAATAATAATATAGATGATAAAATAAAAGATACCAAAGAAAATAAAGTCAACACTGGTAATGAGAAAAAGAATGAGGATGAGAAGAAAAAGGAAGACAACCCAAATATATCCAATAATAAAAAATCTTTTAACAAAAATTATAAGTCCAACTCCAAGATAATCAATACTAAAAATAAATCTAATAAGGAATAATAAGTGTAAAGAAATCCTATGGCTTTTATAGTATAGGGTTTCTTTAATTTCGTTCTAATGATAAAATAGTATTAGCTTATCTTCTTATGGGGGGTAGTAGTGTGGACATAAAGTATATCATGCAGAAGAGCAGGTATAAGTTTGTACATGATAATAAAGCTGTGCTCTATGATGTTACAAAATTATCATTGTACAAGAAAGAACTTTCATTGTTTATTAAAGAACTGTATATATATAATGTATCATTAAAAAATCTGGCCAAGGAAACCCCACGGCCAGTAATAAAAGATGAATTACTGAACCTTGCAATAATTTGCAGTGAAAATGAACGTTTTGCTAATTGGATAAAAGTGCACAGATTGCTCCCTTATAAAAATCTCAGTTCAATAAGCGGGAAGCCTCAGAAGTTTTTTGAAAGATGGTCAAATTACTTAATGGCCTATTTTATAATTATTCATAATAACTATAGCCATATCTATTCTTTTATGAATATCAAAGCTATTGAACCCTTTACAAGAGAAAAAAAAATCACCGATACTAATCCTGAAGAGAAAGATACCTCTAGTGATACTTTGGCAGGCTTAGTATTAAAGGTTAAAGCTAATGGGTGTTACATATTGACCTCATGTGGTACTTTTGCCTTCATTAAAAATAATGGTGATACTTCAATGGGGGAGTTATGTTCAGGACAAATAACAAAAGAGCGAGACTATTTCAAAGTCACCGCAAGGATTTTTATTGCTGTACTGACTTTGACCCTGATTACTTCCTTCTATCTTTATAATCTCAAAGGTAGAACCGTTGTAATTCAAGGAAAGCTATCTATGACCATTGAGACAAATAAATGGGATAAAGTGATTACTTCAACCGCTCTTAATCCAACTAGTTATGACCTAAATAAAGGCATTAAAACCTTTAACAGATCTCTTGACTCAGTACTTTCCTCTTTATTAGAAGCTGCCGTTTCACAGAACTATATAGATGAAAAAAGCACCACTGTTATCTACATATCCGGTGGTACTGCTGATTATCCTAATATTGAAAAGACTAAGCAATACATAGAGGACAATAAGTTATCTGTTACTATTAATTTCAATGGGATAAATCTGTCTTCAGAAGAAGAATAAAAACGGACTGCTGCACTAAGCTAGAACATTGCGTCACAATGCAATGTTATAGTTTATAATTGACAATGGGCAATTGTCCATTGTCAATTAAACTTGTTCCGTCATTTCCTTATGTTTTGCAATATCCCATTTAGTTCCCCATTGTGTCTTATAGTCCAAGTAGATTATCTATGGCCTTAATATCAAAGCCTTTAACAATATCCTCATCTATTTTTATTACAGGTACACTCATAAATCCTAATGCCATCAATTCTTTTCTATATTCAGGCTTTGTAACATTCCTCTCTTCGTAAGAAACGCCCTTCTGCTTTAGATAGTCCTTTACAGCAACGCAATACGGACAAGAGTTTGATGTGTATACTATTACTTCCTGCATTATATTTCCTCCTTAATAAAGTTGTTTAAAACTCATACAAATACCCCTACAAGGTATAAATTAATTATATTCTTTCTTATAGTATAATTCAATATGTAGATTATCAAACTTCCAGATTTATTTCTATAACGAATTAAGTATTACAATCCCACTATGTTTATTGTATAATTTTATAGAAAAGACCATAAAATCTATTCATATGAAAGTTAAAAGTAAATTGTCTTCATGAGGTGAAAATATTGAATAAATCAAAAGATATAATTGTTCATGCTGAAAAGGGTGAATTTATTCGTTTAAATAAGTTCTTGGGGGAAAGTGGATTTTGCTCCAGGAGAGAAGCTGATGCCCTGATTGAGCAGGGGCGGGTTACGGTAAACAGCCAGAAGGCTGTTCAGGGAATGAAAGTAAGTTCCAAGGACCAAATAAGGGTTGATGGCAAATTAATAACAGTCAAAAGAAAGATGGTCTACATAGCCTTTAATAAGCCTGTTGGTATTACTTGTACCACAGAACATAGGGTTGAAGGTAATATTGTAGATTTTATTAAGCATCCTGTACGTATATTCCCTATCGGACGTTTAGATAAGGACTCAGAAGGCCTTATCTTTCTTACGAATGACGGCGACATAGTAAATAAAATACTAAGAGCAGGCAACAATCATGAAAAAGAATACGTAGTAACGGTAGATAAACCTATCACTCCGGAATTTATCAAGGGTATGGCCTCTGGTGTAAGAATTCTTGGAACGGTTACTAAAAAGTGTTGGGTGAAACAAGAAGGTAAATATGTATTCAGAATTATTTTGACTCAAGGCTTAAATAGACAAATACGAAGAATGTGCGAGGTATTTGGCTACAGGGTTACTAAGTTGAAGCGGGTCAGAATTATGAATGTAAAATTAGAGAACCTTCCTATTGGTAAGTGGCGTAATTTGACAGAGGAAGAACTTAAAGAAATAAACAGACTTATATCAGGTTCAATCAAGACCAAAGAAGGTTCAACTCTCTCTGATTTTGACTAGCCGGTATCAACCCTCACTTTCGGTTCATATTCCAGACTTTCCAGCAAGAACTCTTTATCTCCCTTAAAGTTGAAACAACTCAGTTTATCATCTTCCTCGAATATGAGCAAAAATGGTTTCTCATTTTCAGGGAACATAATAATCACTTGGTCTATGTTCATTTTTTTGCCGGTAACCTCTGCCCTAACCGCTGGTGCCAGAGGTACCTTTACCGCAAATCCACTGTCAGGTATTGGATTAAACTTAGGATACAATCCACTTATTCCATAAATATAATTTTCCGTGAGTTTTTGAACCTCGTAATCTACAGGTATTATTTTTTCTACTGTTTCATTATTTATATCAAAAATTTCAATAACTCCAAAACTGGCTGCTGTGGCTACTTTGCCATTGAACGCCCACAATATCAGTAAGCTTATCCAGACTTTTTTTATCAATTCCGATCACCTCCTTATTAAATTTCCCAATTGTCCTTAAATAAATCCGCAAATTATAAAACAAATTGAAATAATGATAAAGGGAAGCCTCCATTGACTTCCCTTTATGAAACTTCCTTAAGCTGAATCCTTACCTCTTTAGCGTTATTCACATTACTTTTATAACTTTTTCTATAGTTGTACTCTCCGTAAAAGCAAATTGCAACTGTTCCTAAAAATAACACCACTGAAACTATAACAAGTATTAAATTGGTATACCTTTTTTTCATCAGATGGTTCTCCTTTGTAAGTTATTTACTCATTCTGATGAAATTATGTACAGTTGTATTGAACTTTATTCATACCCATTGTGGAATACTTGTGAATTTAAAGCAGGTAATTATTGTAATTAATCTTTCATATTACTTTTTATACCACTTTTATATTTCATATGTTTAACAAAACTATAAAAAATGTAAATGATACACATTATCCACAGGTATGCTGTGTAAAACTTGTTAGTTTCTTGTTAATCATTTGTCAATACCATTAATTTCCTTTAATGAATTCATTTAATTTATTCAGAAATTTTCTTATCACTTACATGTTATCTACATTTTCCACAGTGTTGTTGATAACTTGTGTATAATTTTGTTTAAAGCCCCGTCTATTGCATCAATCTCCCTTTGATTATCAATCTATGGGTTGCTACTCTAATGGGAGTGCAGGTTACCAGGGTTATGGTCGCCTCCTTGGTTGGCTCTAATACGGCTACTTCTGTTGGCTCAACTACCGTCTTTTCATATACCTCGTATTCAAAGGTACCTTTTTCCGTCTTAGCTATAATCTTGTCCCCTTTTTCTAATTCATCCAGCCTATTAAAATACTCACTGTAAGTATAACTTCTATGACCAGCTACACAGAAATTTCCATTTTCTCCAGGCATGGCTGTATTTTCAAAGTGACCCACCGCATATTTTAGATCTTTAGGCTCAGTGCCTTGGACTACGGCCACCGTTAATTCAATTCTCGGAATTTCTAATATGGCAATAGCCTTATTATTTTCCCCTGCTGATTTTACTTCCTCCGGATTATTCTCTAGGTTATTATCAACAGCTACAGCATCTCTTTCATCTCCGGAAGAAGCAGCGCCATTATCCTCCATAGTATCTTGTCCAATTTTATAGAGCACTCTTTCATATTCTGCAAGCAGCTCTTTTTGTTTTCTTTCTCCCATATAGCTTATATAAAATGCCATACCAATGATGATACATCCGATTAATATCAATAGTATGCCAAAGGTCCTTCGTCTCATAATGATCCCTCCATCCATTGGTACTTATTAAAGTCCATATATGTATATTAATTATATATTTATTTTATATCTGCTGTATACGTAATTTTTCATATAATACACTTAACAATATACGGTTTTTATGCTATTATATAAGTATAGACAGAATATTCTGTAATTTGGTGAAATACATAAGCTGACTACTAATATCAAAGGAGTGTCTTATATGAATAATAAGGTAATATATGTAGACTTCAATAGCAGAACACAGAAAAGTAGTCCTAAAACACAAAATGTCGGTATGGTTAGATCATTTTATAATAAATTAAAAAACATGTTCACCTTCTCCTCTAATAGTAAACCGGAAAATGGTGTTTATAATTTTAAGAAAACAATGTAAACGTTAACCCTCTAAATATTTAGTTCCTCTAGGCCCTGTTTCAATATGGGCCTAATTTTTTTCACGTAAATTACCACATTGTATGTTATAATAAAACAAAATCACATTATAGGAGGCAATGATAAAATGAGAATCGGTATGGGCTATGATGTACATCGGTTAGTGGAAGATAGAAAACTAATAATAGGCGGTGTTGATATTCCATATGAAAAAGGACTTTTAGGGCACTCTGACGCCGATGTACTTCTACATGCTGTTATGGATAGTCTGCTGGGAGCTGCTGCCTTGGGGGATATAGGAAAGCACTTTCCAGATACGGATGTAAAATATAAAGGCGCTTCCAGCCTTTTATTGCTTAAAGATGTTGGGGAGTTACTTAAGGACAAAGGTTACTCTGTAGTAAATATAGATGCCACAATTATTGCCCAAAAGCCAAAGATGGCCCCACACATCCCCAGTATGCGTCAAAACATAGCTGAAACACTAGGGCTGGATATTGACAGGATCAGCATAAAGGCCACTACAGAGGAAGGCCTGGGCTTTACCGGCTCCGGTGAAGGCATTTCTGCGCAAAGCATATGCTTGATAGAAAAAACTGCGTAAAACGCATTTTTTTCTATAATTACTAATTAGTATTGAGCAATTAGTAATTATGGTGAATTTTTCATCGTTTCACTACGAAAAATCTTATTTAAAAGGTAAGGAATTCAGCTCCGCTGAATTCCTTACATAACTATTTATTACTCATTGCTCATTACTCATTAACTTAAAGTAGTATTATGTTATTCTTCCTATAGAAGTCCACCATTTCATCAGGCCATACTGAGGACTGAACTTCACCGATGTGGGCTTTTCTCAGGAAGTACATGCATATTCTGGACTGTCCTATTCCTCCGCCCATAGTATATGGAAGTTCTCCATTTAATAGACGTCTGTGGAATTCCAACTCTTTTCTATCTTGGCAGCCACTAACTTCAAGTTGATAATTAAGGGCTTCTTCATCAACTCTGATCCCCATAGATGACAACTCTAAAGCTATTCCCAATACAGGGTACCAGAATAGTATGTCTCCATTAAGCTTCCAATCGTCATAATCCGGTGAACGACCGTCATGCTTTTCTCCTGACTTTAGCTTATCACCTATTTGCATAACAAAAACTGCGCCCTTTTCCTTGCTGATTATATTTTCTCTTTCCTTTGGAGTCATTTTAGGATACATATCCTCTAGCTCTTGAGAAGTAATAAAATATATGTCCTCCGGTAAGATCTTTTCAATTTCAGGATATAGTGAGTTTACATAGCTTTCTGTTTGTTTGAAAACACTGTATATCTTTCTTACGGTAGACTTTAAGGTCTCCAAATTTCTATCTTCTTTGTTAATTACCTTTTCCCAATCCCACTGATCTACATATATGGAATGAATATTATCCAGCACTTCGTCCCTTCTAATGGCATTCATGTCAGTGTATAGGCCTTCTCCCGGTTCAAAACCATATCTATATAAGGCCATTCTCTTCCACTTTGCCAAAGATTGAACTATTTCAAAGTCTCCCTCAGCGTCCAATGCATCGAAGCTAACAGGTCTCTCTACTCCATTCAGATTATCATTTATACCGGTACTTCTCTTAACAAATAATGGTGCGGATACTCTCAGTAAATTTAATTCTTTAGCTAATTCTCTTTCAAAAAAATCCTTAACTTGCTTTATACCCCTTTCTGTCTCCTTTAGACCAAAGATATTTTTGTAGTCTTCTGGAATCGTATATGTCTTTTTTAGCTGCAATTCTAGTCCCCCTATCACACTTATTAATTATAAATATTATTATATATCTAACTATCAACAAAATCACTAATATTTTATTATAATTATAATATTTTTTCAAATTTAATTACTATCTATCAACATTTATTAACAAATGTAACCACTTTGGTAATCATTAACGCTTTAAAGCGGTTAGATTATTGACAGCTCCCTTTATCTTATCAAGCAAGTCTTGAACATTATCAATAGTGCCATTTTTAGCGGAAGATAATTTCACAGTAGAATCTGAAATAGAAATTATTGTATCCAGATAACCGGTGTAAGCACTGTGAAACCCATCCAGTTTACTGCTATGTTCCAACTGCTTTAACTCTTCTCTGTAACTATGCAGATTTTTGTTTTCCTGCTTTAGTGTATCTACAGCCTCTTCATTCAGCTTATTTGTTTCCAATACTTCTTTAATATTTCCAACAGAAGTGCTAATCTTGCCAGTTAACCCGGCGATACTTTTGCCATACTTAAAATTAGTGACATAAGCATTAAATTCATCTATAGGTGATACCCCATATACAAATATATCTACTAGTCCAATTCCTACAATAACCAATAAGATAAATATTGCCAGCTTTACGGCTTTTTTAAATAAGGATATTACTAAAAGTATCACCGCTAATAAAATCAAGCCAATTATTATGTAGCTTTTGTCCATACCTTTTCCCCCTTTGATAATTCTTAACCTTTCATTAAAAGATTTAATTGTCATCTCCTTCATATATTATATATGAAGTGTCCTATAAAGAAAAGTATGCAATAACTGTCAGGTTGATTACATACTTTAACTGTTTTATCAATTATTTTTTACAAGGTCACCATACCCTCAACAAGAGATTAAAGTTTTGATACATATGGATTGCCTTTTATATAAAATCTCCAAGGATAAAATCGTGCTTCTTCTGCATAATCGATTAAAATATACGTATATATGACCAGCTTCTCCATACATAACATCATTTCTGGCAGTTCTTCGCCCGCCAAAGGAGTGGGCTGCCTTATCCTTTTCCCCCATATAAGCTTCTACCTCAACTATCTTACCTATAAGAAGACAATCTCCAAGTCTTCTGACAAGATATTTTCCAAGCAGTTCTTGAGCCACTACCAAGGTGTCTCTGCTGTAAAAATCTCTATCTAATTTTTTCATCGTTCATCATCCTAATCAACTCGTCTTTTTTTGATTTTATAGTAATATTCTTTTGTATCCTTTTCTATAGGCTTAAAAGTATAGCCGGCGGATTTGTAATATTGGATAATGTAAGGCAGTGCCTTCAAGGTGTTTTTATTGTTGGAGTTACAATGTGCCAATAAAAAAACATTATTTTTGTCACCCTTTATCTTTTTTGCATTATTAATTAACTTCTCAACAGAAGCTGCTCCATTTACTCCATCACCTAAATCTGCATTCCAATCATATATTCTGTAGCCACTGTCATGGAGTTTATCCAGTAGTTCATAGGAAAGAATTTTGTCACTGCCTCCCGGAAACCTTATGGCCTGTGCCTTATAGTTTAAGAGTTTCTCAACCAGTTCCCCCGTTTGATCCATCTCTTCTATAAAGGCTTCATCATTTTTGTAGATCTTTGAAAATTTATGGCTGTAGGTGTGCAAGCCTATACTGTGCCCTTTCTCATAGATTTTTCTAAGTTCACTTTCTCTTCCAATCACTTCTTTACCTACTATAAAAAAGGTGGCCTTTACTTCATGCTCTGCAAGCACATCAAGGATTTTATCTGTAATTCCCGGTATCGGACCATCGTCAAAGGTTAAATACACTACTTTTTCTTCCTTATTTGCAGAATCTGGCTTTTGGGTAACATCATCCTCTTTTGCAAATACTCCTATATTAAATAATTGAACTGTCAAAAACACTGACACTATTCTGGCAAATACTGCTTTAAAACCCTTAGCTTTCATCTTGACCTCCCAAGTTACTGCAAAGCTTTATATTAATCATTCAACCTCCCAAAACTCTTTCAGCATCAACGCAAAATTTTCAGTATTTCTTACTATTCTGGCGTGTTTCCAATGTTCAGGAAAAAGCGGCCTGTATTGGTAAGATGTAAATCGGTCATCTATCAACAGGACGACCCCTCTGTCCTCTGCTGATCTGATTACCCTCCCGGCTGCTTGGAGTACCTTGTTCATGCCAGGATAGGTATAAGCATAATCATAGCCCATATCATTGACTTCATCAAAATAGTCCTTGATAATATTTCTTTCTAAGCAGAGCTGCGGAAGCCCTACACCTACTATAGCGGTACCTATCAGTCTGTCGCCCTTTAAATCTATGCCTTCTGAAAAAATACCTCCTAAAACTACGAAGGCGACTAAGCTTTCCTGGGGATTGTCTGAAAAGGCCTTAAGGAATTCATCTCGTTCATTCTCATCCATCTCACCTTGTTGCATTATAACCTTTATGTCACTATATTTTTGAACAAAACGGTTGAAGGTATCTGTCATATATTTGTATGAAGGAAAGAAAATCATATAATTCCCCAGCTTGGCTTTTATCATCCTAAATACGTATTCAACTATAATATCAAAGGTGTTCTCACGATGTCTATACCTGGTGGAAACTGTATCGGCGATCAGCAGGCACTGATTTTCCTGTGGAAAGGGCGAAGGAAGTTTTATTACATAGTCATTTTCCTTCCCTCCAAGTATGTCCTTGAAATATGACATAGGAGTCAGTGTTGCAGAAAATAACACTGCTGCCCTTCCTTTGTCCAGATGCTCATTTATGAGTTTTCCCGGATGCATACAGAAGAGCTTTATTGTGACATCATTACCACTATCCTCTACGTAGGTAAGATAGTTATCATCATATAGTTCCCAAACCCTTATAAAGGCCAACACATCAAAGTACAGTTGAAGCAGGTCTTCGTGGCCTTCCTTTCCTTCATTGGCTGCTAGCCAGTCTTCTGACACCTTAACAAGTTTTCTTAAAAGCGGATACATATCCTCAGGCAGGTCCTTTTGAACCAAAAACCCTTCTCTATCCAAGGACTTTTTTAAAGAAAGCATATAAGTATTAAGTTTCCCTAAAGTCCTTGAAATACTCCCTTCAACTTCCTTCATTATTTTTTTCAATTTTAGAAAGGGGGACTTGGAAAGTTTGGCAGAATACATCTCTCTGGCTCTATCCACTAAATTATGAGCTTCATCAATCAAAAAAGCATAATCCCCTTTAGTCTCAAAAAATCTTTTTAAACTCACTCTTGGATCAAAGACATAATTATAGTCGCAAATAACGCAGTCACACCACAAGGTTAAATCCAAAGAAAATTCGAAGGGACAAATTTTGTGCTTAAGGGCGTAACTTTCTATCTTTTCTCTGGTCAATTCATCTTCAGCTGTAATTATATCTTCGATAGCATCGTTGACCCTGTCAAAGTGTCCTTTTGCATAGATGCACTGTTCCGGATTGCAGACTGATCCCTTACTGAAGCATATTTTCTCCTTTGCTGTCAAGGTCACAGTCTTAAGCGCCAATTGCCCATCCCTCATCTTCTTCACAGCTTCCTCTGCCACCTGCCTGGTTATGGTCTTTGCAGTTAAATAAAATATTTTGGATACATGGCCTTCTGCCATTGACTTTACCGCAGGGAAGATTGTGGAAACAGTTTTCCCTATTCCCGTTGGTGCCTGTACAAATATTCTTTTTCCCTCAGCTATGGTCTTATACACAGAAACAGCTAACTCCCGCTGACCTTTCCTGTAGCTTTCAAATGGAAATTTAAGCCCCTTAATTGACTTATTCCTTAGCAAAATCCAGTCTTCTGACATTCTGGCCCACTTATAGTATTTATCTATCAGACTCAAGAAAAAATCTTCTAATTCTTCCCGGCTATAGGTCTTGACAAATACCTTTATGTCTTCATTTTCCACATCACAGTAGGTCAATTGAACATCCATATCTGACTTTTCATTTTGTAAGGCATAGATATATGCATAACACTTAGCCTGGGCCCAATGAAGCGTATTATACTCTTCATCAATATGTTCTAATTTCTGTGTGGTAGTTTTTATCTCATCAATAACCACATTGCTGTTATCATCGTCTTTTCCGGGCAATATTATACCGTCAGCTCTTCCTTCTACACTAAAAGTTATTCCCTTTTGCTGAAACTTATAAACAAGAGCTGCCTCTGCAAGATATTCCCAACCTATTTCACTAAACTTTTTCTTATTCAATTTCTGAAGCTTTTGATGAAGCCTTGTTCCTTCAACTGCTCTGCCTGATGTCATAAACCTGGTATCCAAATTGCCGCCTCTTAAGATAAATTCCACCAGATTTCTGACGGATATTCTTATTTCGTTTGAATTTGTCATTTTAAATCAACCTTTTTAGTTATTATTTTGCTTCATCTGAATCTTATAAGTTCTCAATAATTTAAGATAATAATAGTATACCTCTCTTTTATAATCGAAACAAAATAAAATTAAACACGGAAAAAACGGAGGACACTAAGAACACTGAATTTTAATGATGCTAAAATCATCTGCACTAAAGGATTTTTCGGAAGTTCCTTTGAGGTAATTACGGATGATGATAGTTGCTAATAAAGCACAAGAAATCGGGGATTCACTCCCCGATTTCTTACTCTGCTTTATATTCTGCTACTATTTTTTGAACCAATTTCTTGATAGCACTTGCTTGAGCTATCAGGATCATAACTACAAGGAAGACCAATATCCGTTCTTCTTCGTCCTCTGTCAAATTATTTTCTTTTATGAATTCATGTAACTTGGTTTCATTAAAGTAATCTGCATTCAAAAATTCATCGAAACTGTGGTCCTGGATTTCTGAAAATATTTTGTATGCATCTTCCCACGAAATTATATCATCGGTCCTATCATTGATTTCGTTAAAAGCAAGTCGAAAGACCTTTTTAATTTCTTCAGTAGTTAGTACAGGTCTCATGTAACTTAATAAAACCATTTGAGCCAGATGTAATTTTGTGTAACCTCTCTTTTTTCCATCCTCAGGTTTTGATATCACTTCACTTTTTATATAATTTTGTACAATATTGCTAGTATACTTTTCTTCTGAAAACTTATCGTTCAAATAATCGATAACTTGTGATAAAAAAAAGTCATATTTAGGCAAGTCTTCATATGGAACCAAATTATTTTCTGACACGGACTTGGCAAGTTGTCTAATATAGTCCATATTGAATTTTGGTCTTTCCATAAAACTCATCTCCCTTTATTATTAAAACTTATTAAGCCTTTACATCATATTGATTAATAATTAGTATTCTTTAATTATATTATAAGGTATATTTAAACTTATTACAAGTTAAATCATATATCAAAATACAAAAACATGTATATCAGTTTATAGTTTTCGATTATTGTCTTAAATCTAGTACATTTTTTTCAAAAGAAAGTGAAAAAAGCATGTTCAAACATGCTTTTTAAAAACTCACTATATTATAAATTATTCTCTATTTCTTTTGCCTCAATGTCTTCATCAATATCATCGTTCATTGAGTTGCTGTCTTCATCTTCCTTTTCTTGTCCAGAAGCACTGGTTATTCTATCTTCTATTTCCTTCATTATGTCCTTCTCATAGTACATGATTATATATGATGCAACGCTTGCAAAGAAGAAAAATGAAACAGAAGGAAATTTTTTAATAAGGAAGATCACAACAACAATGGCAGCTATATTCATAACGGTTATCTTAAATTTCTTTACAGCATAATAAAATGATAATTTTATTACATCAGAAGTCTTTAAGTAAAAACGTGAAACTATAGGAAATACATATAGGGATAATATTATCATTATTATTATTAAACCATTAAATATGGCTATTGGAATAACACCATTCTCCTTTGTTGAAAAAAACTGAATATCAACCAGCATTATTGCTATCATCAGTGTTCCGAGAAACCATATAAGAAATGATTGTTTAAAATTTTGCTTATAGGCTCTAAAGAAATCTTTTGTAACAGTGTTAAGATCTTTTTCCCTAACTAATTTTCCCATAACCGAAAAAAGCGCTGTGAGTGATGGACCTACCGGCAAAGCAGCTATAAAAAAGAGTACAAAATAACTGGCATTAACTTCCGCCGGATCAATGGGTGTTAATAAAAATAATAGTAATAACAAGTTTGTCAAAATAAAATAAATATTTGTAATCGAAAACCAATATATGTAGTTAGTTATCGTATACAAGGGACTTTCAAAAAAATTTCTTTTAGCCATAATCATCCTCCATTCCTGTAATTACCTCATAACATATTTTAGACTATTTTTTTTCTTTAAGCAACTTAAATTATACAACATCACTAATGTATAACCACAACAAAAAATGGCAATAATTAAGTATAGAAATATAGAAGATATAATGAAAATAAATAATAAAAATATTACATTTTTTTACACTCACCTTTTTTCTTGTATATAAAATGAAGATACCTGGCTAAATTACAGCCATTATTTTCTATTAATGATGTCATTTTACACCTTTTTTTATTTATTTTATTATAACAAGAAGTTAATTTCATACAGTTACTTGAAATTATTATTAATAAAACTTTGAATCAATACTTATTCGACAAAATATTCTGTATGTAATCCATATAATTACTATTTTATATTGTAAATTTTTATGACAATATTACATTTTTGTGGTAAATATTATCTATTTGACAATGAGAAACTTTAAACCCTAGTATTTTCAACGTTTTTTAACAATATGCAATAAAAGGAACTATTCATAATAAATATTGACATTTCAATTATATGGTAGTATATTACCTTATGTAATATTTGTTGAAGAAATTTGTAATTTGTTGAAAAGCTTAATAAAAAACAATTGACTTTTAATGACATATTTGCTATAATTTAATTGCAAATGTGTCGAAAGATGTATATAGGGAGGAACATAAAATGAAATCAACAGGTGTAGTAAGAAGAGTAGATGAATTAGGAAGAATAGTTATTCCAATAGAGCTAAGAAGAACTTTGGATATAGCAGAAAAGGATGCCTTAGAAATATATGTAGATGGCGAGCAGATAATTCTAAAGAAATACGAGCCAGCATGTATCTTCTGTGGCGATGCCAGAGATGTTGTAAACTACAAAGGAAAGAACATCTGCAAACATTGCTTAAACGAATTAAAAGCTGATAAGTAATAAAAAAACTGCGTTGAAACGCAGTTTTTTTATTACTGAGTAATTAGTGATGAGTAGTTAGTAATTTTAGCAGAAATTCAGCTCCGCTGAATTTCATCCATAATTACTCATTACTCATCACTCATTACTAATTGAAAAAGTGCTTCGCACTTTCCTTCCATTGTTATTCAAATGCGGATCTATCAACGAGCCATTTATTTAACCCTTCGTGCTCCCATATAGTCCTTTCTGTTTAACGGTGATATTTTAACCACATCACCGGTTTGTGGGGCATGGATATAACAGTCATCACCAATGTATATTCCTACATGATGAGGGGTTCCGTAGCCAAAGAACACTAGGTCACCAGGTTGCAGGTTGTCTCTGGATATTGGGGTTCCCACATTTATTTGTGTATAGGTTGTCCTAGGTAAATATACACCAAAGTGAGCAAATACATATCTTACGTATCCGGAACAATCGAAACCTTCCTGTGGAGTATTACCTCCCCATTTGTATTTTATACCTCTAAAGGTTAACGCATACTGAACTACCTCATCGGTAGAATAATTGACTTCACCTCTTGAGGGTTTTTTACTATTAGAGATGGCAGTTGAGATTTCTCTTTCCTTTTGTTTGATTTTAGCGTCCAGATCATTTATTAAATTAAAATAGTAGTCAACTTTTTGGTCAAACTCGTCCATTTGTTTTTCATATTGCGCCAGCAGCAGTTTCTGATCTGCCTTTGACTCATCTAAAGCTGCCTTCTTTGCTTCATTTTCAGCTTTCAGAGTTTCTATTCTGGTCTTTTCTTCTTCCAACTGTCTCTTCTTGTCATCAAGGTCTTGTCTCTTTTGTTCCATTTCCTCAATAACTTTTTTATCAAAGCTGGCCATTTTATTTATTGCTTCTACTCTGTTTACTAAATCTGTAAATCCCTTTGCCTTTAGAATTATACCCACATATCCATTGGTACCATTCTTATACATAGCTCTCATTCTGGCATCTAAAAGCTCCTGCTGCTGTTTCAAGGCCTCTTCTGCCTCTGCAACTGCTTTTTCTGTTTCGACTATGTTAGCCTCTGTTACCGCAAGGTCATTCTTATTTTGCTCAATATCCATAAGAAGTCCTTCAATCTTTGAGTCCAGCTGCTGTAAAGCTATTTCTATATCTTCTGCCTCATTTTTCGTTGCATTATAAGAGTCAACATAGGCTTTTCTTTGTCTTTTTGCATCATCCCGCTGTTCTACCAGCTCCTGCTTTTGCTGCTGTAATTCCGTTATGGTATCCGCAAGCACGGTAACATTCATAGTAAACACTAATCCTAAAGATATTATAGCACTGAATAATTTTTTACTCAAAACAACTCCCACTCCTAAGCTCAATGGCAGCCGGAGCGGTTCCACCCCCTCATGTTATGTATCAAAACTTCATATTTAGACAAACAAGAAAATATATGCTTGTCTAAAGGTGTCTGAATATATTATAAATCATATAATAAAAAGCCACAATGAAAATATTGTGACTTTTTTGAAAAATTATATATTTATTGAGTGGGCATATACTTCTGATTTTGACAACCCTCTATCTTTAGCCACTTTTTTTATGGCGTCCTTTTTATTAAAGCCTTGGTCTATATACTTTAGAATGTGTTCTTCTATAGTAAGTTCCTCCCAAAGAGCTCTTTCTTCTTTAATAATTTCTTCTTCACTTTTCCCTTGAAGTACCAGGACATATTCTCCTCTGGGTTGATTTTCCTTATAATGTGTTATTGCATCATCTAAAGTCATGCGAAGTATCTGTTCATGAAGTTTTGTCAATTCTCTGCATATGGCTATATTTCGATTTCCAAAGCTTTCCCTGAGGAAACTCAAAGTTTCTCTCAAGCGATGGGGTGCTTCATAAAAGATAATAGTTTCCCTGCGGTCTTTTAAATCTTCTACTAAGTTATTCCTATCTTTATTTTCTCTGGGTATAAAGCCCTTAAAGATAAAGGCTGTAGTATCTAGGCCTGAATATACCAAGGCTGTGGTCACCGCTGTAGCACCTGGCAAGACTTCGAAATCAAAGCCTTCCTCTATGCATCGCTTTACTATTACACTGCCTGGATCAGAAATTCCCGGAGTTCCGGCATCTGTCACTATGGCCACACTCTCCCCTGCTTTCAGCCTTTCAATTAAATCTTCACCCTTTTGATTTTCATTATGTTGATGATAGCTGATTAAAGGCTTTTTAATTTCAAAGTGATTCAGCAGCTTCAAGGTCTGTCTGGTATCCTCCGCAGCAATAAGATCAACTTCTTTTAAGACTTCTAAGGCCCGTAAGGTTATGTCCTTTAGGTTACCTATGGGAGTTGGCACCATGTATAACCTTCCCATTCCCATACTATTCCCCTCTTCCGTATATTCTATCTATTTCATCACTATAGCCACCTTCGTCCTTATACACATAAAGAGGCGGCTCCCACTTCAAGAAGGCTCCACCGTCCCGCTGTCCTTCTATAAGAACGATGTTAGGTGCCTTTTTTGTGTTGGGATGAACCATTCTGATATTTTTAGGCTCAATTTTATGTTTTCTCATAGTACATAATATATCTGCCATCCTTTCCGGCCTATGTACCATAAAAAATCTGCCATTGTCCTTCAACAAGATTCGGGATGCAATAATTACGTCTTCTAAACTTGCTAATATTTCATGTCTTGCAATGGCAGTTTTATCCTGAGTATTTATTATACCTGCCCCCTTCAGTTTATAAGGTGGATTTACAGTTACCACATCAGCCTTTTGAAGGTTCTTTAATAATTTCTGTTCCTTCAAATCCCCTTGTATAAAGCTAACCCTATCTCCCAGAGAGTTATATGCTACACTTCTGTTTGCCATTTCCACCATTTCCTCTTGTATCTCCAAACCAACAATGGAGGCTGCCTCAGTTTTGCCCGCGAGAATAAAGGGAATAATACCGGTACCGCTGCAAAGGTCAATTACTCTCATGCCTCTTTTAACCTTTGCAAAATTTGCCAGCAGTACAGCATCAACACCGAATCTGAAGGCTTCCTTCTTTTGAATGATATGTATACCTTTTAACTGTAAGTCATCTAAAGTTTCATCTTCTTTTATCCATTGCTCCATAGTCTCACTCTTTCAGATTAATATAAAAAGTGATATGAAAATCATATCACTATTATAAATAATATACCAATTAATTTGTTATTTCAATTTATATTCTATAACTACATCATTTCCTGCCTGTACTTTCTTTCCTATATTTAAGGAAGTAAAATTCACCATGTCATGGTTAGTTATTAATACAGGTGTTATAAGAGAACAACTTCGGGATTTTACAAAGTTTCTATCCACTTTCAGGATTGGATCTCCGGCTTTAACCTTCTGACCTTCCTCCACTAATCTTATAAATCCTTCTCCACCCAAGGTTATAGTGTCCAGACCAATATGAACAAGAACTTCTACATCATTATCTAGTAGCATACCAAATGCATGATTTGTCTTGAAAATTAAACTTATTTCACCGTCTGCCGGTGCAACAACTATATCGTCTGTAGAATCGATGGCTATTCCTTCTCCTACCATTTTATCTGCAAATATTTCATCAGGAACAGTAGACAAATCCAACACCTTTCCGCTAACCGGTGCCAGAAGTCTAAAATTACGTTTCAAAAAGTCTAACATTTCGTTCCTCCTATACATTTTAAATAACGTATACAGTTATTATAAGCTTACTACCAGGCATTGTCAATGTAACGGAAAAGTTGAAAATTGTTATGAAAAAATCTAGTCCCTATACAGATAGCTGTCCTTAGGCCTTTCAATTATCTTCACCTTCTCCACCACCAGAACCGGGACTTCTCCCTTGGAGGCTTGTTTGAATCTGCCTTTTACCTCTACCCATTGTCCCCCCTTAATGGATGAGGATTTATTGTATTGACTTCTTATACCAATAATTTCTGTATCAGCTGCACAGCAGGAAACTACCATTCGTGACAGCAGGAAACTATCCCATATATCTTTTTCCTTTACAACAAAGCCTTTTATTATTACGGACTTATCTTTATAGTCCTCCAGGTGTCCGTATATTTCTTTTATAGTAGTAAAAAAGTTATCGTTGTTGAATATTATATGGTCATTCTCCATAAGCATATTGCCATCACCATGGGAATGTGAGTGGTCATGGTGATGTTCCCCGGTACTTAGGGATTTATAAAACATTAAATTAACGCCTCTGTTAATAGCTGAACTTTCACTGAGTTCTGTAGGTTTAAAAAACAAATAGATTACCACAGGTATTAAGAATAGAATATATCCGTATTTTATCTCTTCACTGTAGCCAGCCTTAAATATATTAATAAAATTATATATCAGCATTACTGCAATAGCAGCTGCTCCAAATATTGAGTATTTTACCATTTCAGGATGTATGAAATTTCTGATATCACCGTTGTAAATCATTCTGGTGAAGGTATATAGCAAGAGAAATAGTACCGCAGACCATACAGCTGCATCTAGATTTAATCTCTTCATAACTACTTCACCTCCTTATAAACCATAGGGCAGTAACGACAGTGTGACGGCAGCTAGGAAGCAGATGGAGGTTATCACAAATATGAGCTTTATTACAAAATTCAGTTTAAAATTGGATAGCAGCATTATTGCATTCTTTATGTCTATCATTGGCCCAAAGATTAAAAAAGCCAATACCGAGCTTCCCGTGAATTGATTAAAGAAGGTTCTACCTATGAAGGCATCTGTTTCAGAGCAAATAGACAACAGGAAGGCTATGAGCATCATTGTTATGATAGAGCTCACTCTTCCTTCTGCGATGCTTAACACGGTTTCTCTTGGTATGAAGGATTGAAATATGGAGGACAGCAAGGCTCCAATTATGAAAAAACGTCCTATTTCATAGAATTCCTCACTTACATGTCCTACTATTCTCTTTATGATACCTTCTTCATGATGACCAACACAATCATGATGATGGCCACAGTGTTCATGTGTGTGGTGATAGTGATGTATTTCATCCTTCAGCGGATTTTTACCGGTGAGTTCTCCAGCTAAGAAACCAATGATCATAGAGCAGATAATCCCCAGAATAAACCTTAGAAAGGGCATATGTGGATATCCCAAAAAACCGTAGTATGTAGACATAAATACCACCGGGTTTACTATAGGCACTGCAGTCATAAAGGTAATTGCCATCCCTATTGGCATTCCCTTTTTCACTAACCTTCTGACGATTGGAATGATAGCGCATTCACATACGGGAAAAAAAATCCCGGCCACTGCCATAGCCAGATGAGATAGAAACCTGCTTCTGAACCGGAGTCTGCTTATAGTATCCTCTGATATTTTTAATTGTATGATGGATGAAACAAGGGCTCCCAATATCAAAAACGGAAATCCTTCTAGAATTAAACTGATAAAAATAGTGCCAAAATTTTTAATTTGGTCCATTTAGTACCCCCTATATAATTGTTATACTTTTATACATACTAATTTATGAGCATATAAGTCACTTTAGTCTTTATAAATGCTAAAAAAACTTGCAAATTACATATTTTGCGTTATACTTTTAATTATCGGATTAAAAACTGAAAGGATGGTACTTTTAACATGGAAAACATTTTAGTGAAGGAGTTATACAGAAACACCGAAGCTTACATAGATAAGACCGTTACTGTTTCCGGATGGGTGAGAACTCTGAGAGCCTCCAATGCTTTTGGCTTTATAGAGTTAAACGACGGAAGTTTTATTAAGAACATTCAGATTGTATTTGAGCAGAAGCTAGAAAACTTTAAAGAGATATCTAAGTTAAATGTAAGTTCTTCAATAAAAGTTACGGGAAAGTTAGTGGCAACCCCACAGGCAAAGCAGCCATTTGAAATCCAGGCAGATGCTGTAGTTATTGAAGGTCTCTCTACACCGGATTATCCTCTGCAGAAGAAGAGACACAGCTTTGAGTTCCTAAGAGAAATTGCTCATCTCAGACCAAGAAGCAATACCTTCTCAGCAGTATTTAGAGTGCGTTCTTTAGCAGCTTATGCTATACATAAGTTTTTCCAGGAAAGAGGCTTTATATATACACACACACCCATCATAACAGGTAGTGATTGTGAGGGTGCTGGTGAAATGTTCAGAGTTACCACTCTGGATTTAAATAACGCTCCAAGAACTAAAGAAGGAACCATCGACTTTGAAGAAGACTTTTTCGGAAAAGAAACTAACCTTACTGTAAGCGGTCAGTTGGCAGCAGAAGCTTATGCCCTAGCTTTCAGAAATGTTTACACCTTTGGACCAACTTTTAGAGCTGAAAATTCAAATACTACAAGACATGCTGCAGAGTTCTGGATGATTGAGCCTGAAATGGCCTTTGCAGACTTGCAGGATGATATGCGACTGGCAGAAGATATGATCAAATATATAATTAATTATGTTATGGAAAATGCTCCAGAAGAAATGCAATTCTTCAATCAGTTTATAGATAAAGAGCTTTTAGAAAGATTAAACAACGTAGTTTCTTCAGACTTTGCCCGTGTTACTTACACTGAAGCAATAGAATTATTAAAAAATTCCGGAGAACAGTTCTCCTATCCTGTAGAATGGGGTGCTGACTTACAGACAGAACATGAAAGATACCTAACAGAAAAGATATTTAAAAAGCCGGTATTCGTAACAGATTATCCAAAGGATATAAAGGCCTTCTATATGAGATTGAATGATGATAATAAGACAGTTGCGGCTACTGACCTCTTAGTACCAGGTGTAGGTGAAATAATCGGAGGAAGCCAAAGAGAGGAAAGACTTGAAGTATTGGAAAGAAGAATGGATGAACTAGGTCTTAAGAAAGAGGATTACTGGTGGTACTTAGAGCTGAGAAAGTACGGCGGAACAAAACATGCCGGCTTCGGTCTGGGCTTTGAAAGAATAATAATGTACATCACAGGTATGAGTAATATCAGAGACGTAATTCCATTCCCAAGAACACCTAAAAACGCTTTATTCTAATTAGTAATGAGTAATGTATAATGAATAATTTCGGTGGATTTTTCTCCACTTACGTTTCCAAAAATCTCTAATATTTTAAAATCATCATGCAAATTGCATGATGATTTTTTAATTAAAGAAATTCAGCCAAATGGCTGAATTTCATCCTTAATTACTCATTGCTCATTACTAATCACTAATTAATCCAGTTTTGTTTGCTGTTTGGCGGCTTCCTTCCCAACTTCCTCCGGATAGCTAGGGTAGATGCCCATAATTGTAAAGAGTTCCTCAAAGAGCTGTCTTGCAGCTGGAACTGCTGTCAAGGAAGCGTAGTACTTTTCCGGGTCTGGTTCTTCTATAGTTACTATCAGTGTAACTTTTGGATCATCTGCAGGAGCCATTCCTGCAAAGGAGGATATATATTTACCCTCCAGGTATCCTCCGGTAACTGTATCAACCTTGCTGGCTGTTCCGGTCTTTCCGGCAATTCTATAGCCAGGAATATCTGTAGCTGTGGAAGTTCCCTCTTTTACTACCTTTTCCATATAGGTTCTAAGTTCTGCTGCTTGATCTTTACTCAGTACAGTTCTCACATCATAGTTGTCATACTGCTTGTCAACAACTTTTTCTCCATTTTGGTAATGATACACTTCTTTCATAAGATGAGGTCTAATCCAAGTACCTCCATTGGCAACGGCATTAAAGGCTGCCAGATACTGTAGTTGAGTTACAGCTAATCCATGTCCATAAGCTATGGTAGCTATGTCAACAGGTCCAATATTATCAAGACTTCTTACCACACCAGCGCTTTCTCCAGGCAAGTCTACACCGGTCTTGGTGCTAAAGCCCATGAGCTTTAAATAATTATATAGATTTTCCTTACCGATCTTTTCCGCTAATTGAACAAAACCTACGTTGCAGGAGTTTTTGATTATATCAGAAATGTCCTGTAAGCCGTGTCCCTCTCTCTTATCACAATAAAGAGTTATACCTGCTACAGTTATGCTGCCACTACAATAAAATTCTTTACCTCCTTCTAAAGAATGATTATGTAGAGCTGCGGCTGCAGTTATTACTTTAAATATAGACCCCGGCTCAAATACATCACTTATAGCTCTATTCTTCCACAATTCCTGTATATCCTGGTCCGTATCTGCACCAGCATTAGGATTATTAGGATCATAACTTGGATAGTTTACCATGGCCAATACTTCACCAGTCTTGGGGTCCATTATGGTTATTCTGACAGAAGCGGCTTTGTTATCTTCAAGAGTTTTCTTAGCCACCCTCTCAGCCAGTTCCTGTATTCTTTCATCTATGGTTAGCATGATACTCTTTCCATTAATAGGTTCTATCACTACGGACTCAGTATATGGCAAGCTGTTGTTAACAGCATCGGTTTCAACAACTTTTACCCCCGGCATTCCGGTTAGTTCCTGATTATAACTTAACTCTATCCCGGTTACCGGGTCTCCATTCATATTTATGTGCCCTAACACATTGGCAAGGAAGCTTTCGTTGGGATAGAACCTCTTTATATCATCAGAGATTATGATTCCCTTCAGCTTAAGTGCCTTTACTTTTTCTACAGTATCCATTTCTGCCATGCGTTTAAGAGATACAAATTGAAGCGGTTCCCCATTACTGTCCTTGCTATCCATTATCTTTTTCATTTTAGCCTTGTCCATGTCTAGAATATCTGCCAAATCCTCAGTAACAGCCTCTTCAGAAAGCTTGGCCTTCTCAAGATAGGATTTAAGTACACTTAAATCCGCATCTATTCTATACACTTTTAAACTTGTAGCCAGTTCAGATCCATTTCTATCTACAATAGTGCCCCTCTGAGGAGCAATTTCTATGTTTTTTATCTGGCGCTTCAGGGCAATAAGCCTGTATTCTACTCCCTCAAAGCCCATTAAATATATCAATCTTCCAATTAGTCCAACAAATAAAGCAGAAATACCTAATGCAATAACAAAAAGTCTTCCTTTTTTAATTTTAGGTTTATTTTTTGGTTTTACTCTATGTTTAATTTTGTTTTCACTCAATATTATCACCAGCCCGTATAGTTAATCTGCATTATATGTTTCTTCACTTTCAATTATACCACTTAATAAATGAATATTTAATACTCAACTATTAACAAAGGGAGCCCTTGGGCTCCCTTTTAGTAATCCAGCGTAAGTACCTTACCATATTTGAGACTATTTTTCACATCTATTATTCTTTGATTGGCTGAGCCCCTATATTTTAGACCTTCCGGCCTGTTATCCTGCTCAAATCTTCCATCCACCAGTACATCTATACTGTTTAGAAATTCCTCCCAGCCCTTATACTTATGGGCATTTTCTCTTATGTACTCAAAGGTATATCCAGTATAGGACCATATATTTAGTCCCTTTTCCTTTAGCTTTGCTGCTATATATGCAAATTTATCTGCCTGCTCTAGGGGGTCTCCGCCACTGAAGGTCACTCCCTTAAGCATTGGATTTTTCAATATATCTGCTACCAGATCATCAGCACAAAAGGTCTTTCCTCCATCAAAGCAATGGGTATCCGGATTGAAGCAGCCCTTGCAGTTATGTCTGCAGCCTTGAGAAAAAAGCACTCTCCTTATACCGGGGCCATTTACTAAACTTTCGTAGGCGATGCCGGATAATCTTACATATACCTTTTCTTCCATAATCCTTCACCTTCTTAGTAAGTATGTTTTTTGGTGACGTGAGAGATTCTGTCTGCTCTCTCTGCCTGCTTGCCGGCACCAAATCTTTCATCTAAGCTCAGGTAACCGGTAACCCTTGATACTCCTTGTAAATTATGACTTCCGCACTTTGGGCACTTGCTTTGTGAGACGTTCAAATATGTTCCGCACTCTCTGCAGTATCTTATATGGAAGTTAATCCCCATATAGCTTATATTTGTATGCTTGTAAGCATAGTCTAAAATGTCCATGATTACATCGCCGGTAGGCATGTCATCCAATTCTATGTAAGTGATGTGACCGGCATTACATAGCTTGTGGAAGGGAGCCTCAATATCAATCTTATCCTTTATTGATATTGGAAAACCAACGGGAACGTGGTAGCTGTTTGTGTAATAGTCCTTATCAGTAACCCCAGGTAGCATACCAAATATCTTTCTATCCTGAAGTATAAATCTTCCGCTTAGGCCCTCTGCGGGTGTTGCATAGGTACTCCAGTTCAGCTTATCTTCCTGGGTAATTTTATCAGTGTAATTTCTTATGTGAGTTATTATTCTCAAACCTAATTCTCTTGCACTTTCATCCTCTGCATGATGTTTTCCTATTAAGGCAGTTAAAGTTTCTGCCAAGCCAATGAAACCTATGGACCAAGTTCCCTGTTTTAATATGGGCTCAATTGAATCCTCCGGTGAAAGATTTTCTGACCCCTTCATCAGTCCCTGACCTGCAACGAAAGGTAGGTCCTTTACTTTTAGTTTCTTTAATATTCCATATCTATGCATCAAAGCTTCTCTTGATAACTCCAATCTGTTATCCAGTAGTTCAAAGAATTTATCTATATCACCTTTTGCCAGAATACCCAGTCTTGGCAAGTTTATTGTGGCCGGTGCTATATTTCCTCTTCCCTTTGTGCCCTGTTCTCCGTTTATATTTGATATAACATAGGTTCTACAGCCCATGGTTGCAGGCAGTATACCTTTTTCGTAATAAGCTTTGTTAAAATCTGAATCCAGATTCATAAATGTTGGATTCATTCTCTTTGCAGCTACCCTACAAGCCAGCTCATATAAATAGTAGTAAGGGTCTTCCTTCTCTCTGTTTACCCCTTCCTTCACTCTGAATATGATGTTTGGAAATATAGGCTGCTCTCCTTTTCCCAATCCTTTTTCATATTCAAGAAGGAATATCTCACATACCAGGGCTGCATCTGCAGTTTCCGGTATTCCTATGTTAATTGATGAAAAGGGTACCTGCGACCCTGCTCTGGAATGCATTGTGTTCAGGTTATATACAATTCCCTGCATGGCCTGAGCTACTGTTTTTCTTAACTTCTTATGGATTTGAACTGATATCTGTTCTTCTGTAAGCCCTAATTCCTCAAGTTCTTTCCTTATTTCCTGTCTGGTAGGCTCTACGAATATCCCCATATCATTATCAAAATCCGGATGAGACTGGCCTCCGAACATATCGTTTTGAGTTGATTGCAGCAATATACAGGATAGCTCTGCAGCAGATTCAATTCTCTTAGGTTTGTTAATTGTACCATAGCCGGTATTAAAGCCTCTTTCCAGTATCTCTCTGGTTGGTATATGTAAACAATTTGTGGTCAAATTGTAGCTATCTAGATCATGGTAGTATACATCTCCGTTTTCATGGGCCTTTGCCAGATGCTTTGGCATGGATGCAAGGTTATGCCACTTGTTAGACTCACTAGCGATTCTCAGCAATTTTGAACTAAAGTTGTTTCCTACATTAGCGTTATCTCTATCTGTTTCTACCCCAATTTGTTTGATGGCTTTCATTAAGTCAGATTTAATTTCTCTTATCTTGGTTCTTTCTTTTCTGTAATTTGAATATGCATTCCCTATTTCTATGAAGCCGTTTTCAATTAATGTCTCTTCTACAAGATTTTGAATCTGTTCCACTGATACATCTTCACATTCTAAATCCTCAAGCTTTTTGATAACCTTCTGTGTTAAATCAATGGCTTCACTTTCTTTTAATTGAAAAGCTATCTCTTGTGCAGCACCTTTTATAGCTTCTGTGATTTTGATGGAATTGAAGTCTGCCTGTCTTCCGTCCCTCTTCACAACATGTAGCATATCACTAACCCCCATTACACAATATATAGTACTTTGCTATTATACTCTACTAAAAAAATATTGGCAATTTGAAAATATTCCTTTCTATTCAGCTACAACATATTACTTCAAAATACCTCCTTATTTTACCGTTTTTTATATTCATATTACTGTTGACATTGGTAACTTTCATAATTTTATATCTTTTACATATAAATACAGTTGTGGTATACTTTTTATATACTCAATGTGCAAGTTAAAGATTAGCTGCAAGACTGGAGGTTTGTTGATGAATAACAAGACAAGACGAGGACGGAATATGGGTATTAGACTCCTTACAACAGTTTCGTTACTTATTGTGGGCTCTATAGTTGGATATTTAGCCCTGGGAGATAGAGAAGAGTCTGAAACTGCAGCTCCGGTAATAAGCCAAAAAGAGGCACAGCCGACTCCTACTCCTTCAACTGCTCCACCACACGAGAAGGAAATGGAAAAACTCCCCAAGTATCTATCCCCCTATACAGGAGAAGAAATTTCAAAGGAAACACGTGAGAACATACCTTTTATGGTTATTATCGAAAACTCAAGGGCTTCACGTCCACAATCCGGGTTATCGGAAGCAGACATTATTTATGAAACTATGGCTGAAGGAGGAATCCCCAGATTCATTGCTGTTTTTCATTCCTCTTCGCCAAAGGAAATCGGTCCAGTCAGAAGTGCCAGACCTTATTTTCTAACCCTTGCCAAGGAATATAACCTGCCTTTTGGCCACTGTGGCGGCAGTGCAGAAGCCTTGGACATTATAAAAGATGAGAAACTTATGAGTATGAATGAATTCAGCTATGGTGGTTACTATTGGAGAGATGACAGCCGAAAGGCCCCTCATAATCTCTATACCTCTGCTGATAAGTTAAGAAGACTTATTACCAATAAAAGTATGATCCAAGTGCCAGCTTCTTCTCTGATATTTAATATGGATTCCTGGAATAAAAGTCTTGCCTCAGCAGAAAATGTAGACTTAAAGCTAAGCCCGTACTACAGCACTTCCTACAGCTACAAGGATGGCCTATACTATAAATATATGGACGGCATCATTGCCACAGATAAGTCCAACGGTAAAGAATTAACCGCTTCCAACATAGTAATCCAAACTACAGATATAAAGATTCTTGATGATTACGGACGACTAGATATAAAGCTGGCAGGTGCAGGCACCGGTTATGTCATAAGCGGGGGCAAGTGCATTAATGTAATTTGGAGTAAGGCTGATGATAAATCACCAACAGTATTGAAAGACGAAAAAGGTAATGCCATAGCTCTTACGCCCGGTAAAACCTGGTGGCATATTGCTGATAATAATTTAAAACTAGAAATAAAATAGGAGTGATGTAACATGAAAATGGATATTAGAAAACTTACTAGAACCTCTCTTTTGCTTGCTTTGGCAATTGTTTTTCAAACCATAGGTAGAGCCTATCCCATATTAAGCCAGTTCTTTGTGGGTCCAATGGTGAACACTATCTTTATAGTTTGTCTTATAATGAATGGCTTAGGCTGGTCTGTACTAGTAGCAATGCTGACTCCGGTACTGGCTTGGTCCCTTGGACAGCTTCCTCAACCCCTAGGCCCAATAATTCCCGTTATAGCCTTGGGCAATATTACCTTCATTATTGTATTTCATTTTGGACGTAAGCTTATTAAACGTGAAATGTTGCTCACTGACTTGATTTCTGTAATCTGTGCTGCTTTTCTGAAATTTTGCGTAATTTTCTTCGGAGTAAAAGCCCTCCTGCAGCTGCTAAGCCTGGCTCAGCAAGCAGAAAAAGCCGCCACCAAGCTAATGGGAATAAATCAGTTTATCACAGCCTTGGCTGGCGGAATAATAGCGCTAGCTATCGTTAAGCTAATGGAAAACAGACTGAAAGGGCAAATGAATACTTCACAATAGCATAAGCTATTTTCGAAACTGAAGGAAAAGGTCACAAAAAGTATAATTGTACAGAATTGCCGCACAATATATGTGAGGTGATTCATTTATGAAAGGTAAAGTTCTGGATAAAAATATTACCGATGCTTTTATTGCATTAGAAACGGGGGAAACCATTGACGTTTCAACGTCTCGTCTTCCGAAGGACGTTAAGATTGGAGATACTGTGGATATACCCATCAACAATACTTCTATAAGCAATGATAAGCTTGTTGACTTTTTCTAGATAATATAATAATATTAACTTAGCAATAAAATAGTATAAATTGGTTGCTAGGGGTGCCTCGGGCTGAGAAATGAATTTTTATTCGTTAACCCTCAAACCTGATCTGGTTAGTACCAGCGTAGGGAAGCAGAGATGAGAAGTTTATCTTAGCTATTATCCATACGGGTAATAGCTTTTTTAAATTTCCTCCCGTAGTGCTCCTTTGAAAAGGAGGTATTTTTATGAACAAGCTTTTCGAAAGTTTGAAAAGTTTACCTGAAAATTTCAATGAAATTTTCAAACATCCCACTTCTATAATTACACTTATGGGTGTAGTTGTACTTATACTGGCTGTAATAAAAATTAAGTCAGTAAAAATCAATACAAGGATTATGGCTCAAATAGGTATTGTAATAGCACTCTCCACTGTACTAAGCATGATTGCAATAGTAAAGATGCCTTATGGGGGCAGTGTGACCCTTGCAAGCATGGTACCAATAATACTTTTATCCATGGTGCACGGGCCGGAGATTGGCTTGCTGGCAGGATTTTTGTACGGCATTGTCCAATTTATCTTGGGACCATATGTGCTGCATCCTATACAAGTACTTTTCGATTATCCTCTTCCTTTCATGGCCTTAGGTCTGGCTGGATACTTCAAGGATAACAAAATACTTGGAACCGTGACTGCAGTAGGTAGCAGACTCCTTTTCCACTACCTGGCAGGTATAATATTCTGGGGAAGCTATGCTTCGGAATATAACATGTCACCATATATATATTCCCTCTTATACAATGGTGCATACTTACTGCCTGAATTAATTATCTCCGCAGTAATTATAAACTTGGTACCAATTAAAAGCCTTAAGAAGATTTTAATTGGCACCAGCAGCTCTGCAGCATAAAGTCAAATATATATTTCTGAAGGCTAAAAGCGGGCATTGCCCGCTTTTTTCATCCTGTATGTGCATTCTTGATTTTTTTCTGTATGTTTATGTTTACTCTTCTACAGCTATAGCATTAACTGGACAGCTGCTTTCAGCTTCCTTTGCACTATCTTCAGCACCAGATGGAACCTCATCACCTATTGTGCCAGCTTTACCATCATCCTGCATTTCAAAAACCTCAGGACAAATAGATGGACATAGTCCACATCCTATACAAGTATCCTTATCAACTGCTGCTTTCATACAGACACCTCCAAGATTTATATTATTAATTTGTTCATACAAATATATTCTATACTATTTTACCAATAATATTCTTATAATTAAAGGTATTAAAAATATACCTTTCTACTTCACCATTCTCCATGCTCTCTGTTAAATCCAAATCCATGGGTAACTCTGCTATCAGTGGTAGACCTAAGTACTGAGCCTGTTCCTCTGCAGTTTTTTTGCTGAACAGTCTTATTTTTTCTTCACAACTACCGCATTTAACATAGGACATATTTTCTACCACCCCTGATATTGGCACGTTAAGCTTTTGAGCCATTATAACAACCTTTTTTACAATCATGGATACCATGTCCTGTGGTGTTGATACAATTATTAATGAAGTTAATGGAAAGCTCTGCATTACTGTGAGGGCAATGTCTCCTGTACCCGGAGGCATATCTATAAGCAGATAATCCAGCTCTCCCCAGATTGTATCTGAAAACATCTGATTCAGAACTCCATTTATTACTGGTCCTCTCCAGATTACAGGCTGTTCTTCTTCCTGAGTCAGTAAATTCAAGGATATTACCTTTATTCCACTGTTGCTCCTCACTGGCTCAAACCTGATTTCATCTTTATTTTCACCCGGCAGTATTTGAGCTCTCTTATCTTGTATCCCAAAGAATCTGGGCATGGACGGCCCTGTTATATCCGCGTCTAATACGCCCACACTAAAACCTTGTTTTACAAGCTCTAGGGCAGTAAGTCCTGTTACCGTTGATTTACCTACACCGCCTTTACCGCTTATAATTCCAATAATACTCTTTATATTGCCAAACTTAGGGAAGAGTTTTGAGCAGGAATCTCCTACAGTACTGCAACTCCCCTTGCTTGCACAATTATCACATTTACTCATGTGTTCACAACCTTTCTAGAACTTATCCGGCTTTGTGTCAGTGATCCGGATCTCCCATTCTCCATTTTCATGGACATTATTGATGTAGTATTTTGTTTCACTGTTGTCCTTTTTATCATATACCGTCATTATTGCTTTGTAAACCGTGGTTTTATAGCCTTGGGTCTTTATAGTCACCAATACATCGAATTGATCGCTATTTTTTTCTACTAGCTTTGCAGTGGTCATTGTTTCAGCCAGATTTTCCTTAAACTCCTCAATCTCCAAGGATAACATATACTTGGCAGCCTCAATATCCTGTGACAAGTCAATACCCACATTGCTGCTGTTTTTCGTAATATTGCCGCCATATTGCTCAAGAAAGGAGATTATGGAGCCATAGTAAGTAGTTTTAAACTCCCTGGGAGCTCTATAGTTCCAGAGATTTTTTATTATGTCATAGTCTATTCTTTTGGATACTATGTAAGTATTTTCTTGATTGTATAAATTTCCATAATCATTTTTATCTATTCCGGTTATATAGTTAAATGTATGTATTGTCCCGCCTTCATGTATTTCAAAGATATAGTCCGGCTCTAAGGAAGACTTTTGCTCCACTTTTTTCGCAGAGGATAGTATTTCATAAAGTTCTCGAATGGTCCTCTTATCGGTAACAATAAATCTAAATCCCTTGTCCCTGGTACTCTGTATAATAATTTTGTCCGCCTTATTGTCTTTAATATACTCAAAGTCATTATTCTTTAGTCCAACCTTTAGTTTTAATTGCTCAATCTTACTGCAGCCTATTGAGGCTGTAAGCATTATTAAGGTTAAAGTTAAAATGGTTAACTGCTTTAATCTCACTTTCATATATAAGGGCTGTTTGGTGACAGCTCTCTCCTTTCTTTAGGTTATACTTTAAATTATCTGCCTGAAGCTTGAACCGCATTATTATAATTAAAAAGAGAAGCATTAAGCTTCTCTATACTATAAATAAAATTATAATACTATTAGTATAATTTATCAAACATAATTGAACTACTTCTTTTCAAAGTTATTTACTATAGCTTCAAAAATAGTTGGCATATTTTCTCTAAAGTTATCTTTATTTACATAAAAAGCCATTCTAAAGAATGTATCACCTTGATCTATAAAATATTCATAGGCTTTAATATTGTTTCCGCTGGGAGTTATGGCATTGTAGGTCAACAGATATGCCGGCTCGCCTTTTACTTCCACGGGTTTATATTTATACTCACTTACCCTGTCCGGCTTAAATCCGCTTCCCTTACTGTTTTCAATGAAAGTTTTCAGGTCCATTTGCCTTAATTTCCACAACTCTGCAAAGCCATAGATATCAGCTTCTTTTGAAATAAAACTACTATGGTATAAAATTTCTCCCCCACCTAAATCCTCCACGGTATTTTCCCATGTACTCGGAAGCTTATATGCCAGATTGCTGTTATCAATGTCAAATTGCTTCAAAGTCTCTAAGCCGCTTTGCATCAAGGCCGTCATTTTTAGTCTGTTGCTGAGCCGTATTTCAGCCCCCATCAGCACTAGCATAAGACCAATAATGATGATTGTTACGCCTAGTCGTTTCCTATTTAATACAATTACCTTCATTCCTCATATTCTCTCCCTAAAAGTATTAATGCTAAATTATATTAAAACTTCTGGGAAAATATAACCTATGAGTTTTAAGGTTTCTTTACAGGTATAACAATAGTTGAGGTTCTGAAATCATAGAACATTAACCAGTAACCGAATTCCTGTCCCCTTGTATCTAAATTATTTTCCGATACCCAGGTTACAAAGCCTGATTTACCACCAAAGGGCTGATCCTTTATATCTCTGGTGCCCGGTATTCCATACACAATATATTTCATTTTACCTGCATCATCATATTTGTAGCCCAATAAGTAGTGTCCATGATTCTTAATATAGGGATAGTAGCTTATCATAGGATAATAAACTATTGTATACTTGTTATAGTCAGAAACGTTGCAGAGATCTTGCAAGCCATTAACCTTTACCCTATACCATCTGCACTTTTTAATTTCGTTACAGATATTCTTAACTTCCTCAAAGTCCTCAGCCACTAATCTGAAGAATTCTCCAACTGTTCCTATTGGATACTCAACTTCCTTAACTGTCTCTTCACGCTCTTTTCTAATATCCTGCCCATTAAAAGTAAAATCCGCTTCTTCTTCAGTCTCAGCAGGGCTTTCTTGGTCAGATTGTACTGGGGGTTTATCACTATTTTCTGCTTTTTGCTCCACCTGAAGCTTTAACTTTTCCTGACGTATTTCCTCTATTTTATCTTCATATTCATCAAAAATAGCTGTATGTGACTCAATGTTTTCAGCTACATCAGCAACATTGCTGACTTCAACTATTTTCTTCTCTGTGTCTTCATTTTTCACGCCCTGACTGTCTGTTGCTTCATCCTCCGCAGAAGCTTTGTGTTCGTTCCTGCTTTCATCATATATTTCAAAGTTTCTCCAATCTGCAGGAGCATCTGAAGTCACAAAACCACTCATGACAGAGATGATGCCATTTTCATCCTGTTTAACCACAGCAGCGCCGGTTACCAGGTCTAAGTCTAACCCGCTTCCCGCTATATTGCCCGTATTATACTCATATGTTACCTCTGCCCTTCCATGCTCATCTATGTTCATTATTCCCAGTTTAATTAACTTTTTTGCGTCTTTCTTACTACAAATCAAAACCATATAATAGGGCTCAAAGTCCTTTTTTAGGTTTTGTACATAATAAGTAACCTTACACTTATCATTTTTTGTCTCCAGCTTAGTATAACCGGAAGGCAACTTATCTGGAGATTCAGAATATCCGTTCTGGTCCTGTTGTAATATGATAAAATATCTACTATAGACTTTTTTCTGTGCCACCCTAATGTACCTCCATTATATTTATTCAATATAATATATGAAGCACATCAGAAAAAGTGACCACTAAGCCAAAATTTTATTGTAAGTCCTTAATGGCATCTGCCAACCTTGCAAATTCCCCAATGGATAGAGTTTCTCCCCTTCTTCTCGGATCGATTCCCGCTATTTCAAAAGCCTTTGTTATATCCTCCTTACTGAGTTTTACGTTTTTAAGGGCATTAGAAAGGGTCTTTCTTCTCATATTAAAGGAATCCCTTATCAAATCAAAGAACAGTTTCTCATCCTTAACCTTAACCCTTGGTGTCTCCAATCTTTCCAGGTTTATTACCATTGATTCTACCTTAGGCTGAGGAATAAAGCTGCTGGGAGCTACTTTTCTGATAATCCTGGTGTTGCAGTAGTATTGCACAAGCAGTGTAAGGGAACCATAATCCTTTCCTCCGGGAACAGCATCTATACGTTCCGCTACTTCCTTCTGAATCATAATGGTCAAGGATTTAAAGGGATATCCCCCTGTTAACAACTTTAATATTATGGGTGTTGTTACGTAATAAGGCAGATTAGCTACCAACTTGACACTGTTTTCTTCTCCGATTAACTCATTGAAATCCACCTTCAAAGCATCCTTATTTATAAGGATAAAGTTATCAAAATCCTTTAACTCATTCTGCAAAATCGGTATTAAGTCTGAGTCCAATTCTATAGCACATACCTTCTTTGCCTTCTTAAGCAATTCTCTGGTTAATGTGCCTACGCCCGGTCCAATTTCAATTACAAAGTCATCTTTACAAATTTCAGCCCCTTCAACTATATCTTCTAAAACTGAATCATCTATTAAAAAATTCTGTCCCAAACTTTTAGTGAATTTAAAGCCATACTTTCTGACTATATCCTTGGTATTGTAATTATCCATCCTATCAATCTCCATACTCATATTTATTCTTCTATCTTTTTTATAGCCTTAACAAATTCTTCTTTTGTTATTCCAAAGTTATTTAGTCTCGATAGAAATGCCACAGCATTGCCATAGCCTATACCTAATATTTTACCCAGCTTTGCCCTTCTTTCTCCGGCTTCCTTGGTACCGGTCAACTTAAAATAAAACAGATCCTGCATTGTGAACTCAGTCCTCTTTTCCTTGGTTTCACAATGTGCATTTTCCAAGGCTTCAATAATTGCCTTTGGTGAAGCGTTTTCCACCCCTACATCTCCATCCTTAGTACCTTCCTTTCTTGAAATGTAGGCATGCTTCACGCCTTCAACTCTTTTGGCAATGATTTTTCTTATCTTATCACCGGCAAAATCCGGGTCTGTAAGGATGATAACTCCCTGCCTGTCCTGGGCTTCCCGAATCTTGCTTATGATTTTTTCATTAATACCAAATCCACCTACTGCTATAACTTCTGCGTCCACAGCCCGCTTTACCGCAGCAACATCGTCCCTTCCTTCAACTATTATAACTTCCTTTATCATTTCACTTACTTTTCCTCCAAGTTATCTAATTCAGTATGTCTATATATGTACATTTTTATTATTTCCTAAATTGCTTAATAATGCAATCTATAAGTCCATAATAAAATAGAAGCCCTTAGGCTTCTATTTTAAGATGTATACATTTTTGTATTTTACTCCCCACTTCATGGCTTCGCTATGTGTATCAAAATAGACATCAATTTTGCTGCCTTTTATAGCTCCACCAACATCCTCGGTTATGGCAAATCCATAACCTTCAACATATACCTTTGTTCCTAGGGGAATAACATTGGGGTCCACAGCAATAGTGCTGTATCCATTTGGGTCTCGTTTAGCAATTGTTCCTGTAGCCGTTATAGCATACCCATCGCTCGTCCTGTGTTTTCCTGTACATTCGTAACAAGGACAATATGCTGTAGCCTTAACTCTAATTGCTTTTCTGTAAAGAACCTGTTCACCACCACGAGATACATTCAGCACTCCTAAAGTACCTTGAAGTAATACCTTCTGAACCGGCTGTTTTGTAATTGCATCACTAATAACGGTTCTGGCTACTTCTTTTCCATCTTCGTAAACTACCCTGGTAGTAATTTCTCTTTCTCCAGGCTCACCTTCCTGCACAACCTTTGTAACATTGCTGGCAAGATTGTTGTCCTTTCTTATCTCTGTAGCATAGTCAATGGTTTGAACATCCTTAACTATCTCAGAGGTTACTCGTGTGATGGTAATATTCATACCATCGGTGATGGACTGAGTCTTTAACGGAGACACTCTGTCATAGTCACTTACAGTGATACCTTCAGCCAACAGCATATCTTCAATGCTGGATTCTGCGGTAGCAATCTGCAGTGTTTTTCCATCTACTGCAACATTTACATTTACAGCTCTCTTTATTATTATTTTATCTCCATCTTTAACCTCGCTGTCTAAACCGGGTTGGATTTTATCCTTTGGCCCTACAGTTATGTTGTTTCTTTCCAATGTTTTTTCAACACTGGAAGTGTAAGTTATTATATTTGCTTCTTCTCCGTCAATTATAACTGTAACATTCTTTCTCATGTTATACAGTACTGTTACACAACCAATAATTAACAGTACTAACATGAAAGTAGATTTGGAGCCAATGGCAAAAAACCTCTTTAGATTCTTGCTTAGCTTTTCCATGAAACTTTTCCTCCCTTTTTACAGAAGCACTTCAAACTCAAAACTCTAAATGTCGCTTCTGTCTGTAATTCGACTGTTTCTAATGCACCCTGTGCATAAAAATTATAATAAATTGTATGATGCCTAATTACATTTCACAGTCTCATATACAGTGGGATAAATCATAACCCGGTAAAAAATGGCTACATCTAATTATATGCCAATTTTTCCATTTATAAACATGTTGTTTTAATTTAACATGAATTACCAACTTCAAATAGCACTGTTTTATTCTACACTATAATTACAAATTTAGCAAGTCCCCAATATTTTCTCTAGTCTTATAGCACATTTCCTCTACTGTAACACCCTTTATTTTAGCCATTTCTTCCAGAATGTAGAGTATGTAGTCAGAACGGTTTCTCTTTCCCCTATAAGGTGTAGGAGCCATATACGGACAATCTGTTTCCACAAGCAACCGATCCATAGGTACTTCCTTAACAACCTCAACTATTTTTTTTGCATTCTTAAAGGTTACCACACCGGTTATGCCTATATAATACCCTTCCTTAAGACACTGCTTTGCAAATTCAACACTTCCTGAAAAGCAGTGGAGTACCCCTTTAACCTTTGGAAATTCTTTAATAATCTTTAAGGTATCCTCATGGGCTTCCCTGTCATGTATTACCACTGGCAAGCCTAGCTCCTCCGCTAAAGCCATCTGTTTTCTGAAAGTGCTTTGCTGAACTTCTCTTGGCGGGTTTTCTTCCCAATAATAATCAAGACCTATTTCACCAATAGCCTTTACCTTTTGGTGCTTAGCCATGGCTTTTATCTCTTCAAAAACAGCTTCATCAAGCTGATCTGCATGTTCAGGATGTATACCTACTGCTGCATAGAATATATCATATTTTTCTGCCAGTTTTAGGGACATTCTAGCACCTTCAATAGTTGATCCGCAGTTCAGTACTCCTACAACACCGGCCTCTTGAATTTCCTTTATTACCTGTTCCCTATCTTCGTTAAAATCACCATCATCGTAATGAGCATGAGAATCAAATATATTAAGCTTCATAATACCACCCCGATTGATTTTCTTGGTAACTATGATACCTTAACCATTGTGGAAAAACAAGACTTAATGGAAAGAAGTATATGGCTCTGTTTTAGGAATGTGTTGATGAGCAATTAAAACCTGTTCATCAATTGTTCTCCAAAACAATAAGGTATGCGCTCGTATATCTGAAGTTCAGTCGAAATAATCATTTTTAATGATGACTAATACAAAGCAACTCTCTAAGTCCCCCCCCTTTTTCGTGTTCCACCTGTTCTCCGTGGATTCCGTGTTAAAATTTATTACTTCTCAATTTTCATTTAAACCGAATTTGGGTAGCTATTGCAATCATAAATATAGTATAATTACAAATAAAAGTAAGGAGTGACTAATTTGAAAAGATTTAAAAAAATCCTGTTACTAATGATGTGCATTTTAATGGTAAGTATATTGTTTACAGGTTGTATTCCCGGTGACGGTAGTTACAGTTCATCTGATCCGGCGAACTTTTTATCCGGTATCTGGCATGGTTGGATTGCGCCTATATCCTTGGTAGGATCACTATTTAACAGCAAGCTGAGAATTTATGAGACAATAAATACCGGTTGGTGGTATGACTTTGGATTTTACATAGCAATAATCAGCGGATTTGGTGGAATTTCCTTAAGCAGAAAGAAGAAAAAGTCTAAACAGTAATTTTCCTCCTGAAGTAATTCTTCTTAAAGTATAATTATCTCAATTTTAGTTAAACTATAATTGGGCAATAATTATAGCCCACGCATTTTTTTATTTTTAGGAGGTTTTTCACAATGGAAGGTACAGTTAAATGGTTCAATGCACAAAAGGGATTTGGTTTTATAACTACTGATGAGGGCAAGGATGTGTTTGTTCATTATTCAAGTATTATAAGTAACGGCTTTAAATCCCTAGAGGAAGGTCAAAAAGTACGTTTTGATCTTACCGAAGGTGAAAAGGGCGAACAGGCTACAAATGTAACTAAAATTTAAGGCATAGCCTATTTTCTTGTATATGATGCATTTGGAGAATTCTGCAGAAAGCTGAATTTAACACAAAAGCCCCTCGTCCTTGTATAAACAAGGACGAGGGGTAAACTCCGCAGTACCACCTTTGTTTGTATAAAAATACACACTCTATAAAGCACATATATATATTCATAGTCAAGAATTTTCTTTTTTATTTCACTATCTGTATAGTGCTGATAAAAGAGGTGATAGGATTCCCATTATAGCACCCAAAAGTGCTCCTAGCCAGGTTATGGCGTTGAGTTCTCGTTTTGCTATGGATATTATTATTTCTTCTGCGAATGCAACGTCAAAGGAATTTATACGATCTTCCACTATCTTTGGTATATCCATAGCTTCAATGACAGCTAAAGCATCTTTCTCCAGGAATTTATTAAATATACCTTCCCAAGCTTCAGTTGCAATATCAATCACTACATCCACTTCTTCACCTATGAGCTGAGCAGGAGATACCTTTAACAGTTCCTCTATAAGCTTTGATAATAGACTCTCCAACAGGTCACAAAATCTTTCTCCTTCAGCAAATTCAACTAATTTCTTTAAAATAAATTCAGAGGATAAATTCACATAGTTGTCATTAATAGTTGAAAGTAATTCGTCTAAGGTTGTATATTTTGAAGTGGACTGCTCTAATTCCCTGAATATCTTTTCTATGAAGGCATCAGCGAGCACCTTTTCAGAGAGTAAAGTCACTAGTCCCTCTGTCACTATTGTCCTGTCCTCCACAGAAACCTTTTTGAAAAGTTCAGTTATTTTCTCATTGGTAAGCTTATCTATTCCATCATTTATTAAAAGAGCTATATTTCTTTGATTTTCATCTTCTTTAAAGTATTCTTCCAAGGCCCCTATCAGCTTGGCATAAACCCCATCAACCTTTATAAAGGCTGCCACCAGAGGATTTAGATTTGTATTTATCATGGAGGAGATAGCACTCTTTAACCTCTCACTGACTGAGGGCTGCTTCAGCATCTCATGTATTGTGTCACAAATATCTTTTCTTGAACTGTATACATAGACCTTTAGTGAAGCAGTAATACCTTCCGGTATTACATCCTTTATAGTCTTATCTGAATTCTCAAGACTTTCTATTCCATTTTCTATGTATCCTTTTAACTTATTTCTGAAACTATCAGAGTCTCTTAGCTTTTTTAATTTCTCTATGGTAAATTCCTTAGTTTGAGATAAATAAGCACTGCTGGTAATATATTCCATAGGCACCCTGCAGACTTTGCCTATAAACTCCTTAAGCACAATTTCAAAATTTTCTCTGCTGGCTGAGGTTAAGACAATTTCCCTAATTTTCGCCACAGCCCGTGAGTTTATATTTTCTATGAGCCCATGATACCTGTCCCCAAGAGTGTTTTTCAACAGTTCCTTTAAAGAAGTACTGTTATTTTTTATCGCTCGTACCTTTTCGCTAATCCACTTTTTTATATGGTTATCCATCTTTTCATTGGCAAGGGCTTCTACCAGGGTCTCTTTGGTCAGAAGATGCTCTCCTATGGTCTTTCCAACACTGGCTGATATTCTATACCTTTCTTTTGGTATAAGACCGGGTGTGAAGGGTAATCTTTTTCCCAGAATCTTTATTTCTTTATGCGGCCTAAACAACATCTTTATTGCCAGCCAATTAGTTATGTATCCGATAGCTGCCCCGATAAAAACAGAAATAATATAGTTCATTATATACTTCATAGTATACCTCTCACCGTAAATACTTAATATTTGATTAACATAATACTATTATTATAGTTTTACCTTTATATTAATTCAATACTGGCAGCATTAATTATTCATTGAGGAAATATGGTTGAAAGTTTGTTCATAATCATATATGATTAATAATGATTATCAATTAAATATCGGAGGAAGTAATTATGAATATAAGTACCTATATAGTCGATCTTGTCAAGATGCCTCTATTTAGAGACTTTAAGCCGGAAGAGCTGATGGAGTTTTTTACTTCATGTGACTATTCTATAGCCTCATATGGTAAGGACGATATGATTTTTATTGAAGATGAGACTTGTTCAAATTTAAGTATAGTATTAGAGGGCATGGTTGAAATTCAAAAGATCGATGCTTCGGGAAAAATACTGACAGTAGCTCAGTTTGAACAGGGAGATACTTTTGGCGAGAATCTTATTTTCGGAGATAAAAACCTTTACCCCATGACAGTGGTGTCAAAGTCAAAATCTATGGTATTACATATACCAAAGACTTCCGTTGTGGTACTTTGTCAGAAGAATACAACCTTTCTTTATCAATTCCTCAGAGCCCTTTCTAATCGAGCTGTTAACCTAAGTTCAAAGCTAAAACAGGTAACCTTGAAGACAATAAGGCAAAAGATTTGTGAGTTTCTTTCTAACAAGTATGAAAAGTCAGGTAAAGTACAAGTAAAGCTTGGCATGTCAAAAAGGGAGTGGGCAGATAAGATGGGGGTTCAGAGACCCTCCTTGTCAAGAGAATTAATTAAGATGAAAGATGAAGGTATTATAGACTATGACAAGGATACAATAATAATATTGGATTTGGAGGCCTTAGAAAGAAATAAAATTTAACACATTCTTCACAGTTTTATATTTCAATTTGTCCAAAAATGTGATAGACTTAAAATAGAGTTAGTCATTTTTTTAACAATCATTGTTGCTCAATTTAACACATCTTTTATATCTCATTGGCATCAAATTATGTTATAAAGTCCTGCTGAAAAAGGTGATTCATTGTTTCACCCCATTCCGAATGAATGCATGTATTTCTACAGGACTTTGTATAACTAGGATGTTCCCCGCATACTTCAACCGGAACATCCTTTAAATTTTTCTTATACTAATCAACCAATCTCTTTTCACCGGTTATTTCCTGAATTGGTGTTCTAAACAACCTCTTCCACCACGTGTACACTGGCCGGCGGAAGACAATTTTGTACCTTTGGTCCAATAACAGCTTTCGTCCTGACAAAAATACGTTCAGAACTGTTTGAGAAATATTTCACAATATCATCCTTATCCACAAAGGTAATGTCCAAGTGAAAGGTATGGACCGGATGTCCCGGAGTATGTTCAGGATGATGAATTTCTTCAATGGAGCCCAAATACCCATATTATAGCCACTTACTCTCTAATTCCTCCACTATGGTAATATACTTCTTTTGCAAGTTTTCGCTTTCTGCAGTGTCTTCAACCTTTTTACAGCTTTCATTTACATAATTCATAGCGTCTTCTTTAAGAGAACGTCTAGCAAAGGTATATATTACTTTATCTTCCTTATCGATGTGTCTGTTAAGCAGATCTGCATATCCTATGGCATTGGCAATAACATCAACTCTGGAATCCAAATCACCGTTCTTAACTCTTCGAAGGGCTTCATCCAGATTCTTGATAAATAGTCTTCCAAAGTCATGCTCTACAAGCATCCCTGATACTGGAGCACCTGCAAGAGTTTCCCCAATGTCCTCCCGCATCTTTTTAAAGAGTATTTCCTCTTCTTTATTGTGGTGATGTTTGTCTGCATAGTTTCTTACAAACTCAATTATTCTCTTAAAGTCCTCGAAGGGAACCTCATTTCCATTCAAAACCCCAATGCTTATCTTTCTTATAACCGCTAAGGTTCTTTTTATATACTTGTGCTCATACATCATCAGCTCGATTGCATCCATTTTTAACATCTCCTTTAATTTATATTCATTAGCTAAGCGCTACACCATTACAATCACTTTTAAAGTACCTGTAACTACTTATAAAAAATAGTTTTCCCTAATTATATAAAAGAAATTCATATCATTATAATACGCCTTATGCTTCCAATAGTCCGTAACACATATTACCGTCATTAAATATTAAATAATTCTTTTATCTCTTCATCGGTTAATTTTGATAGCAGACTTAGGTCGCCACTGCTGCCTTCTACAACTTTATCAAAAATCTCTTTTTTCTTTTCTTGGAGATTGTATATTTTTTCTTCTATACTGTCCTTAGCAATAAGCTTGATGACTTCTACAGTCTTTTTTTGTCCAATTCTGTGGGCCCTGTCCGTTGCCTGCTGCTCCACCGCCGGATTCCACCATGGATCAAAATGGATAACTATATCTGCTCCAGTAAGATTTAAACCGGTTCCCCCTGCCTTTAAGGAAATCAGGAATACATCTGTATTACCAGCATTAAAGACTTTTACCAGAGTGTTCCTATCTTCTGACGGTGTACTTCCATCCAGATAAGTATACTTAATAGATTTATTTTCCAGTCTCCTGCCAATATTTCTTAACACAGTGGTAAACTGTGAAAAAATCAGCACCCTATGCTTTTGTCCCAAAACCTCTTCAAGCAGCTCTTCCAGTGCCTGCATCTTTCCGCTGTCCCCTTCATAGTTTTCTAAAAACACGGAAGGATCACAGCAGATCTGCCGTAACCGGGTCAGAAGAGCTATCAGTTGAAATCTATTATTTTTACCTACTGCATTAAGGAACTCAGTTGCAACAGTTTCCTGAGCAGTGAGAAGGTATGCGGTATACAGCTTTCTTTGTTCCTCGGTCATATCTACTATGAGCTTACGTTCTATCTTGGGAGGCAGCTCTGCAACTACTTCCCTTTTTAGTCTCCTTAATATAAAGGGATGTATATGCTTATTTAAAGCTGTCAAAGCCTCTTCATCCTCTTCTCTCACGATTGGTATCTCATAACGTTCAACGAATCTGTGATGATTAAACAGATAACCAGGCATGATGAAATCAAATATAGACCACAGTTCCATAAGAGAATTTTCCAGCGGCGTACCGGTGAGGGCAAAGCAGCCTTCTGCCTTCACAGATTTTACAGCTATAGTACTCTGAGCTAAAGGATTTTTAATCTGCTGCGCCTCATCTAGGATACAATATTTAAATTTTATATCCTTATAGCTGTCTATATCCCTTCTTATAAGTGGGTATGAAGTTATCACCATATCATGTTGATTTATCTTTTTTCTCAGTTCTTCTCTATCTTCAGGGCTTCCAGTAATAACTATAGTTTTAAGTTCAGGGGCAAACTTCTCCACTTCAGACTGCCAATTATATATCAATGTGGTTGGGGCAATTACAAGCGAAGGCAAATCCCCCTTCTCTGTAGCGATAAAAGCTATAGTCTGAAGGGTCTTACCAAGTCCCATTTCGTCTGCCAGTATGCCTCCAAAGCCAAAATGAGCCAGTGTTTTTAGCCACTTGAAGCCGTCCTTTTGATACTTTCTCATTATCTTATCCAGATGGTCCGGCAGGGTAAAGTCTATATCTTTTTCCTCTCTAATATCAGCAATAAACTTTTTAAAGCTATAATCTTTTTTAAAGTAAGGCATATCATCACTAAAGGCGTCGTTTAAATAAAAGGCATTATATCTTGAAACAGCTGTACGCCCGCTGTTTAGCAGGTCTTTTTCATTGATACTCAGATAATCCATCACGGTAATAATTTTTTTCAGCTGCTCATCTTTAAGATTTACAAAGCCCCCTTCCTTCAGCTTATAGTATTTTTTCTTCTGTCTTGCGGCCATTAGTATACCTCTAAGTTCCTTAGGATTTATATCTTCCATTTCAAAGTCAAATTCCAGAAGTCCCTGGCTATTGACCCTTATTCCACCTCTAACATGGGCGCTGTTATACACCCTCATGTTTTTAAAGGCCTGGGAATAATAAACCTCACTAAATTCCTTTAATTTGTCTATGCCTTCCTCAAGAAAACTGATAAGCTCTTCGTCCTTTTCCAATACAAACTTTTCTTTATTTCTCCTAAAGCCAAAACTCTCAACCCCGGAAATCACTAGGCCCTCTTTTGAAACGTCTCTTAGCAGAATACCTTGGACACCTTCAACAGTTTCTTCCTTTACCGCATTTATCTCTATATCTCCATAACTAAATTTAATCTCTGCAGATATGCCTTCACTATCCTTATCCAGGTAAATCTTAGCAACAAGGGGTGCTTCATAAAAACTCTCTTCTATGCTGCTGTCCAGTTTCAAAAATTTACTGATATTTTTAAGTCCAGGTATCAGGTAGGAAGCAACTCTGTGCCCATCCCCCATATCAAAATGAATTTTACGGCTTCTTTCACTCATAAAAGCATTATATAAAGGAACATAAATTCTTAACTGCTCATTTGAAGGAACATAAATATTGCCTTTATAAAAAAAGTACTTCCCTTTTCCACTTAAGGGCCTTGGCACTTCATCTTCATGTCTTAGGAGTATTTCCTTATCCACCCGGCTCATTTCAAAGCTGAGGGGCATATCCTCATACAATACTTTTATATTACTATACTTTTCAGTTTGAATGGTGGCGTTTATTTCCCTATCCTTTAAAAGGCTGAAAAGTCTGCTTAGCTGCCTTTCCATGAAATACACTCTTTTCCCTGATATCAAAACTCCATTGCCACCTTCAGCAGCACTAAGCATCTGATCCATTTCACTGACTTCCAGCAGAAACTCTATGAGCTTTTTGTCTTCCACAGTAAACTGCTGTTCCAATGGTTTAAAAATAAAGCCTTTGCCAAATTCCAGTTCTTGAACTCTCTCAACCGCCTGAAGAAATTGTTTCATATTTTTCACAACATATAATTTATCCAACCCCACCTTTAATTCCAGAGAAGAATTTATATTTTCATACAAATTATAGTTGTAACTTATATCTAGTCTTAATGTTTTCTTGATATCAGAGAATTTTAATGTGTTATACTTAATATCTTTAAGGAGCTTATCTAACTTATTTCTACCATAGATTGATTCTGCTTTTTCGCAGTATTCTTTGATGAACTTCAGCATTACCGCTACAATATGCTTACAGAAACCCAGTTTTCTATGATTATCACTAAAAAATGGACAATCGCAGTTTACCGTCATAAAACCGCTTCTGTCACTCAGCATTATTTCAACAAAATATTCATCAAAATAAGAGGCCTCAACAGCGGCCTCAATATCATAAACAACAAAACCTCCGCTTCTATAGTACTCTCTTTCAACCTTTATATCCGATACCTTCCCGGACTTATAATATTCTTCTCCTCTTTCATATATAATACTGCTGCAATGCTCCTTAATGAGCTTTTCCGAGATGTTCATGTTCATCTTCATCCCCTCAATCCTCTTAAATCTATTAAAATAAGTCTATTGTATAAATACTTTCCACTTCTTAAATTTCTATAACAGTTTATTTTTTATATAATTAATAATTTTATCATAAAAAAATGTTAAGATATACGGATTCTGCTTTTCCTGCAAAAATATATCTATAATATATTTTTTATAATAGTAAATAACAGATTTACAATATAAACATTTACTTTAAGTATATATTTATTATGAGAATTTGAAACTTTCGCCTATTTCATTATTCATAAATTTTCAACACAATCTTTCATAGTCATTGCAGCATCTCATTTTAAGCGCCTTCATAATTCGCATAATATTATATTATTTTTTATATTGAAATTTTTAAAAATAAAACTTGCACTTTTATCAGTTTTACATTAATATATAAGTAGTGCAGATTCATTAAAACAAAGTAAGGAGTTTTGATATGGAAAAGTCGATTTTCAAAAAGCTAGTAGTACAAAAAGATCTGGAAACTTTACTTCAAAATAAAGAAATAATATTAGTAGAAAGCAGAGAAGATATTTTTGACCTTGCCATGGGCAGAAGTGATAAAAGCATCTTTGAGGTTGCTTATGAAACTCCTGGAAAAGGAAATGTGGTTGAAGCTACAGTTGTTAAATGCAAAAATGGTATTTCAATAAACTATACCGAGCCATATATGAGAAGAAGAGATCCTGACAGTATGGTAATTGCTGATGATAAGCCTACAGATAAGCCTAGATTCATCGATAGATTCGGTTATGATTTTAAAGAGTTAAGATCCCAAACCTTTCATTGGCTGCAGGATCAAGATGAGTTAATATTGCTACCTTTCTGGGCTGGTGGTAAGGAATATGGTTATGAAGCACTCTTAGTTGCTCCTTCAAATGCAGGATTTTTTGTTGGTGCTTTGGCGGACATTCAAGGCTTTATACCTAAGAGCAAGATTCCAAGCAGCTTTAAACCCAGAGCAGTGATATATCTGGCTCCGCCCTTCAGACACACTCACTTTAACGGCAAACAGATAGTTGTTCATAATAGAACTGAAAACACTCATGAATTATTCTGTTATAATCTATATCCGGGCCCAAGTGCAAAAAAGGGTGTCTATAGTGTACTATTAGATATCGGAGAAGAAGAAGGTTGGACAACACTTCATGCTTCCGCTGTTAAAATAACTACTCCATATGAAAATACCTTCATTATTATACATGAAGGCGCCAGCGGCGGCGGTAAAAGTGAAATGACTGAACAATTCCACAGAGAGCCGGACGGAAGGCTGCTAATCGGTACCAATCTTAAGACTAATGAAAAATTCTACCTTGATATAAAAGAACCCTGTGAGCTTCAGCCGGTAACGGACGATATGGCTCTTGCTATTCCGTCTCTTCAGAACGGCAGAAAATTAGTTATTAAGGATGCAGAAAATGGTTGGTTCTTAAGAATAGACCATATAAATGAATATGGTACTGCTCCGGATATTGAAAAACTTACAATTTATCCTCCAGACCCATTAATATTCCTCAATATTGACGGAAAGCCTGAAGCTACATGTTTAATCTGGGAACACACAATGGATGCACCGGGTAAACCTTGTCCAAACCCAAGAACCATACTTCCAAGAAGGTTTATCCAAGGTATTGTAAACGAACCGGTGGAGGTTGATATAAGAAGCTTTGGTGTAAGAACTCCTCCAAGCACCAAGGATCATCCAAGCTACGGTATAATAGGCTTATTCCACATACTTCCACCTGCTTTAGCTTGGTTGTGGAGACTAGTTGCTCCCAGAGGTCATGCTAACCCAAGTGTTATTTCCGCAGAGGGAATGAGCAGCGAAGGTGTTGGATCCTACTGGCCTTTCGCAACCGGAAGAATGGTTGATCAGGCAAATATCTTATTGAGGCAGATTATAGAAACTCCTGCTACTAAATATATATTGATACCAAATCAGCATATCGGAGTATATAAGGTAGGATTCATGGGACAATGGATTGCAAGAGAGTATCTTTCAAGAAGAGGTAACTTTAACTTCAAGAAGGAACCACTTGTACCATCAAGATCTCCAATCCTTGGCTATGCTTTGGAATCCTTAAAGCTGGACGGTCAATCTATACCAAAAGACTTACTACAGGTTGATCTTCAAAAGGAAAATGGGCCTGAAGGCTATGATGCCGGTGCTGCTATATTAACAAGTTTCTTCAAGAAAGAACTGCAGAAGTTCCTTGTGCCGGATCTTGATCCACTGGGAAGACAGATTATCGAAACCTGCTTAAGGGATGGTTCATTACAGGAATATGTTGATTTAATAAAATAAAAAAATAGACTGCGTTTGCGGTCTATTTTTTTACCCTCCTAGAGTTATGTCTTGTTGGTTGTACCAACTAAGTGCCTGATAAAAATGCTCCGGTTTAAAATCTGGCCAAAAATCATCTACTACATAAAAGTCTGAGTAAATAGTCTGTACCGGTAAAAAGCCGCTGAGTCTCCTTCTGCCACCCCATCGAATTATTAGGTCTACCCTTGAAATATCAGAGGATTTTATGTACTTTGAAATACTCTTTTTACTGGTGTTAGCAGTTTTCAACTGATTTAAGTCCCATTCCCAACCATAGTTCACCAGCAAATTGACCTTTAATCCTCCCTTTCCAAAAATTTTTCTGCTTGTAAAGGGCAGCAGTTCCTTAGGAAACATTGGGGATTCACTATTGCCTACCACCAGTATTGACGCATCTTCCTTCGAGAGCATATAAACAGCCTTTATACAACTCTCTGTAAAAGCCCGTCTCTGTTCTACAGGCCTTTTGGTATTATCTGTTGTGAAGCCATAGAAGGTGAGTTCTTTTACCCCTACCTCTTTACAGAGTCTAAAAACCTCCGCAGCAGGATTAAGCCCAGGCTCATACCCCTTGTCCTTTGTCAATCCCTTTGCTACAGCCCATCTTCTATTACCATCAGGTATTATTCCAATATGATTGGGTATTCTCATTACATCCACTCCAAGTCTTAATAGTACTTACATAACAATAGATTTTAACTGAATTATTGCCAAATACTTATAAAACTATGCATAAAACAATTTTAAATTTTCTAAGCAGGTTAAATATATTCTATTTGAATTACCCTGCTTTCTTTAATTATAAAATATAAATTTTCCTTGAAAACTACAACTATAATCCATAAAATATTACTTATATATAATAACTATTCAGGAGGACCTATGAAAAATGATTTTAATAATAGAAAATGGCTGGTAGTCTTTGGAGCTGTATTAATTCAGCTTTGTATCGGAGCAGTGTATACATGGAGCTTGTTTAATGAACCTTTGGTTTCAAAGTTTGGTTGGAAAAGGTCAGGTGTAGTTTTTACCTTCTCTATAACAATAGCCGTTTTCTCCCTCTTTACTATTGTGGGGGGAAGATTGCTATCAAAGCTTAAGGTAAGGTGGGTGGCCTCTTTAGGAGCTGTTTTCTTAGGTATAGGACTTATGCTATCAAGTACAGCATCATCTCTTACAGAATTGTATTTATACTATGGTTTAATTGGCGGCATTGGAATTGGTATTTCATATGTATGCCCCCTATCAACCTGCATAAAATGGTTTCCTGACAAGAAAGGCTTCATAACAGGAATTATAGTAGGAGCTTTCGGTCTTGGCAGCCTTATTTTTAAATCAGTTGCACAATACTTTATAACTACCAGAGGGGTTTCTGAAGCCTTCTTCTTTCTTGGGATTATCTATATGGTACTGTCTTTATTTGGTTCACAATTTCTCCAGGTACCTGATGGAAGTACTTTGCAAACTACAAGTTCCTCAGGTAAAGTAATAGAATTTAACACTGGAGAGCTGCTTCATCACCCTACCTTCTATCTGCTTTGGATTATATTCTTATTTGGCTGTGTCAGCGGTTTAAAGATAATTGGTTTAGCAAAGGATATTGGCATAGAATTGGTTAAATTAACACCGGAAACAGCTGCAAATACAGTTTCTGTAATTGCTATATTTAATGCTTGCGGCAGATTATTTTGGGGGGCACTTTCTGACAGGATAGGCAGAATAAGAACTGTCCGTTATATGTTTGTAATTACCGCTATTGCAATGATTATAAAGAGCTTTGTTGCTCTTAATTTTACAGTATTTTTTATAACCACAGCAATGATAGCTTTATGTTTTGGTGGTTTCCTGGCTGTATTTCCAACCATAACTGCAGATTTCTTCGGCATGAAAAATCTTGCTGTAAACTATGGTCTTATGTTTCAAGCCAATGGTATGGCTGCTATTATCGGTCCCATTGTGGCAGCATCCATGTCCTTTAAAGCTTCTTTTATATTAGCTGCTTTTTTATCAATTCTTGCTCTTATAATTACACTGTTTATAAAGAAACCTGTTCATATTTAGTTTTTCTCATCCCTTTGTATATAAAACATGATATTTCATAATTCACATGAGAAAGAGATTGAATTTTTATTCAATCTCTTTCTATGTCTTGCTTAAAACATAAGCTATCTAACTTCACTTCCGGTTGGCAGCTCACCTTCTATGGTTACAGCAAAGAGCTTGCTGTCATCGTCACTGGAAGCTGCTAGTATCATACCTTGAGAAAGCTCTCCTCTGAGTGTAACTGGTTTAAGATTTGCAACTAGTACGATTGACTTGCCAATTAGGTCTTCAGGTCTGTAGTATTGGGCGATCCCGGATACAACCTGTCGCTCTTCCCCACCTAAATCAACTTTTAGCTTCAGTAGTTTCTTGGCTCCCTTTATGGGTTCACAGTGAAGTACCTTAGCTATTCTTAGGTCAAGCTTTGCAAAGTCATCTATAGTTATTTCTTCCTTCAAAGGTTTCATTGCAGGTCTGTTTGCAGCTTCTGCTTCCTTTATGGCTGCTTCTTTCAAAGCCTCAAACTCTGCTAACTTAGCTTCTACATCAATTCTTGGGAATATTACGGCTCCTTTGTTCACCTTTGTACCTGCTCTAGTTCCATCAAAGGCTGATAGGCTTTCCCAAGTGGTTAATTCTATATTTAACTGTTCATTTATTTTAACACTTGTTGAAGGTAAAAATGGTGCTATAAATGTAGAAACAAATCTTAAGGCTTCAACTAAGTTGTAAAGCACTGTTCCCAATCTTTCTTTCTTAGCTTCATCTCTTGCCAGTATCCATGGTGTAGTCTCATCAATATATTTATTAGCCCTTCCTATGAGTTCCCAAATTTTATCCAGTGCCTCAGGCAGTCTTAAATTATCGATGGCCTTATCTACTTCAGCCGGTGTCTTTAATGCCAAGGAAATCAGGTCATTATCTGTTTCTTCCTTTGCTGTTGGAGCCGGTATTACTCCTTCGAAATACTTATCCACCATTGCTACGGTTCTGGAAACAAGGTTTCCAAGGTCATTAGCAAGGTCTGAGTTTATCTTCTTTATAAATATCTCATTGTTAAATAGTCCATCAGAACCAAAGGGGATTTCTCTTAGCAAGTAGTATCTTACAGCATCAACTCCAAAGTGGTTTACCAGCACAACCGGATCTACTACATTTCCCTTTGATTTTGACATCTTTCCTCCGTCAACCAAAAGCCACCCGTGTCCAAACACCTGCTTTGGAAGCTCTAAGCCAAGAGCCATCAGCATAATTGGCCAGTAAATTGTATGGAATCTTAGGATATCCTTACCAATTAGGTGTACATCCGCCGGCCAATATCTGTCATAATCATTGTAGGCATCATTTCCATAACCTAGAGCAGTTATATAGTTTGAAAGAGCATCTATCCAGACATATATTACATGGCCCGGGTCAAATTCAACAGGTATACCCCAGTTGAAGGAGGTTCTTGATACACAAAGGTCCTGTAAACCAGGTTTTAAGAAGTTATTAACCATTTCATTCTTTCTTGATTCCGGCTGAATGAAATCAGGATGATCTTCTATATACTTAAGTAATTGGTCTGCATATTTGCTCATCTTGAAGAAATATGCTTCTTCCTTAGCCTTTTCAACCGGTCTGCCACAGTCAGGACACTTTCCATCATTTAATTGAGTTTCCGTCCAGAAGGCCTCACAAGGAGTACAGTACCAGCCTTCATAAGAGCCTTTATATATATCCCCCTGCTTATATAACTTTGTAAATATATCCTGAACTGCTTTTTGATGATAGTCATCAGTGGTTCTAATAAATCTGTCATAGCTGATATCCATAAGCTTCCAAAGTTCTTTTATTCCTGCTACAATCTCATCTACATAAGCCTTTGGAGTAACTCCTTTTTCCTCAGCTATTCTCTGTATCTTTTGTCCATGTTCATCGGTTCCTGTAAGGAACATTACATCATAGCCTCGGAATCTCTTATATCTTGCCAGAGCATCTGCCGCAACTGTAGTATAAGTATTTCCTATGTGCAGGTTTGCAGATGGATAATAGATCGGCGTAGTAATGTAATAAGTTTTTTTAGTCATGTTCATTCCTCCTAAATGCTTTATAATTTATTTATCAATTAAGTATGATATTCCACTTCAGTTATTGAACTTAATCATCTTTTTTATATCATATATAGTTCCCAAATTGCCCTTGTATCAAGCAAAAAGCCTCTATGTGAACAGAAATTCACATAGAGGCGTTATATACGCGTTACCACTCTAATTCATACCCATGTTGCCATGGATACCTCCATAAGTGACTCCACTTTGTCTATAGACTCAGTTTTTATCACCCTGCATTTTAACGGTTGCGTTCCGTACTGCCTTATCCCAAAATAGTGTTGCAGGTTCAGGCAGTCAACTCCGGGACCATGTTCATAAACCTTCCTGCCGCAGGCTTTCACCTAACCCTGCTCTCTTTTAGACATTTCAATCTACTACTCTTCCCATCACAGTATTTAACATTTAACTTTATATTATTATAATCCATACCAGTTGTCAAGAAAAATTCCCCAATGTGGATTTTATATGTTATGTACTACTCTTTTTGATCTCTTGGTGACATCTATATTTCCTTTTTCATAACCTTTGATAAAAAGAGAGACTGGCAGTCTCCCTTTTACTCCATCGGCTTCTTCCCTACCGCTGCCAGGTATATAACAAATTCATCCTCCCCATCCAAACGGAGAGCCTTGTCTATAGTTTGCTGGTCATAGGTACCAATGGCACAAGTTCCACAATTTACGGATTCACCTGCTATGTATAGGTTTTGACATACATGTCCCACGTCGATGAGAATCTTTTTATGAGCGGTTATATCAAACTTGTATTCCGCTCTATAAGGTATGCAGCTCCAAGCAAACAATACTGCTGCTTTTTCTGCAAAGTGAGGCACATAAGGCTGGTCCGGCGTTGCCTCATCGATAACGTTCTCAATGTTATCGCTACCATACATAAAATATAGAGCATGCCTTAAGGGTAGATATCTGTATACCCCTTTCTGTAGTCCTTCCACTCTTGTTATCAGTAGATAGGTCTCGAAGGAATGGGTTGCTCCGCTGGCAGGTACAGTTCTTAAGGTACCTATATTATCCCCTATAATACACTTTATACCTTGTGTAGCCCAAAGCATATAAGAAAGCTCGTCCAACGTAATAAACTCACTAGAGTAAATTCGTACACTTCTCCTGTCGTTGATACAGGCATACAACTCATTTTTAGTGATAACATCGCTGCGCATCTGTGGCAGGTCTATTACATTATCATCTTCGTCATAGGGCTTTAAGATATTCGGCTGCGGCATATTCTTCTGTCTGTCTGTTATTATCTGTCTTAAAATATTATGATTAGCCTTCAAAAACTGCCTATTCTCTTTAAACCTATTCATAACAAAACCTCTCTTTATGTTGAGGAAATTGTACAGCCCATAAAGGCCATGCAATTTCCTGTAAATTTACTATCTCTTCATAAACCCTTCAATTTCATCAGCAGTTTTAATTATATAATTCGAAAGCACTTCACAGCCGTCTTCGGTGACAACCACGTCATCCTCAATTCTTATTCCTATGGCTTCCTCTTCAATGTAAAGCCCAGGTTCAACTGTTAGTACCATTCCCGGCTTCAGTTCCACTTCTCTGCTTCCTACATCATGAGTATCCAAGCCTAGATGATGACTTACTCCATGATAGTAGTACTTAGAGAGTTCTTCATCTGAATGAGCCAAGCCTATTTTACTTAGTTCCTCCAAGAGAACCCTTCTGGTTATTAAATTAATCTCTTTGAATGGAATTCCTGGCTTAATTGCCTTTATAGTTTCAAGCTGAGCTTTTAAAACTATATTGTAAATCTCTTTCTGTCTTTCAGTGAACTTACCACTTACCGGAAAGGTTCGGGTTATGTCAGCGCTATAATAATTTAACTGGGCTCCTAAATCCATAAGCAGTAAATCCTGCTCTCCAATTTTACAATTATTTTCGCTATAATGTAATACAGTGGCATTTTTACCTGAGGCAGCAATGGTTTTAAAAGCAAAATCCTTTACTCCCCTGGTTTTTAATTCAAAATCAAAGTATGCTTCTACTGCATATTCCATCATACCCGGTCTTGCATTTTTCATAGCACTTTGTATGCCTTCCCAAGTTATAGCAATTGCTTTTCTTATTTCCTCTACTTCTTCCTGTGATTTTATCATCCTCTGTTCCGCTATAATCTGGTATACATTTTTTATGCTGCTATAGGGATATTTTTTTTTCAGGTCCAGTGCAAACCTTTCAGTACTTGAGCTCTCCTCTTCCCAAGATTCTCTTTCCAAATCTAAATAGATATTCTCCACTGAACCTGTAAAGATCATCCTATGAATCAAGGCTTCAAACTCTTCTCTATAAGCAATACTTTGTATACCTGACTTTTCTCTGGCTTCTTCTTCACTTATAGCTTTTCCAACCCACTTTTCCATCACGGGATCAGCCTTATGTATAAACAGCTTTTCCTCTGTAACTCCCTTTACCTTACTCAATAGAAGAATTATATTTTTCTCATCTATACCGGTGAGATAGTAAAAATTTCTATTTGGCGTAAAGTTATATGCTTCATCAGCACTCTTTTTGGGCGCCTTTCCAGAGAAAAGTACCACTATGGAATTATCTTGTATCTTATCAATGAGCTTATTTCTATTGTTTTGAAAAAATCCTTTATTCATTAATAAACCTCCCGTCGATTTTAATACACTGCTGTCATTATAAATCTATTATACCTCCACAATCAAACTTTGTGAATAGTGTGCAAATTCTTTTGTAATTTAATATAAAAATTAGTAAAATTTTTGCACTTTTTATATGACAGCATCTAAATATTTTATAAAAAAAGAACCCTTACAGGAAGAGTTCTTTTCATCAATCCATTTTATGCTTTTTTATTTCACCAATTATTACTCCGATAACTACACCCAGCACCCCGCCGGCTGATAGCCCTAGCATTATATTACCCACTAATGCCCCTGCAACTATTCCAGCTCCTGTACCAAAACATATTCCCAGAGCAACTTCTTTGTTATCCTCTGTTGAATCACTTTTATTATTGAAATTTTCAACCATATTCTTCGAGTAAATCTCAATCCCCTCCCATAAATTATTCTCACTACCCTATACTTATAAGACGAAAAAAATAAGAAAAAGTTTCATCATTTTTATGTATTTTTTATATATTTTTTATAATTCTATTTTATTGAACCACCTTTGACCTTGATTCATAATTAGGTAGAAGAGGATTAAGTTTAATATTCCGCTTACAGCGGTCACAAAAATAAAAGCATACCAAAGATTAAGCTTAAGTACTATGACAGCAAATATGAATAAGGCAGCTATAGCCCAGCTTGCAAACATTGTAATCATAAAATTAGTATTTTGTTTTACGGCCTTCTGCTCGTTATCCCAGTTTAGTTTAGGAAATCTTAATTCTAACAATATACCTATAAATGAGGTCATAAGCATTCCTAAAAGGATAACTGTTATTCCGAGAATTACTACAAGTAATGGAATATCAATAAAGTATAGGGCTATTCCCAAGGTAGCAAATATAGCTATGGAGCTTAGGATTATTCCCGGCATAATCCTAGCTAGTATCTGATCTTTAAAACTAATGGGAAGATATTTGCTTATAAACAGATTATTGCCCTCCCTGGATATTGATGTGGACGCTATTCCGTTTCCTCCCGAGAATACCACTGACATTGCAAATAATGCCACTAATATTATTCCCAACAACCTTGTATCTTTAAGTGCTTCCATTAACCCTTTAATTTCCCGGCTGTTTAAGGAGCCTGAGCTAAAGATACCAATTCCAAGAATTATAGGCCACATGAAGCTTGAAATAACACAATTCATTAAGTATGAAGGAGTTCTGAATAATATTTTTAATTCCTTCATCATAAAAGCCTTTAAGGCTGAACTTTGTACAATAGTCTTCTCAAGCTGCTTTCCGGAAAGTTTTTTTCTTTTGGAGTAAACTTCCGCATTTCCCAATACTCCTTTGAAATACAGCATTTCCCCAATGATGAAAAATATAAAAGTCAGTGCCAAATTAATTACCAAAAACAATAATAGATTAACTATACCTCTAGTTTCATTATTAGATACTAAGGATATAGAAGCAACTTTGGCAGTAGGAAATATTTTTGACACTATGCTTATAAGTGAATTATTTCCTTCATATAAGAGCTTTAACATGGCCTCAGGATCTGATTCATTCTTCCCCATTCCCTGCATAAATATATTAACTCCTATACCAAAGGCTAAGCCAATTACTCCACCTGCTATCCTTAGGGCATCCTTATGTTTACCGATATTGGTAAACCTCATAATGATCATATTCAACAGTGAAGCCAAGATTAGGGGAATTATAGGAACAAGCAAAAATATAATTAAAGAATATAGATAATATACAATGCTGGAACCACTCTTTATTCCATAGGCTATAAATGCCGGCAGCAGCATTACAGCCTCCGTTAAATACTCATATAGCAAAACAGTTATGAATTTTGCTCCTAATATTTGCGATGGTTTTAAAGGTAATGGCAGGAGCAGCTCCACATCCCTTGAGAAGTAGAATACCCCCAGTACATAGAATATACCAAATAAAAATATGGTTACACTCACTGCTCCAATGGCAAGAGTGAGTAATGCCCCCTGCTGCTGAATGGTCTCCAGCATGTCATACATTTTACCAAATAAGATTCCTATTGGCAGACTAAAGGAGGCCCCAAAAATACTAAGCAGCAAAATCATCGTCAAATATGGCGATATCTTTGTTTTTTTCTTCTTACCTAAGGAAGATAGATTACTCTTTAGCAGTACTTTTGATAATATCCATAACTTACTCATTTTCAGTCAACTCCAAGAACATTTTTTCAAGGGACTCATTACTCTTAAAATGCTCCCTCATCTCACCAATGCTGCCGCAGAACAATATCTTCCCCTTGTTAATAATGGCTACCCTATCACATACCTTCTCAGCCACATCCAAAACATGGGTGGAGAAAAATACGGTTTTTCCGCTATCCGCCTGCTCCCTCATCATTTCCTTTAAAATATAGGAGGACTTAGGATCAAGACCCGTTAAAGGCTCATCCAGTATCCACACTTTAGGCTCGTGTATCAAGGCCCCCATAATCACTATTTTTTGCCTCATACCATGGGAATAACTTTGTATCTGATCTCCCAGAGCATTTGTCATTTCAAATCTCTCTGCAAGCATCTCAATTTTACTTTTTCTGTTTTCCCTTGGAACCTCATAGATATCCGCCATAAAGTTCAAATACTCTATGCCCTTTAATCTTAAAAACATGTCAGGGCTATCCGGTACATAGGCAAATTGCTTTTTTGCCTCCAGGGGCCTTTCGCTGTTGTCTATACCGTTTATTTTGATACTTCCCCCATCCTTATCTATAATTCCGGTGATCATTTTTATAGTGGTGGTTTTTCCTGCGCCATTAGGACCTAAGAAGCCGAAGATCTCTCCATCATTAATAGTAATATTTAAGTTATCTACAGCTTTTACTTTCCCGTTATAGCTTTTACTTAAATTAGAAAGTTCTATCATTTTTTCCCCTCATTTCTCTATATAATTAACATTTATTATTTACCTATTATTATATATGTAAAACTTTCCACTATCAACCTAATAAAGTTCTTGCTAAGGTCACTGCCATTATAATTGCTGTGATGTCTGCTATAATCGCCGCCCAAAGAGTATGTCTGATTTTCTTTATACCCACAGCCCCATAGTATACAGTCAGGGTATAAAATATGGTTTCAGTTGTCCCCATTATAATGGATGCTATTATTCCAATGGCGCTATCTGCACCATACTGTTTTAGTATGTCTGTAAATACTCCCATGGCACCGCTTCCGGACAAAGGCTTGATAAAAATCAAGGGTACAATCTCACTGGGTAGTCCGATTAGCTTAACTACCGGGGCTATAAGAGCTGTAAAATAACCTAAGACCCCTGAAGCACGAAAAACTCCAACCCCTACCAGCATAGCCAGGAGATAAGGAAATATTCGTATACATATGGAAATGCCATCTTTGGCCCCTTCCACAAAGCATTCATATACCTTTACACCCTTTAAAATGCCATATATGGTAACTGATCCAACAATTATAGGTATTATGGCTAGTATTATGTAATTCATCACTCCCACCCCTTAGAAAAACTTTTCAAGAATCTTACAGCAGATAACTCCAACCAAGGCTGCCGTGGCAGTGGCCAAAATGGCGGGAAGAATTATCATCCCTGGGTTAGATGAGCCGGCTGCAGCTCTCAAGGATATTACCGTTGCAGGCAACAGCTGAATACAGGCGGCATTCATTACCAAGAAAAGGGCCATATCATCGCTGGCAGTCTCTTTATCAGGATTCAACCTCTGCATCTCCTCCATTGCCTTTATTCCAAAAGGAGTAGCAGCATTGGATAGGCCCATCATATTTGCGGTGAGGTTCATTACTATTGCTCCCAATGCGCTTTTGTCTCTTCCAGCAGATTTATAGATTTTCTTTAAAACAGGCTCCATCAAGGCTGCCAGCTTTCCTGTAAGTCCGCTTTTTTCGGCAATTTTCATAACTCCGCACCAAAGGCAGAGCAGACCTACCATACCTATGAGCAATTCTACCGGAGAGTTTGCCGCCTTGATTATAGACTGGGAGATTGCTTCCCCCTTGCCTGTAATTAGCCCCACAATTATTCCACAAGCTAAAATAAAGAACCATATGTAGTTTATCAAGTTTATCCTCCTAAAACATACTTCTCAGAACATTTATATGACCTCTGTCAAATATAGAGACCAAGGAAGTTTTAAAAATTAATTTATATTTATTAGCTTTTTTATTGAAATTAAAATCTTTAAATGATACCATTTAATTAGCAACAATATTTATGGAGGACAAGATGATATTAAGAGATATAATGAAGTATATTGAAAGTGAGTACGAAGTAATAAACATGACACCTTGTGAAGTGTGTGGTGGTGAATTTATTGCGGAAGCCCTTCAAATTTCACTGATAGATGGTGAACCTTTTGATATATGCGAATGTATTTGTTCAAGCTGTGGTTATGAAAAGGAGTTTATGTTTCATGCTCCTTTTATATATGAAAAGTCATATAAATATAGACATAATCTAAACTAAAGGGGACAAAGAGAATGGAACAGACTAATTTAGATATTGCTAAACAAGAGATAGAAGAAGCACTTAAATTAGTAGAGGATATGGAGGCAGCCCTAAGTACAGTTGACTCACCAAAGGATTTAATCAAGGAAAAATTTGATGTGCTTTCAAAAAAGGTTCAAGAGTTGGAGAACATATTGAAAACAGAAGGAATATTATAAAAAAGTGGCCTTAGGCCACTTTTTTTTAGATGACAGCTATTAGAATTTAGACTTTAGATGTAAATTCTGCTAAGAGCAGAATATTTTTTTAGTAAATATATTCTAATTGCAACTTTCTTCCATGCTGTTTCAACCATTCCACTGCCTCTTTATAGTTAGGCATATACTTTTCTACTTCTAACCAAAATAACTTAGAATGATTTCTTTGTAAAATATGGCATAATTCATGAATCACAACATAATCCAATACCCATAAGGGTGCCATTACAAGCTTCCAGTTATAGTTTATGTTATTCTTAGAAGAGCAGCTGCCCCATAGGGTTTTCTGCTCCTTTATGTATATTCTGTTTACATGCACACCAATAATTTTGCTATAATGTGAGGTTCTATCCTGAAGTACCCTTTTGGCTATTTTTTTATACAGCTGCAAAGCCACTTCTTTACATGCAGCTCTCCTATCATCGTATTTTATTGAAGAAGGTATTGCAATAGTAAACTCCTTGCCGTCGAACCCACCGTACATTCTGCTCCCCTCCTTAACCTCCACCTTGCAAGTATATTCTTGTCCTGAATAGAGAAGTTTTTCTCCATCACAAAACTCTCTTATCCTTCTGCTTTTCTGAAGCTTTTCCATGGCTTTAAGTCTATTACCTAGCCAGGTTTCCTTTTCCTTTAAAAATCTTTCTATTAATTCTTTACTGCATCTACGGGGTGCTTTAATTATTATCTTACCTTCTTCATTTATAGATAGCTCAAGTGTTTTTCGGTTGTTTCTAATTATCACATACTCAATGTTTTTATCTGCAATTTGAACTCTCTGCATTAATAACCCTCCAGCCCTGAATAATTAGTGTATTTCAATGTTAAATATTGTATAATATAAGTAAGATGCTTCAGCCAAAATGTCAGTAACATTTTTTTCAGCTATCATGACAATAAGACCCTTAAAGGCTTTAACCTATCTGTGAGCCAATTAGATGCTGCCACTGCACTTAGAGAAATATACAATGAACAAGTATCTTATATAAACATTGTAGGCGAATGGGTTTACTTTATCAACAATAAAGGTTATATCTGCAAGATCAAGCAAACCGGTGAAAACTTTACTATAGTAAAATCTGGAAGGTTTTACAATCTTTTAGTTTACGACAATAATCTATATTTTATGGAGGACACTAAAATAATGACAGTACCGCTGCAGTCTCCCAATGAAATGCGTCAAATTACCTCTGGTGCCTACACTTATACCATAAGTGATGACGGTAAAAGCCTGTTCTATATGGAGCAAGACCTTGATCCCCTAAAAAGGAACTTTTATCAGGTGACCTTAACTGATTTTAGTAAAAAGTTATTCTTCAATTCAGAGGATAAATATAGTATTACAGGTATGCATACCTATAATGATTACAAATTCAAAGAATCTTGAAATTCACAGGAAATACCTGGTTACAGTTCTGGAGGAAATTATACAGATTCCCAACTTAATCTATGCAACTTCCCCAATTCATGTCTTTGGCAATAAGGCTTACTTTATAGCAGGCAGTATGGGCAGGAAACAGAATATAGTTACAGCATGTTCTGGGTCGACTTCGATAGTAAGACCATAAAAGCAAATAAAGCCTATGATTTATATAAATAAGAAAAGAAAGTATCAGTTAATTTAACCGATACTTTCTTTTTATTATCTCTTTGTTGAATCTCTTTCAATAATTTCATAAGGAAGAATGTAATTCTTCTCTTCCAATTCTTTCTTGTTAATAGTTTTAATAAGCATTCTCATACCTACAGATCCCATATCATACATTGGTTGAGCCACTGTAGTGAGCTTTGGATAAAATATGGATGATGAATAGATATTGTCAAAACCTATTACATCAACATCTTCAGGCACTCTTATTCCTTTATCTCTTAGTGAATTTATGGCACCCATGGCTATTTCATCTGAGGCACAGAACAGAGCATCAAAAGTTCCCTTTTCCAATATTTTGTTTACTCCTTCATAGCCTTCATGAGCTTTTTGTTCGCCAAAGTAAACAAAGTTTTCATCAATTTCCATGCCCTTTTCCTTTAAGGCATCTTCATAGCCGAAGTATCTAACTGCCGCAGCATTCACTTCATCCTTATGCACACCTATGTAGGCAACCTTTTTATTACCCTTATTTAAAAGAAACATGGTTGCGTCGTAGGCCGCTTCCCTATTATCGATTGAAACGCTTGGGAAAGTCTTATCCTTGTCTGAAGTTACTACAAGAACGGTTTTAAGGTCAAGCTCTTTTATTAATTCAACTATCTCAGGCTCAAGAGAGCTGCTCATGTATAAAACTCCGTCTACCATCTTTTCCTTTAGTACTCTCAAATATTCCTTTTCTTTTTCAAGGTCTGAATCTGAGTTACAAAGTATTATATTATAGTCGTAAATATTTGCCACGTCTTCTGTCCCTCTAACAATCTCAGGATAGAACTGGCTTGATATATCAGGAATTAATATTCCTACTGTCCTAGTTCTCTGTGTCTTTAAGCTTCTGGCCACAATATTAGGCCTATAGCCCAGTTTTTTTATGGCATCCTGAACCTTCTTTTTTGTATCTTCATTTACAACGTCAACATCATTTAATACCCTTGATACTGTTGCTATAGAAACACCGGCTTCTTTTGCAACATCTTTAATTGAAACTGACATATTATTCACTCCCCAATGATACAATTTATTATTCTCAATACTCCATACCGTCAGCCAATAGAGATTTTGTAATTAAATATAATTATACTTATAAATTGAAAGCTTTACAAGATAAAATACTTATTTTATGAAAACATTATGAAAACAATATTAATTATTGCTTACTTCCCCTTGCATATATATTCGCTAAACCATTGAATCCTAACTCCTGCAAAACCTGTATGATGATATCCTTTATTTTATAGCTTTCTATCATATTTATACCAAGTTTGTTTAATTCCCTGGTAATACTATTAGCAATATTCTCGGCATCAGATTCATTAATTGATTCATTTAAATCGTCAGAGGCCCTTTCAATAGATAATACTGTCTTCCTGAGGTCGAAGTCCTGTATTCTTCTGTCTTTTTTTATTACCTTCATATATAGCCCTCCTTCTGTTAAATTATTATGTTCCTTATACTTCTATTTTACATAATTCTTCATTATTTTTAAAGCATTTTTCAGAATTTTCTTGAATATATAAAACTATGTTGCTTATCTGAATTTTATTGCTTGGCAATTTTATTATAAACATAACATATCCTTATCTTAAATAAAGAGAGCTGCCGGTCTTTTTTGTGCGACAGCCCCAAATGTGTACAATCCGATATTAGATTTTAGAGGAAATTAGAACATAAGGCATAATTTTTATTTATCATCTAATACAATAGATTACAGATAAGTAGTTACAAATTTAATAGAATATAAATCACAGGTGAGGAGATCGTCAGAATCTGCTTCTTGAATTACTACATAGTCTATGCCAACCTGCCTTAATATTCCTCTTCTATCTGTGAGTATGCTTTCACCAATAAGAAATTCAATTCTAACGTTTTTTCCTATTTGAGTTCGCAGATATCCCTGTGTATATAAATAACTTTCTGGCGTTGGTGTTTGAAGCCCTAAACCAGGAATAACCTGTTGTACTTGGCCAGGGGTTGCCTGAGGTACTGCCTGTATTTGCTGTGCTGCTCCCGGTACTTGCTGTCCAGCTCCCACAGCAGCAGGTCCTCCAACCAATTCTCCACTGGGAGTCACTGAAAAACTCGGAAATGTAGGTTGTGTAGAACCGAAAAATATTGGTGCCGGTGCGCCTGCCGCAAAAGCAGATGTTCCAGGTGAAAAGGGCCCTGCTGTTGTTCCAGGAACAAATTCTCTCATTTCTTCCATGGATAAATATTCTTCACTCATTTATAGCCTCCTGAAAAATTACTCATATAAATAAGTATGTAAGAGTATACTTACTAGATTATTATATGTTGCTCTTTACGGTTGGTGACAGAAAAAAATGCGGAAAATCTTATACATAAAGATTTTCCGCAATATTAATTACTTAACTACTTCAACAGCCATTTTTAGCTTTTCACCGTTAATATTAAATTCTATACCTGCCTTATCGCTTCCGTATACAACTTCAACAGTCAGAGTTTCTCTCTTTATTACATCCTCAAATTTCTTACCTACAGCCTCTAACATGTCATTGCCGGCTATATAGAGATTGATTCTGTCAGCAACTTCAAAGCCGCTTTCTTTTCTCATATTCTGAATCTTGCTGACAATTTCTCTAAGGTGTCCTTCCTCTCTCAATTCATCACTGATATGAGTATCAAGTACTACACCTATTGTTCCTTCACCGGCAAAAGCAAAACCTTCCAAGCCCTGCATTGTAACCAGCAAGTTCTCCTTGTTGAGCTCAATTTCTGTTCCATCAACGTTGATTACTACAGACTTACCGCTTTGTACTTCCTGAGCAAGCTCCATCTGATTTCTGCTGGCAATTTCTTTTCTTATTGCAGGAATCATCTTACCGTAAGACTTTCCCAATACAGGAAGATTTGGCTTAATTTCAAAATTAACATACTTTGAAAGATCGGCACCAAATTGAACCTTCTTAATGTTCAACTCATCTTTAATTATATCTCCGTAGTACTCAGGAAGTGCTGCAGTACTTACAAGCATTTCTGACAATGGCTGTCTATTCTTAATATTGGCACCATTTCTTGCGCTTCTACCAAGCTTAACAATGCTGTAAGCAAGGTCCATAGCCTTCTCCAGGTCCTTATCTACCGTATCAGCATTGTACTCCGGCCACATGCATAGATGTATGCTCTCCGGTGCAGAAGGATCCAAGTTTACAACCAAGTTTTGGTAAATCTCTTCAGTCATGAATGGTACAAATGGAGCTGCTACCTTACAAAGTGTAACAAGAACTCTATATAAAGTTACATAAGCTCCAATCTTATCGTCTGTTAACTCTTCACTCCAATATCTGGCTCTGTTTCTTCTTACATACCAATTTGATAGCTCATCAGTAAAGGACTCTATTGCTAGTGCAGCTTGAGTTATTCTGTATCCATCCAGATCTTCATCCACAGTCTTCACTAAGGTATTAAGCTTTGACATAATCCACTTATCCATAACATTTCCGGATTCAAAGTCTGCATGCTTTGTAGGATCGAAATTGTCTAAGCTTGCATAAAGCACATAGAAGGAGTAAACATTCCACAGTGTGCTTAAGAACTTTCTTTGAGTCTCAGCTACATCATCCTCAGAGAATCTGGTTGGCAGCCATGGAGCACTGGCAGTGTAAAAATGCCATCTTGTTGCGTCAGAGCCTTGATGCTCAATTACCTCGAATGGGTCTACAACATTTCCCTTATGCTTTGACATCTTTAAGCCGTGCTTATCAAGTACGTGGCCTAATACTACGCAGTTCTCAAAAGGATTAGTATCAAATATTGCCGTGGAAATAGCAAGCAGTGTATAGAACCATCCTCTAGTTTGATCTACTGCCTCTGATATAAATTGTGCAGGGAAGTTAGCTTCAAATAATTCCTTATTCTCAAAGGGGTAATGATGCTGGGCAAAAGGCATAGATCCTGAGTCAAACCAGCAGTCAATAACCTCGCCGGTTCTTGTCATTTCCCCTCCACACTTTTCACATCTTAACTTTACAGCATCAATATAAGGCTTATGAAGCTCTATATTTTCAGGAGTATTTATTCCCTTTTGCTTTAGTTCTTCTATGCTGCCGATACATTCCTTGTGGCCGCAGTCACATTGCCAAATTGGCAGCGGAGTTCCCCAGTATCTATCTCTTGAAATACCCCAGTCTATAACATTTTCAAGGAACTTACCAAATCTACCGGTTCTTATATTGTCAGGATACCAGTTGATCTTATTATTGTTTTCAAGCAATTTATCTCTAAGGGCAGTCATCTTTACAAACCAGCTGTCCTTTGGATAGTAAAGCAGCGGTGTGTCACATCTCCAGCAGTGTGGATAGGAGTGAGTGAACTTTTCTGACTTATAGAGCATGTTATGTTCTGCCATATATTCTAGTATTTTTGGATCTGCCTTCTTAACAAATACTCCAGCCCATGGCTCAACACTCTCAACGAACTTTCCTTCTCCATCTACCAGATTGATAAGCGGTAATCCATATTTCTGACCAACAAGATTATCGTCTTCTCCATAAGCAGGTGCAATATGAACTACTCCTGTACCGTCAGTCAAGGTAACAAAGTCTCCATGGATAACATAGAAGGCCTTCTTATCCGGAGTGGCAAAGGGGAATAATTGCTCATATTCCATTCCTAAGATATCTTCGCCTTTGAACTCTCTTATAACTTCATGTTCATGGTTTAATACAGATAAGAGGTCTTTAGCGAGTATAAAATACTCATCATGAACTTTTACCTCTGCATAATCATATTTTCTATTTACCGCTAAGGCAACGTTGGAAGGTAAAGTCCATGGAGTTGTTGTCCAAGCAAGTATATACTTGTTAGTTTCTCCCTTTATCTTGAACTTTACAAAAGCAGTTGCTTCCTTAACATCCTTGTAGCCTTGTGCAACTTCATGTGATGAAAGACCAGTTCCGCATCTTGGGCAGTATGGTACTATTTTATGACCCTTGTATAAAAGATCCTTTTCCCACATTTTCTTTAGTGCCCACCATTCGGATTCAATGTAATCATTGTGATAGGTTACATAAGGATTATCCATATCAACCCAATAACCAATTTTTTTAGACATATCCTCCCACATATTAACGTAGGTAAATACGCTTTCCTTACAATGCTTTATAAACTCTTCTACACCATACTCTTCTATCTGAGGTTTCCCTGAGATACCCAGCTTCTTTTCTATTTCAAGTTCTACCGGAAGTCCATGTGTGTCCCAACCGGCTTTTCTTAATACCTTATATCCCTTCATAACCTTATATCTTGGTATAAGGTCCTTAATAACTCTTGTTATAATATGACCAACATGGGGCTTACCATTTGCTGTTGGCGGTCCGTCATAAAAAGTAAAGTATTCACCTTCTTTGTTCATGTCAAAGTTTTTTTGAATCACATTCTTCTCTTCCCAAAGCTTTCGTATGTCTTTTTCAATTTGTACAAAGCCCTTGGAAGAATCTACTTTTTTGTACATCTTGTTTCCCCTTTCCTTCCATTGTATAGTCTACTTTTCAGATATTAATGAATTATATACTAGTATAACCAAATTATGTTATTAAAAACTCATTAAAAGTGAGAGTATTTATATGTATTGTTTTAAACTCTATAAGTAAATAAAAAACTTCGCCCTACAGGACGAAGTTATATTCGCAATACCACCTCTAAAGTACACAAATCAAGTACATATTCAGAATCAATAAAGCTTAATTCCAGTCTATACTCTATCCTGTAACGTAGGCTTACGGACTCGCTTACTCAGTATTATGAAACACTATTTCAGCTATCAGCTCCACGGTGATTTTCCTTAAACGTTCGCTATGGCTTTCCACCAACCGCCACTCTCTTTAAGCTCTCTGCTTAAGTACTTATCCGCTTCACAGCATTTCGGCTATCTTAGATTATAGTACAGTTAGCGATTATTGTCAATTACTTTTGATATAGTAAGGCATATAAGAAAATTGCGTCACAACGCAATTTCTTTCATATGCGAATTTTTATTTTAATTCAAATAAATCACTAGTAGCAAATTTGTACAGAAATCATATGATATATTAGAATCCAAAGAAAACCGGCATTCTGTTGACTGTGTAACGTACGGCACAGTTGATACATGCCATAAATTGCTGCAAGATAATAAAAAATAAAACTTATTTGAAAGGTGGATTAAAAAATGAGTAGATGTCATTGTAGACCTATGTGTGAACCAAAACCCGTTTGCATGCCATACACAGGTGATAAGAATTGTATCTGCGATTTCCCAACCCTTATCATACTAATTCTTATAGTTCTTCAATTCTCAAAGCATGGAAAAGGCTTCGGATTTGACAAGGACGATGACTATGATGATTGCGACAGAAAAGGCAAAGGAAATGACGTAATAGGAAACGGAGTATTATTCATAATCGCATTATTCTTCTTATCCTGCGCTGGCTGCGGAAGAGGCAGATACTAAGCAAAAAAAGAATGAGGGCTATGATAGCCCTCATTCTCTTTTATACCATTTCTGGTTGTTTAATCTGTATTCCGGTAATTACCTTAACAGGACATTTGAAAGCACACAGACCACAGTTTGTACACTTAGTATAATCCACAGAAGCTATATTATTGTCCACAGCAATTGCCTGTACAGGACAATTCTTTTCACATATTCTACAAGCAATACATCCCTTTGAGCAATTTTCTCTTGTAGTCTTACCAATATCCTTTGAATTACATGCCACTCTATAAGCATTATCCATTGGCACTGATTCAATAAGATTCTGAGGACAAGCTTTTATACAAGCTCCACAATTTACGCATTTTACTTCGTCAACCACTGCCACCCCATCAACTACAGCTATGGCACCGAACTTACAAGCCTTCACGCAGTCACCGCAGCCAAAACAGCCGTATGAACAGCCTGCCAGACCTTCCAGAGCCGCAGCTTCCTTACAGGTAGTTACTCCCTGCAAGTCCGCTTTTATCTTTCTGGAAGAACAATTGCCGCTGCATTTAACAAAGGCAACTTTCTTAGCCACCTCCACTGCAACTTCTCCTATTTGAGCTCCCATAATCTCAGCTATTTTTGAAGCACAGGCAGCACCACCTACGGTACAGGCAGTTAATGGTGCTCCTTCTTCTACTATTGCAGTTGCATAGGCCTCACAACCTGCATAACCGCAGCCACCACAGTTGGCTCCTGGCAGTACTTCTCTTATCTTTGGTATTCTTTCATCCATTTCAACGTGAAATTTCTTTGCGGCATAGCCCAGCAGAACACCGAAGAGTAAACCTAAAAACCCTAAGCTTAGAACAGCACTTAATATATTCATGTAATCCATAACGCTCTACCTCCCCTTACCTATCTTATTAGTCCTTGGAAGCCCAAAAATGCTATGGACATGAGACAGGCTGTAAAAAGGGTTATTGGAAGTCCTCTGAGTGTTTCCGGTATATTTTCATTGCTGTCTACGTTCTGTCTGATAAAGGACATAAGTACTATAGCAAGCATAAATCCAAGAGCAGAGGCAATTCCGTTAGCTACTGATTCCAGTAAATTATATGATTCCTGAACATTTAACATGGTCATACCTAAAACAGCACAGTTTGTTGTAATAAGTGGAAGATATATTCCCAGAGCCTTATACAAGCCAGGTGAATATTTCTTTATAACCATTTCAACAAACTGCACCAAGGCAGCTATAACAAGAATGAAAGCTATTGTTGATAAGTATTCCAATTTCAAAGGAATCAATATAAAGGTATTAACTATATAGGTCATTAAGGAAGCTATTATCATAACAAAGGTAACAGCTAATCCCATACCAATGGCTGCTTCTTTCTTTTTGGAAACCCCAAGAAAGGAGCATATGCCCAAAAATTTAGAAAGCACATAGTTATTGATGAATATGCCACTTATAAAAATCAAAAATATCTCCATACTAATGTACCTCCCTTACACGTTGTTTCCATGGCACTGAGATGCCATGCTGCAGCTCGAACAGTTATGATCTAAAGTTTTAGCTTTAGTCCCGGCTTTCTTCGCCTTTTTAATGTTCACATAATTGATTACAGCCATTAGTGTTCCAAGAGTAAAGAAGGCTCCCGGTGCCAATATCATAATTGATGCCGGTTTGTATGCTTCAGGCATAACCTGAGTTCCAAAGAAGGTACCTGCACCCAGAATTTCTCTTATGGTACCTACAGCAAGTAAGCCTGCAGTAAAGCCTAATCCCATTCCTATAGCATCAAAAATTGCTGGTAAGATAGGATTTCTGTTAGCATAGGCTTCTGCTCTACCTAATATAATACAGTTAACAACTATCAAGGGTATAAATATACCAAGAGATTTATATAAGGCCGGTACATAGCCCTCCATTAACATTTGAACCACAGTAACTAAGGATGCGATTATTACTATATATCCGGGAATTCTAATTTTATCCGGTATAACCTTTCTCAGTGCTGAAATCATTGCATTTGAAAATATTAAAACTACCATTGTAGCTAAGCCCATACCTAATGCATTTTCCGCAGAGGTTGTAACCGCTAGAGTTGGACACATGGCTAAAACCTGAACAAAAGTTGGGTTTTCGGTGATTAATCCATTCTTAAATCTCTCAACTAACTTATTCATTTTTCCACTCCTTTTCTCAAAGCTTTTGTCACTCACTTGCACCAGAGGTTCCATCTGATGCTGCTTCACTTGCACCCGAAGCTGCATCAGAGCCACTGGCGCCAGAAGTAGCATCTGATTCGCTAGCACCGGAGGTTCCATCGGTTTCTTCCAATTCAAAATCAACGCCCTTTATAGTTTTCATATAGTAAGAAATTGCAGTATTAACTCCTGTTCCTACAGCTCTTGAAGATACTGTAGCACCGCTTATTGCATCAACTTCGTTTTCGGCAGAAGCTTGCCCTTTAACTATAGAAATGCCCTTTTCTACAGGCTTACTCACAAACCCACTTCTAAACTTTTCCTCAACTATTTTTGCTCCCAGACCAGGTGTTTCAGAATGTCCAATTACTTTTATTCCAGACAACTTATCTTCTTTAGAAATAGCAACAAACATTTCTATATTCCCATGGAAGCCAGTTGTCGTAACCTTGATTATATGTCCCAGTACTTCGCTATCCCCCTGAACCTCAAAAGCTTCCTCCACCTTTGTCTTTTCAGACTCATCACCGCTAGGAACCTCAAGAACAGTTTTGCCTGTTGCTCCAGGCAAAAGCTCAGCTAAGTCGCTTGAGGAAATCGCCTTGTTCTCAGCTATGGTTTCTGCTGTAAGGTCGTTGACAAATCCTATTGAAAGTCCAGAAAGAGCTGTTATTATAAATAAAATCAAACCTAGTTTTAAATTTTCCCGCATTACTTAGCAGCCTCCTTTACTGTTTTCTTGGAAGTAAAGTGGTCTATAACCGGAGTAAATAAGTTTAAGATTATTACTGCATAATATGGTCCCTCAGAATTATATCCTAAAATCATAATTATCATGGATACTATTCCAAAACCTAAGCCAAATATAGCTTGTCCTAAAGCACTTTTAGGTGTAGTATGTGGCTCTGTAGCCATAAACACCGCAGCAAAGAATAGTGATCCAACCAGTAATTTAGATTGTACATCATAGCCTAATAGTGCCGCCATGGCAGCTGAAGATAATATTGCAACTAACGGGGTAACTATAGAAATCTTTCTTCTTATAACTAAATATAGTCCACCCAGTAATATTGCAGCTATTGATACTTCCCCCATATTTCCTTTTACTTGTCCAATTACCATAGACAACAATTTTGAGTCAAATACCGGTGCAGTTCTCTCAGCAGAAAAATCTGATGGCTTTATCATAGCTGCTGCCCATGAAGCTATGATAAAAGCTTTTGCAGCTCCTGCCGGATTCATAAAATTGTTTCCAAGCCCACCAAAGAACAACTTAACAACAACTGTAGCAAATATTGAACCTACTGCTGCAACCCATAGCGGAATAAAAGGTGGCAGAATAAGGGCTACAATTATCCCTGTTACTACAGCGCTTAAATCTTTAATAGTCTGTTTTCTTTTTACTATTACATTGAATACTGCCTCGGCTATAACGCTGGCTACCGCACCAACCGCTATAACTCCTAAAGTTGAGAATCCGTAAAAATACGTACCTGCCACGATTACCGGCAGTAAGGCTATTAATACGTCGATCATCTGTTAATTCACCTCTTTGTTAAATTTTAAATGCTGTAATTTTGTGCTAGTATTTTAGCATAATCGGTGAGTAAACTATGCTGTTATGTACTGTAAATGAATGAAACGGTTTACTCCCAATCATATTATATCGTGAAATCAGGCTAAATGGTATGTCAAATAATGGTATATATTACCTCTTTATCAGCTATTTTTTGTCTGATAGTTACCAAATTAACAATTAAACTTTAAGTAAAATCAGATAAAATCATGTAAATTCAATGGATAGCAACATTTTAACAGACATATATTTTGTTATTTTATTAACAATTACTAATTTTTTGTTAATAAAATATTTATATTTTTTTTCGACTTCTATTAAAGGAGTAGTCTCCACAGACTACTCCTTTAACATTATCCCCTATTCACCTGATGTATGGATTGGCCCTTTATAGCCATCACAGCCTCTGAAAAGGCTTCTGCCAAGGTAGGATGTGCATGCATGGTCTCTATTACATCCTCAACCCTTAAGCCAGTACTTACCACCAGTGTGCCTTCATGTATTATATCTGAGGCATGAGGCCCCATTATATGAATTCCTATGATCTCCTCTATTTTTTCGCCTTCCACTTCATCCCTGGCTTTCGATATAACCTTTACCATACCTTCCGGTTCTCCTAGGGTAAGGGCCTTCCCATTTGCACCGAAAAGAAATTTACCCATCTTATAGTTTATCCCCTGCTCCTTAGCCATTTCTTCAGTAATACCAACGGAAGCTATTTCAGGGAAAGTAAATATACAGGAAGGTACTACACTTTTATCATCCGATTCTCTTCCTATTACAATATGCTCAGCTGCTTTTATTCCCTGATGGGCGGCGGCATGGGCTAACATTGCCTTCCCATTGATATCACCAATGGCATATATGCCTTTTACATTGGTTCTGAAGTTACTGTCTACCTCCACCCCTTTTCTATCAAAGCCTATACCGGCAGCCTGCAAGTTTAATTCTTCTATCAGAGGTACACGTCCAACGGAAAGCAGCACTTTTTCCGCAGCTATTTTAGTTGTGCTCTTTTTTGTTTCACAGTTTAGGATATATTCATACTCCGACTTTTCAATACCAATGACTTTAGTTGAAGCAAATATCTCCATCCCCTTTTTCTTCTGTATAGCTGTGAATCTCTTAATAATATCTGAATCGGCCATAGGCAAAATACTGGGCATATATTCCACAACAGTGACCTTTGTTCCCAGTGCATTAAAAATGGCCGCAAACTCCATGCCAATAACCCCACCTCCTATCACAGCAAGGCTTTTTGGCACTTCAGTAAAATCCAGAATGTCATCACTTAGCATTATCCCTTCTAAGTTAGCTCCAGGGATAGGCGGAAGCATTGGCTTGGATCCGGAGGCTATGATTATGTCATTTCCCCTTAATTCTTCCTCGCTTCCATCATCCTTTATGACTGTTACGGTACTTTCATTCTTAAACTGGGCCCTTCCTTTAACCACCTCAACCTTATTGGCTTTTAAAAGCTGTTGAATTCCGGACACTAGTTGCTTAACAATGGTTCTTTTTCTTTCTTGGATTTTATTTACATCAATGCCATACCCTTCAACCCTTATCCCAAACTGATCAACATTTCTCAGGGTATTTACTATTTCTGCAGTTCTATACAATGCTTTTGTTGGAATACATCCACGGTTTAAACAGGTCCCCCCCAATTCATCCTTTTCAACAAGGGTAACTTTAGCCCCTAACTGAGCTGCCCTAATAGCAGCCGTATATCCCGCCGGCCCTCCTCCGATGATAATTATACTCTTATCCATTAATTCACCTACTCTTTGTGAAATCTATTATTTAAAAGAATACTTTATATCAGCTGTCAAATGTCAATTGTCAATTTTCAAGTATTCTTCCGCCATCTCAGTATCGGTATCCTTGCCGCCCTCACCTCATCAAGCCTACGCACTACAGTATTGTGGGGTGCAGTTTTCAGAACTTCCGGATCCTCTCTTGCCTCCTGAGATATTTTAATCATAGCTTCAATAAAGGCATCTATAGTTTCCAGGCTTTCTGTTTCTGTGGGTTCCACCATTATGGCACTATCCACAATAAGCGGGAAGTATATGGTTGGCGGATGATAGCCATAGTCCAGCAGTCTCTTTGCCATGTCCAAGGTAGTAACGGTATGGGCACCTTCTTCCAGGCCCCCCAGTACAAATTCATGCTTACATACCTCGTCTATTGGCAGGAAATAATGGTGTTTTAACCGTTCCTTCATATAGTTGGCATTTAGGACTGCCATTTCGCTGGTCTTCTTTAAACCATCTGCCCCCATAGTAAGTATATAGGTATAAGCTCTTACCAAAACTCCAAAGTTGCCATAGAAGCTCCTCACCTTACCAATGCTTAGAGGCCTGTCATAATCTAGCCTATATAGATCTCCTTCTTTATTGACTACTGGTACCGGCAGGAAGGGTTCCAACTGCTTCTTTACCCCTACAGGCCCACTTCCGGGACCTCCTCCGCCATGAGGAGTGGCAAAGGTCTTATGGAGATTTAAATGAACAACATCAAAGCCCATATCTCCAGGCCGTGTTATTCCCATTATGGCATTCATATTTGCCCCGTCGTAATATAGCAGTCCTCCAGTCTCATGAACAAGCTGTGCTATCTCTTGGATATTCTTTTCAAAAAGCCCTAGGGTACTTGGATTAGTGAGCATTAATCCTGCAGTTTCTTCATTTAATACTGACTTTAGACTTTCCAAATCCACAGCACCTTTACTGTCAGATTTTACTTCCACCACCTGAAAACCGGCAACGGATGCAGAAGCAGGATTAGTTCCATGAGCTGAATCCGGCACAATTATCTTCTTTCTTTTATACTCGCCACGGCTCTCATGATAAGCCTTAATAATCATAAGTCCCATTAATTCACCATGGGCCCCTGCTGCGGGCTGCAGGGACATAGCATCCATACCGGTGATTTCACATAGGGCTAAGCTTAAGTTATACATCAGCTCCAGCGCTCCCTGTACAGTTTCCTCCCTCTGATAGGGATGAATATCTCTAAAACCTGATAAGATTGCCATATCTTCATTAATCTTCGGGTTGTATTTCATGGTACAAGAGCCTAGTGGATAAAAGCCGGTATCCACACCATAGTTCTTATTTGAAAGCAAGGTGTAATGTCTTATGACATCAACTTCACTGACCTCCGGTAGGTCTAATTCAGATTTTCTTAATAAGTTTTCTGGAATCATTTCTTCCGTAGAGCATTCCGGCACATCACATTGGGGCAGAGAATAGGCTTTTCTTCCCTCTTTGGAAACTTCAAAAATTAAAGCATTGTATTCCTTCATACTATTTCCTCCATTATCTGGACAAGGTTATCTATTTCAGACTTTGTTCTCTTCTCTGTAACACAGAGTAATGAACCGTCCCTATATCGGGGATAATCCCTACCTAAATCATAGCCTCCCAATATTCCATTAGTTAAAAGCTGTTCATTTAGTTTAGAAATATCCACTGGTGACTTCACTGCAAATTCCATAAAGAAAGGCTTGTTAAACAATGGTGCGTACTTACCGGTCTTGATTAATTGCTTGTATGCATAGTGGGCCTTTTTCATGCTTTGCTGCGCTACCTCTTTAATTCCCTGCTTTCCTAAGGTAGTCATGTATACCGCTGCTGCCAAAGCATTTAAGGAATGGTTGGAGCAAATATTTGAGCTGGCCTTTTCTCTTCTTATATGCTGTTCTCTTGCCTGCAGGGTCAATACAAAAGCCCTCTTGCCTTCTACATCCACTGTTTGGCCTACTATTCTTCCCGGTAACTTTCTCATTAATTTTGCACTGACAGCCATAAAGCCTAAGTGCGGCCCTCCAAAGCTCATACTGTTTCCTAAGCTTTGACCATCTCCAACGGCAATATCTGCCCCGATTTCTCCCGGTGTTTTAAGCAGTGCCATGGCTATAGGTTCCACATTCATAATTAACAGAGCTTTATTTTCATGGGTAACTTTTTCAATCTCAGAATAGTCCTCCGCTATTCCAAAAAAGTTTGGATTCTGTACTATTACTCCTGCTGTATCCTTGTCAATTAAGCCTTTCAGATGGTCTATGTCAGTAACCCCTTCATTTACTTCTGCTTCAATAAGACATGCTTCATGAACCTTCATATAGGTAGCTAAAACTCTTCTTACTTCCGGGTGCACAGTTTTGGATACGATTATTTTCTTTCTTCTGGTATTATCTACAGCCATCATGGCCGCCTCTGCGCAAGCAGTAGCTCCATCGTACATAGAAGCATTAGCTGTATCCATTCCTGTTAAATCTGCTATCATAGTTTGATACTCAAAAATGGCCTGCAAGGTACCTTGGCTTATTTCCGGTTGATAAGGGGTATAGGAGGTATAAAATTCTGACCGTCCGATTATATGTTTTATTATTGAGGGTATATAGCGGTCATAAACTCCTGCCCCTAAAAAGCAAACTAATTCCTTTAAATTTCTATTTCTGTTTGCCATGCTTTCAAGCTCATTTGTCACTTCCAGCTCAGCCTTGGATTTTTGCAGCTTTAATCCATCCTTTAGCCTAATACTCTCAGGAATATCCTTAAAAAGTTCTTCAATTGATTCTACCCCAATAGTCTTCAGCATCAGCTCTTCGTCTTGAATTCTATTTGCAATGTAAGGATACATATTATCTCTCCTCAGCACAGAATTTAGTATATTCCTCAGGGCTCATTAAGTCTTCCAGTTTTTCACCATCTTCAAGTTGAACACATACCATCCAAGCGTCATAGGGCTCTTCATTCACAAGCCCCGGTTCATCAACAATGGCTTCATTTGCTTCTATTATGGTACCTGCTACAGGCAAATAAACATCAGAGGCTGCCTTTACTGATTCCACCACTGCAAAGCTATCCCCGGCAGCAAATTCACTGCCTGTCTCAGGCAGTTCTACATAAACTATGGCTCCCAGTGCATTCTGTGCATAATCTGTAATACCCACATAGGCCTTTTCTCCTTCTTTTCTAACCCACTCATGATTCTTTGTGTACAATAATCCTTCTAAAACTTTCATGAAAAATACCCCCTATTATTTTTTATAATTTTTATTGTAAAATTTCTTATTTATAACTCTAGCCTTAACCGGCTTATTTCTTATGACAATATTGATTTCCGTATCTATTTCGGAAAAATTGCTGTCCACAAGTGCAAGGCCAATATTTTTCTTCAGGCTAGGTGCCATATATCCGGTAGTCACAATACCTATATTTTTTCCCTCCACTGAAACTTCATAGCCATGCCTTGCTATTCCTCTGTCTAACATTTCAAAACCTATAAGTTTTCTTTTCAAGCCCTCCTCTTTCTGTTTTAACAAAGGCGCTTTGCCTATAAAGTTATCTTTATTCAGTTTGACAAAGATATTTAGGCCTGCTTCCAAAGGTGTTATGTTTTCTGATATCTCGTTGCCATACAGCGGCAGACATGCTTCAAATCTTAGGGTATCCCTGCAGCCCAGGCCAGCAGGAACCAGTCCTAATACTTTCCCAACTTCCATTAGGTCCTCCCAGACCTTTTCTATATATTTATTATCAGCATATATTTCAAAGCCATCCTCACCTGTATAACCTGACCTAGATATCAGGCACTTTACTCCATTGATGTGGACATCGTCCATAAAGTTAAAAAACTTTAGTTGAGATAAATCCTGTGCTGTAAGCTTTTGGAGTATTTCCTCCGATTTGGGTCCCTGAAGAGCAAGTTCGGATATATCAGCTGACCTATTGATAATCTGAACATGGTATCCGGCAGCATTCTCTGTGATCCACACGTAATCTTTTTCAATATTGCTGGCATTGACTACTATATAAAAGTATTCTCGGCTAAACTTATATATGAGTACATCATCCACCACTCCACCATGTGGATAACACATCAAGGCGTAAATAATTTGCCCGATACCGATGGTACTTACATCATTAGTAACTAAATACTGCATAAATTCTTCTGCCTGTATGCCCTTAACCTCAATCTCCCCCATATGGGAGACATCAAATAACCCGGCAGTCTTTCTTACAGCCTCGTGCTCCTGTAATATGCCTTCATACTGTACCGGCAGGGACCAACCTGCAAAATCTATTATTTTCCCTCCATATTTTTGGTGTACGTTAAACAAGGCGGTTTTCTTTAAATGCTCCACTTACCTTCCCTCCAAAATTTTTATATGTCTTAACTAATAAAAAAGAGATGTGACAGGATGCTAAACACACACCTTCACATCTCTCTGTTTCTTTACCTGAAAGCTTTCACGGCATAATCATGCTACATGATTTCTCCTTCGGTGCCGTCATACACGGACTTTTCAGAGTTCCATCAAGTAACGATACCTTTGCCTGAAAGTTTCTATATAAATATAGGCTTTATTTATATATTGCTCCTTCGGCCACTCTAGGGAGTGTCTCTCGTTACTTTCATATGGATCAACTTGTTAAATTATACTTTTATTATAGCATTTGTTTCCTAATTTTTCAATTATTCAGAAAACTATAAAGCTGCTGCTAGGAAAATTAATACAAAGTTTTGGTTGAACTTCTATATGGACGCGGTTATGTGTCCTCTATCACTTACATTAATAAAAAAATAATTAGAAAAATTCAGCTCCGCTGAATTTCATCCACAATTACTCATTATTCCTTTCTCATTAAAAGAGGGACTCCATTTATGAAGTCCCTCTTCCTACCAAGTCCTATTTCTTAGCAGAACCGTTGATTATGCTGTTTATTTTATCCTGTATCATAGAAAAAGCCGCATGATTCATGCCACCTTCGGGTACTATGATATCCGCTCTCTTTTTGCTAGGTTCAATAAAGGCTTCATGCATTGGTCTCACTGTATTTAAGTATTGGTTTATTACAGAATCTATGCTTCTGCCTCTTTCCTTAGTGTCTCTCTCTAATCTTCTGATAAATCTTATGTCCGCATCGGTATCAACGAATATTTTTATATCCATCAAGTCCACTAACTCTTGATTTTCAAATAGTAATATCCCTTCAATAATAATGACCTTTTTGGGCTGTTCCTTTACGGTTTCCTCCAGTCTTCTATGTTCTACAAAGGAATATACAGGTCTTTCTATTTCTTTAAAGGCTTTCAACTTTTTTATCTGCTCTATCATCAGCGCTGTATCGAAGGAATTTGGATGGTCATAATTCAACTTTACTCTTTCCTCAAAGGGAAGGTCATTATTTGACTTATAATAATAATCCTGACATAGAAGGATCACATCATCATCAAAGTCTTCTTTCAGCCTTCTGGCTAAGGTTGTTTTTCCCGAGCCTGTTCCTCCTGCAATTCCTATAACAAATGCTTCACTCATCTTCATACACCTCATAATGGTATGACAGTATCTTTTGTCATTCACCTTTTATTTTTTTCTCTGTGGTCAATTATAACATTGACTATTTTAGATGTGAATACTGAAATTAAAAACTTTAATGCATAAAAAAGTGCTTCCCACTTTCTTTCATGTACGTATTAGTTGAATTATTCTGTAGCCCTCTAGGAAAACTTATATATGAAGAAGAATTTTTCAAGGATAATTATTGTAGTTTGTCGAAAAACAAATTATAATGACTTTTAAATACAGTTTACTCGAACGGAGGATTGCTATGTATAAGTTAATTCTTGTAGATGATGAAGAAGAGGTACGTAAGGGTGTGTTAAAAAAAATCGAATGGGAAAAATACGGCTTTGAAATCGTCGGTGAAGCTGAAAATGGAAGAGAAGCCCTGGATATGGTTGAAAGAACCTTTCCTGATTTAGTAATTACAGATATAAAAATGCCCTTTATGAATGGTATTGAACTTGCAGAACATCTAAAGGATATGAGTCCTACCACAAAAGTAATTATCCTTACCGGTTTTGATGAGTTTGAATATGCTCATAAGGCCATAAAATTGAATGTAATTGAATATATTCTAAAACCTGTTTCTGCAAAGGAACTGATAGAAGTCTTGATAAAGACCAAAGCGTTGCTTGATGAAGAAATAATGGAAAGGAAAAATATAGAGGCTTTAAGAGAAAATTATGTGAGAAGCCTACCACTGTTAAAAGAGAAATTCCTCGCAGCCCTAATCACTAACACAATGAGCAAAACAGAAATCGAAGAAAGATCTAAAAATTATAATATTGATTTAAACGGTAACAATTTTGTTGTCTCAACAGTTAGGGTAGAAAATCACTCCTATCAAGCAAGCTATGAAGAAAAGGAACTCTTTGCCTTCGCCCTCCTAAATGTTATAAATGAGATAATTTCAAAATATGGTGTAGGCACTGCATTTATGTACGGCAGCGATGTTGTTATTATTTGTGTATTTAAAAATATAGAAAAGGAAGCTTCCGCCAAGAGAGCTTTAAAGATATTAGAAGAATTACAGCTGACAATTAAAAAGTACATAAACTTGAGTGCAACTATCGGAGTTGGTAACTTTTGTCCTGATGTAACTTTAATAAGCAACTCCTACAAAAATTCCTTGACGGCCTTAGATTACAGAGTACTTCTGGGCACCGACAGAATTATCTGGATTGAAGATGTAGAGCCAAAGAGCAATGACAAACTACATTTTGATAGTGCCAAGGAACATGCTTTAAGCAGCAGCTTGAAAGTGGGCACTGAAGAAGACATTAACAAAACTATCGATGAGTTCTTTAATGAAATTTCCTGTTCAAAGGCATCTATTAAAGACTATCAGATCTATCTTATGGAAATAATAACTGCCATACTTAAGGTAGCAAAGGGTTCTGACATCAATCTTTCAGAGATTTTGGCAGAAGGTTATAATTTGTTCACAGACTTGTTCAGCTTTAATGATCTCAATGAGATAAAGACCTGGCTAAAGAACATTTGTATAAAAATAATGGAAAAAATTTCTCTTGGAAGGCAGGATATCAGTAAGTCTATTGTGAAAGAAGCCAAAGAATACATTGAATCACACTATATGGAGAGTAATCTAGGAATAAATGACCTATGTTCCTTTCTTCATATAAGTCCAACTTATTTTAGCTCAATATTTAAAAAAGAGACAAAAATGACCTTTGTTAACTATCTCACTCAAGTCAGAATGAATGCGGCTAAGGAACTTTTAAAAACTACAAATTTGAAAGCCTTTGAAATTGCTGAAAAGGTAGGTTACTCAGAACCAAACTATTTCAGCTACAGCTTCAAAAGGAACTTTGGCATTTCCCCTTCTGAATTTAGAAGTAAATCTTTATGACTCTGATTAGGAGATGAAATTTTTGAGATACATTAGATTTAAAAGCCTACAATTTATTCTTACAATAACTATAACTTTGATAACTACCTTTGCCATGCTTTTTGTGGGCATTACTTTATTTCGAACCTTCTCAGAATCTATGGAAAGAAATGCTGCAAAAAACAATCAGCAAATAATCAGTCAAGTGGCGCTAAACCTTGAAAGCTATATAGGAAACGTGGTAAGAGTTGCCAACACTTTAAATGACAAAATAACTTCTAACCCTTCATTGCCAAACGAGAGCCTGCAGAATCTCATGAATATTACTTTGAGCTCCAGAAAAGACATTGTTTCAATCGCCCTATTCACAGTTGAGGGTGAACTAATTATGAGTGAACCTCAACTTCCTCTAAAAAATCACATTGACATTACAGAGCAGCAATGGTTTAGCAAAGCAGCAAGCTACCCTTACCTAAATCACTTTTCGACACCCCATGTACAAAACTTGTTCGATGGTCCGGATAACTGGGTAGTCTCACTGAGTCGCGGTGTTACCTTTGAGTTGGAAGAAAAAAAAGTATTTGGAGTTCTAGTGGTTGATATGAACTTTAGCGCCATTGAAGCAGTTTGCAATACGGTAAGCTTAGGGGAGAGAGGTTATGTATACATCATAGATGATAATGAAAACTATATTTACCACCCTCAACAGCAGCTTATTAACGTGGGGCTGAAAAAAGAATATAACAGAGATGTATTGATCTACTCTTCCGGTAATTTTATTTATGATACTGATGGCGAATTGAGAAGCGTCACTGTTAATACTAGTTATTACACCTATTGGAAGTTAGTTGGAGTTTCCTTTATGGATGAAATAATTTCTGCCAGACGGAATATTGTTCACTATATAAGATGGAGCATTATTTTTGGAATTATATTTTTTCTCATAATAGGTATCTTTGTATCTGCAAAGATTTCTAAACCAATACGGGAACTGGAGAGGTCAATGAGATTAGTAGAGAAAGGTAATTTTGATATCCACATCAATGTAACAGGTGAAGAGGAAGTTGTGAAGCTTTCAAATACCTTTAATAAGATGGTTACGAGGATCAGAGAACTCATGGATCAAATTGTTCTGGAACAGGAGGCCAAGCGAAAAAGTGAATTTGAGGCCTTGCAATCTCAAATAAATCCGCACTTTCTCTACAACACCTTGGATTCTATCGTATGGATGGCTGAAAACGAAAAACAGGAAGATGTGGTTACTATGGTAACTGCCCTGGCAAAGCTCTTTAGAATCAGCATCAGCAAAGGTAAAAATATAATAACTGTAGAGCAAGAAATTGAGCATGCCCGAAATTACTTAATAATCCAAAAGATACGTTATAAAAATAAATTTGACTATGAGATCCATGTTCAAGAAGAAGCCCTCAGATATAAAACTCTTAAACTAATACTTCAACCTGTGATTGAAAATTCTATTTACCATGGTATTGAATACATGGTGGATAAGGGATTGATTAAAATTTCTGCTGAGATTGTCCATAACAAGTTATTGTTCACTGTCAGTGATAATGGCCTGGGTATGCCCCCTGAGGTTTTAGAATCTCTTTTATCAAAGGAATCAAAAAGTAACAAGGGTTCCGGAGTGGGTGTAAAAAATGTCCATGAAAGAATACAGCTAAGTTTTGGTAAGGAATATGGTTTACAAATTGAGAGTGAGCAGGAAGTTGGAACCATTGTTAAGCTATTGCTTCCATTAATCGACGATAGTATATAATAAATTCAGCATTATATATAAAAAAAAGTAGATTTTTTATATAAATAGCATAGATTTTTGTATTAAAAAGTAGAATTATGGGTGCTATCATTATACCTGTGAGGAGGAGAAAACGTTTCATCAGAAAAACATATTACTTCGCTCAAAAGAAAAAATTATTATTAGGGGGAATTCAAATGAACAAAAAGTTTTTAGTTGTTCCTGTAGTTGCTGCATTACTAGTAAGCGGATTAGGTGGATGTAAAAAAGAAAGCACTGGTACAGGACTTCCTCAAATAGGTACTACAATTTACAAATATGATGACAACTTTATGTCATTCGTACGTATGGCTATTGATAAGGAAGCCAACGGTAAGGCACAGCTTATAATGAATGACTCACAAAACGATCAAGCAAAGCAAAATGAACAAGTTCAAACTATGATTTCAAAGGGCGTTAAGTCTTTAGCTATCAACCTAGTTGATCCAAAAGCAGCTCAAGGTATCATAGATATGGCAAAGGAAAAGAATCTACCAGTAATATTCTTTAACAAAGAACCTGAAGCTTCTGCATTAGCAAGCTATGATAAAGCTTATTATGTAGGAACTGAATCAAAGGAATCCGGAGTTCTTCAAGGTAAATTAGTTGCTGACTCTTGGAAAGCAAATCCAGCTTGGGACAAGAATGGTGATGGTAAGATTCAATATGTACTGTTAAAAGGAGAGCCTGGACATCCAGATGCTGAGGCTAGAACACAATATGTTATAGAAGAAGTTAAGAACCAGGGAATTGAAGTTGAAGAGCTTGCCTTAGATACAGCTATGTGGGATTCCGCAAAGGCTACAGATAAGATGGATGCTTGGATATCAAAATTCGGTGATAAGATAGAATATGTAATTGCCAACAACGATGGTATGGCTTTAGGTGCATTAGCATCTCTTGAAAAAGCAGGATACTTCAAAGATAACAAATTCATGCCAATAGTTGGTGTAGATGCTATTCCAGACGTATTAAACAAGATTAAAGAAGGTAAGATCGTTGGAACAGTTCTAAACGATGCTAAGAACCAAGGTAAGGCTACTTTTGAATTAGCATTAAATGCAGCAAATGGTAAAGATGTTCTTGAAGGAACAAGCTGGAAGTTAGATGACAAAAAAGCTGTTAGAGTTCCTTACGTTATAATAAACAAAGACAATGTAAGCGTTGGAGAAGAAGCGTATAAATAACAAGTGCTTGTAATATGAGACACACTTTATAGTGCGTCTCATATTCATTAAAGCAACACTAAGATGGAGGTGTATACCATGAGCAATGTAGCTGCTGTAAAAGCTAAAGAGGACTTTGTTCTTGAGATGATTAATATAACTAAAGAGTTTCCGGGTGTTAAAGCATTGTCCGGAGTAACCTTAAGAGTACGTCCCGGTACTGTTCATTCACTGATGGGTGAAAATGGTGCAGGTAAGTCTACACTTATGAAATGTCTCTTTGGAATATACCGTCCCGACGGAGGGGAAATTATTTTCAGAGGACAAAAGGTTCAGTTTGCAAATTCTAAACAAGCTCTTGATATGGGCGTTTCCATGGTCCATCAGGAATTGAACCAGGTTAGACAAAGAAATGTTATGGATAATATTTGGTTAGGACGTTATCCTAAAAAAGGACTATTTATAGATGAACAAAAGATGTATAAAGATACTAAAGAAATATTTGAAGAACTTGAGATAGATATTGATCCCAGACAGAAAATCAATACCCTTTCAGTTTCTCAAATGCAGATGATTGAAATAGCAAAGGCAGTTTCCTATGATTCCAAGATAATAGTAATGGATGAACCAACTTCTTCATTAACTGAAAAAGAAGTTTCTCACCTTTTCAGAATTATAGACAAGTTAAAGAAGAAAAATGTAGGTATAATATATATATCTCATAAGATGGAGGAAATCCTCAAAATATCAGAAGAAGTAACAATAATGAGAGATGGTCAGTGGATTGCTACAAAGGATGCAAAGGAATTAACTACTGATGCAATTATAAAGATGATGGTTGGAAGAGACCTATCCAATCGTTTCCCTGAGAAAATAAACAAGCCTAAGGAAGTTATTTTAAAGGTGGAAAACCTGACAGCTTTAAATCAACCTTCAATACAGGATGTAAGCTTTGACCTAAGAGCTGGAGAAATCCTTGGTGTTGCAGGACTTGTAGGTGCTAAGAGAACAGAAGTGTTAGAGTCACTATTCGGAATGAGAAAAATTAGTTCAGGAAAAATATATCTTCATGGTAAGGAAATAAAAAATACTAATGCTCATGTGGCCATGAACAACGGCTTTGCATTAGTTACTGAAGAAAGAAGAGTCACCGGAATATTCGATAGATTATCAATAAGCTTTAATTCTATTATATCCAATATTGATAATTATACTAATAAATTCGGTCTGCTATCATCAAAAAATATTCAGAAGGATACTCAATGGGTAATAGATTCCATGAGAGTAAAGACACCATCACAAAAGACTGCTATAGGTACATTATCAGGAGGAAATCAGCAGAAGGTTATTATAGGAAGATGGTTATTAACTAAGCCTGAAGTTCTTATGCTTGATGAACCTACAAGAGGTATTGACGTTGGAGCTAAATTCGAAATATATCAGTTAATGAATAAACTGGCTGCGGAAGGTAAAGGTATCATAATGGTATCCTCAGAAATGCCGGAGTTATTAGGTGTAACAGATAGAATTCTTGTAATGAGTAATGGAAGAGTTGCAGGAATTGTTGATACAAAGACTACAACACAAGAAGAAATAATGCGATTATCCGCATTATATTTATAGGATAGGAGGTATCATCATGAGTTTTATTAGAAATTTTTCAGACAGGAAATATAGAAAAGAATGGTTTATGGATAATGCCATATACTTAGTTTTGGTTTTTATGTGTGTAGGTATGGTTATAGCTGAACCGGGCTTTCTGTCTATAGACAATCTTAGAAACATTTTAACCCAATCTTCAACCCGTGTAATTATAGCCCTGGGAGTTGCAGGTATACTTATAGTTCAAGGAACTGACCTTTCTGCAGGACGTATGGTTGGTATGGCAGCAGTTGTATCTGCCTCACTGCTTCAAGCTATTGATTACGGCTACAGAATGTACCCCAATCTTCAAAAGTTACCGGTTATTGTTCCTATTTTATTAGCCGTAGCTATTTGTGGAATATTTGGTCTTATCAACGGTTTAATTGTTGCTGCCCTAAAGGTTCCACCATTTATTACAACTCTAGGTATGAGCGTTATTGTTTATGGACTAACTTCTATATACTATGATAGACCACCGCTGGGTGCACAGCCAATCGGTGGACTTGATAAAGACTTTAAGATATTAGCCTCCGGAAGCATTGGCTCAGGAGACTTCAGAATTCCTTATCTGGTATTGTTTGCAATTATTGTTACTATATTTATGTGGATCTTATGGAATAAGACACGTTTTGGTAAGAATATGTATGCTATCGGTGGAAATCCTGAAGCTGCAGCGGTATCCGGTGTTAATGTTGTTAAAAATCTTGTACTTATTTACATGTTAGCAGGTGTTCTTTACGGTTTTGCTGGGACCTTGGAAGCAGCCCGTGTAACCAGTGCTACTAATAATACCGGTAACATGTATGAGCTTGATGCCATCGCTGCCTGTGTTGTTGGAGGAGTATCCCTATCCGGTGGTATTGGTACAGTACCAGGAATTATAACCGGTGTGCTTATATTCCAGGTTATAAACTATGGACTAACCTTCTTAAATATAAGTCCGTATTTACAGTATATAGTTAAGGGCTTAATCATTATTATTGCCGTTGCTATAGACATAAGAAAGTATATAAAGAAGAAATAACAAATTTATTCCCTCTATCTTAAGTACCCGTTCCTTCATGGAACGGGTACTTTTTATTATTTTCATTTAAAGTAATTTACTTTTATAACTCTGTAGGATACTTCATATTCCATTGGTTTCTTAAAGTATCCATTATATTCATTACCTGTAGGGAAAACTTCCAAGTCATAATATCTGATTGAAGTTTTCCTTCTCTTATGCAACTATTTACTTCTTCTGTTTCATAGTTATATCCGTTGCCTGTAAAATCACATTCTATTACTGTCTCTGCCCCATTTTTTATTAAATAGGCCTTTCTTGCCATCCAAAAATTCGGTATTTTTATATAGCCCTCAGTGCCATATACATAGGCACATTTGTCTGTATCTGTTCTAACAGCAAAGTTCAGTATTGCCATTTTTCCGTCCTCATAGCCTAGAATTGCAGCTGCTTGCTCGTCTACTTCTGTCTTTCCTATTTCTGCAAAGCTTGTTATTACTGTTGGATACTTTTCAAGAATGTGTTCCGCAAAGGCTATGGTATAAACACCTACATCCAATAAGGCTCCGCCGGCCAATCTCTTACTAAAGAGCCTTGACTCAGGATTCATTGGTGCCATAAAGGAAAAGTCAGCCTTTACAAGTCTCAGTTCTCCAATGGTGCCCTCATCTACCAGCTTTTTCACTTCTCTTATTACCGGTAAAAACCTCATCCACATTGCTTCCATATAAAAGGTATTATGCTTTTCTGCTGTATCTATAACTTCCTTTAGCTCTTTTGAATTTAATGTGGCAGGTTTTTCGCATAATACAGCCTTGCCATGCTGCAGGCACATTATTGACATGTCCTTATGAAAGCTATGGGGTGTGGCTATGTATATTGCATCAACTTCATCGTCCTTCACTATTTCCTCGTAGCTTCCATAGGCTTTCCTAATATTGAACTTCTTTGCAAATTCTTCTGCCCTGCTTAAGTCTCTAGAAGCAACTGCCACTATTTCAGCATTGGTGACAGCTTTCATTCCTTCTGCAAAGGCTATACTGATGTTTCCCGGAGCGATGATTCCCCATCTAATCTTTCTTTCTTGAACTTTACTACTCATTTTAACTCTCCTCTTATCACACTCTAATTAAAAATGTTTTTTATCAGTAAGAATTTTTTATCTTGGACAGCTCTATTGTTTATGTACTCCCTAACCGTTTCAAATTCCAGATCAAGATTAGAATTATACTTACCGATAACATGACATAAAGTGTAGTTATCACTAGGCAGTTTCACATCCTCCCATAACTCTGAACTACTTTTTCTATGCTTTTCAAAGCTGTCCATGGCTGCTAATATTATATCACAAATTTCCAGTACATTTCTTTCATTCTTAACACAATATTGAAGGGAAATATCCAAAATATCAGTATTAATATTATTCTCTCTGCTGTGTATGTGTGAGTAAAGAACGGTCCCTTTCTGATAATTAGTTTCTGAGCCTATGGAATTATAATAGGCAAGTTCCAGCTGGAGTGCTGCAAGATTAGGATTTATATTCTTAGTGTATAAAAGCCGCTGAAGCTCTTTTGAATTCCGGATAGATTTGCTAAAAAATAAAGGATACCTGCATGGATAGTTACACTTAAAACTGAACTCTTCTATATCCTGAAAGGTTTTCCTTGTTTCCTTGCTCAATTTTATGCCATATATATCTACATACTTTTCCAGATCCTCAATGACCGTAAGAGGGTTCATGGGCATCTCTTGTACCTCCTCATTTTTATTACCATTTCTTTGTTTAAACCAACAACTTCTGCAATGTCTAAAATTGCATCCATGCTTCCCATGTCCAGTCCCTCTGTAATTTATACCAAACCTCTTTCCCATATTTCTTAAGTTAGCAAACATTTGCTTTAGAGCCGCCTCAGGAAAGCCCTGTGTTATAACAATGCCCTTTCCGGCTCCTATATATATTATTTTATTAATAATATATCCATAAATTTGACTAGTTATGTAGAAGGTTTTGGATTATCTTAGTAAATATCCGAAAACTCATTATCTATCTTTTCAATACTGGCTTGAGCCGTTAATCTCTGTAAATCTAGTTCCCTGTTCTTAACTTCTACCAGCATTGCCGGAAGTACTACTATGAATTCACATTTCAACTTTTCCTCTACGTAATTCTTTTCCACCACAGTTCCCCATGCTCCCAAACTATTGACAAATGTCTTCTTCTTTTATAGTTATTACTTCTTTGGAAGTTCCAACAGCTAGTTCTTCAGTCATTATTCTATTGGCTTGTTTCATTCTTATCCTCTCGAAAAGCTGCCTAGCCAACCTTGCATTTCCAAAGCTTTTATCCCTTGATGAATATAGTTCCTTTAACACATTGTAAAGGACCCTTTCTGCTTTCTCCTCAAGTATATAATCATTTTCCAAGCAGTACTTTTTAAAAATTTCCATAAGTTCATCCGGGTTGTAATCCGGAAAATGCATGGTAAATCCCACTCTGCTTTTTATACCTGGGTTTAGATTTAAAAGTTCCTCTATTTCTTCCGTATACCCAGCCAATATTACCATTAGCTTATCCCGATTATCCTCCATCTCTTTTATCAAGGTTGCAAGAGCTTCCTTCCCATAGTCATTTTCCCCACCTTGGGCCAGGGTATATGCCTCATCGATAAAGAGTACACCGCCATAAGCTTCTTTAATCTTATACAAGGTCTTAGATGAAGTCTGTCCTATGTATTCTCCTACTAAGTCTTCCCTGGTTACCTCAATCAGCTGCCCCCTTTTTAGTACTCCTATTTCCTTAAACAATCTGCTTATGAGCCTTGCTACAGTGGTCTTACCGGTGCCTGGGTTGCCGGTAAAGACCATGTTCAAAGTGATTTCTTCGTTTCTGTAACCCAACTCTTTCCTTCTTTTCTGTAAGTGAATGAAATCAATTAATTCCTTTACAGATGCTTTGACCTCTTTAAGCCCAATAAGTTTATTTAGTTCCCCTAATATTGAGTTAACTTCTTGCTCTTTTACTTCCAGTGAACTTAAGCCAAAATCAACAGCGGATAGCTTTTTTAACTCTTCCTGGGATGCTTTGCTTACAACTGTTCTATAGGCCTTTTCCCTTATAGCATCTTCAACTACATTTCTTACCGTTCTTCCATTAGCGAAAGACGTATCCACCATTAGCCTGCGTATTTTTTCTTTGAACGCTTCTACTGCTGATTCATCCATTTCATAATATTTCTCTGCCGCCACCTTTTTTGCTATTAGCAGCAGCTGCTCTTCTGTATAATCTTCAAAGTTTATTTGTACATTTATCCTGCTCTTAAGCCCAGGATTTGCCTGCATGAGTTTGTTTATCTCACGGTAATATCCAGCAAGAATGACAACAAATTTCCCTCGATTATCTTCCATGGCTTTAACAAGAGTATCTACCGCCTCTACACCATAGTCATTTGGATTTTCTGACCGATACAGAGAATATGCCTCATCAATGAACAGAATTCCGTCCATAGCACTCTCAATAACCTTTCTTGTCAATATAGCAGTCTGTCCAACATATTGTCCTACTATTTTTGACCTGTCAACTTCAACAACATGGCCTTTGTTTAACACTCCTGCTTGTACTAATATTTCTCCCAACAATCTGGCTATGGTTGTCTTACCTGTACCTGGATTTCCTGTAAACATAAAGTGATAGCTTAAATTTTGCTCAGTTAATTTAAGAACCTGGCTTCGGTCTCTTTCATAGTTGAGATAATTCATTATACTGTAAAGTTCTCTTTTAACATTTTCCAGACCGATAAGAGAATCTAATTTTTTCTTAATTTCAAACCATTTATCCTTATTGGCTGATAGACTTGCCTTTGTATTGGTGTCATCATTACACTCCCCATTAACTACATTCTCTGATGGGGCTTTGATATCTTTAGCTTCCATGACTTCACTTTGGCCATGCTCTCTATGCTGTAAAGCATTAGTACTTTGAGTTGGAACCCACAGTTTTCTTGCGATGTGTTCTCTGAATTCTGACAGTTGTACTGTCTTTCTCAATTCTATTGCCTTGTCTATATACTGTACTGCTTCCTCATAGTTATGAATTTTTTCCAAGAACTTTCCTAATGTAAAATATATATAATGTAATACATTTGTATTGTTTATGCTCTCTTTCTGAGAACTTTCAACAGCATCAAGAGTTTTTAAATAATTTCCCTTTGCCTTTTCTTTTTCCCCACGATATTCAGCCAGCTTTGCATCGTATAAATATTGAAGTGCTTTCTCTTTAGTCTTGATTAAGGCTTCTCCAAAAGTTTTAACCGCTTCCACATCTTCTTTTAGTTCCTCTAAGACCTGTGCCTTTTGAATATATATGGGTAAATACCTGTCGTCTAACTTTAAGGCTTCATTGCACTTAGCTAAAACCATTTTATATTGCTTTTCCTCTAACAGATTTATATTCCCTTTTGCTATTTCCTCAGGAGTGATTTTCTTTTTTTCTTGGATAAAGTCAAAAAGTCTGTTTAAGGTCTTTAGTCTCTTTATTTCCCTTGATTGGTCACCCTTGCTTTCAAGCTTATTACTACTTACCTTCAATGATAAATTCTTCAGACTGAATTCCTTGAGTAAAGCATCTATATACTTTTCCATAGAAACATTGCCCTGCTGTCTAAGGCTGACATATCCAGGATATTCAACAGCCTCAATACCAAAGTAGGGTATGTTGTTTTTCTTTATATAATTAAGCCATCTGACCTTCTGCTTATAAACAGCCTTCCTATTGTCCCATCCCCAGGCCAAAAGGGTCCAAGGAATTTTATCTGAGTTCAATATATAATCACGGTAGCCTTTGAATAAAACTTCTCTATTAACCTCTTCAGCTGGAGATTCAAGCTCAAAAATCGTACTTGGTGCATCTAACAATGAGAAAAGGTTGTATATGTATAGTGTTCCCTCCAGCTTCTCACCCTGGTATAATTTTTCAACAAACTTAATTACATGTAATATGGCCTCATCAGGTTTGATGACACCAATAAATTCACGCCCTTCGTTTATTGGACCATGTATAGAGTCCCCTTGCCTCAAGCGCAGCAATACCAGGATTACACATCACACAAGCCCCAATGATATTTTCACTGTTTCCCCACTGCAGATATGTGGCAGGTCTATATATACCCATGCCGTATTTTACAAAAGTCCCGTACATTATTGCTTTGCTCATATAGGTCCTCCTTTCTATGGTCTAATAATTATATTGAGTATTTCTACATAATATTGTGTTTTTCCTCTAATTGCGATGACAAAAATTTAGTATAAAAAAGTTCGTTGTAATTGTTATATGGTTAATATTTACAGAGCCTAAGAATTATGTTTGTATAAGAAAAAGGTGCCTTGTTTAAGACACCTTTTTATAAGAATTGTTTATTCTAGCTCAAATGTGATTTTATCTATAGTAACTGTACTTCCTGCACCAGGTGCACAGAATAGTGATAGTGTATTTGCTCCAGCTGCTAATGTTACATTAAATTTAGTCTGAACATACTCAGTTGATGGACCACATGCTCCATTCCCAATTTTTGTACCAGTATTATCCCTTATCTCACAATACAAACCAGCAGGTGAACATTTTGCATATATTGTAACAGCGTAAGATCCTTCTTCTGGAGCTTCAACATCAAATGTAATTCTTCCTGGTTCATTAGAAGATATGCTGTCTGTATTTTTAGTAAATACCGCATCCATTGATATGGTATCTTCTGCCTCTACTGTGATTATTAAGGTTCTGTAGGCGGTGGTGTTTCTTCATCATCAACAACCTTAGTAATTACAATATCATCAAAATATATTGTATGAGGAGTTCCACGTAATACATCAGTAATGTCTTCACCTGTCTTTCCAAAGAAGAAAATCATCTTTGTAGTCTCACTCTTTGTTACGGTGAATTCATAAGAGTAATTATTCATGTCTGTTGTAAGGTTATCAGTAACATCAAAATAGCGGTAATTGCCTGCTCCTTCGATTACCACACCAAAGCTTCTCCCCACAGAGGCTCTGGCCTTAAAGGTTAAATTGTATTTTACATTTGGCTCGAAGTTGAAATCAGTTTGTATAAACTGTACAGACCATGGTTCAACACCAAAACCACTAATATCAATCTTTGCTTCACCGTCTACTACATTGATTGCCACGTAACCATCACTCCAACCAGTCCATGGAGCAGCTCCTGCCGCAAAGTCACCATTTACAACCAAGTTAGTGTTACCTGGTACAGTAACAGGCACCAAGGCAGCAATTGCATCTGTCAGTACAGTTACAGCAGCATCTACTTCTGCCTGAGTAGTATCTTCCTTTGAATTAACAGCTTTTGCATTTGTCAATGCAGTCTGTAATGTAGTCCAAGAATCTGCTGTGTAGTTCCCTTCCACTTTTGCTTCTGCTTCACTAATTTTAGCTGCCAGATGGGTTTTATTTACTGACGGGGCTGTACTGCCATCACCTATTACTTGAATTGTTATGTCATCAAGATATATATCAGTTACAGCGGCACCACCGGTCACATTACCTACTTCAAATACCATCTTGATATTATCGAAAGTAGGCTCTGTTACAGTGAATGCAAAAGTATATTGCTGTTCTGTAGTAGTTAAATCTATTATCTTTGTAGGAGCGTAGTTTGTAAACCATGGATCTGCTGTTAAGGCTTTACCAATGTTTACATTCATCTTTCTGGCTATTCCCGCCCTAGCTTTAAAACTTACTACATAGGTCTTTCCATTTTCCAGACATATTCCCTGCTGGAAAACTTGTGGTGAATATGCAGCGCCACCTACAGAAGTTAAGCTGATCTTCATCTTTCCATCTTCTGCATTTACTGTTCCGTTGGCAAATCCTGCCCACTGGTCTCCCCACCAGTGTTCCCAGCCTGCCGTATCTGTTGTAAAGTCACCGTTTGACAGTTTATTAGCTGCATTGGTTACTATTATAGAATTAGGTACTTTCACAGAAATTGCTTCTTGAATTTTTATATCATCAAGGTAAATATCAGTTACAGCGGCACCACCGGTCACATTACCTACTTCAAATACCATCTTGATATTATCGAAAGTAGACTCTGTTACAGTGAATACAAAAGTATATTGCTGTTCTGTAGTAGTTAAATCTATTACCTTTGTAGGAGCGTAGTTTGTAAACCATGGATCTGCTGTTAAGGCTTTACCGATGTTTACATTCATCTTTCTGGCTATTCCCGCCCTAGCTTTAAAACTTACTACATAGGTCTTTCCATTTTCCAGACGTATTCCCTGCTGGAAAACTTGTGGTGAATATGCAGCGCCACCTACAGAAGTTAAGCTGATCTTCATCTTTCCATCTTCTGCATTTACTGTTCCGTTGGCAAATCCTGCCCACTGGTCTCCCCACCAGTGTTCCCAGCCTGCTGTATCTGTTGTAAAATCACCATTATCCACAAGATTTACACCATGTGCAACTATATTAGTATCTTTTAGGTCAATTATTGGCTCCCCACCTGTAACTTCCTTAACTTGAACATCATCGATATAAATCTTATGAACTACATTAGGTGTAGTTGCAGATCCATTTGTTACGTTACCAATACAGAAATTCAACTTTAGACGTCCATCTGCTGCTGGAGTTATTGTTGCTGTATAACCAACAGTATTATCACTTGTTATGTCAAATAATCTGTCTCCTCCAATATGGGTGTATTCTACACGAATTGGTCTGTTTACTGTTGACCATGCCCTGAAGCTTAATTCGTAAGTCTTTCCTGCTGCTAATTGAATTCCTTCCTGGTAGAACTGAGTACTCCAATTTTCAGAGGATATACTATTAATAGTGATTTCTGCTGCTCCGTCTTTAATTTCAAAAGCAGAAGAACTGTCATGTGACCAAATTGACCATGATGCCTTTCCATTAGTCATATCACCATTAATAACCAGGTTACCATCATTAGGCAGTATTGTCTGTATAACAGTTGCTGATACAAATCCATCAGCTTCTGCAGTTATAGTATAACTGCCTGCTGTTGAAAAAATACCAGTAATGAAACTAATATTTCCTGCAGACACGGTATACTTATCTGCTGCCAATGTACTTCCATTTACCTTTATGGCAGTAATGGCATCTCTCCATTCTGAATTATCAATAAAGGTAACCTCTATTGCATTACCAGACTTATTATCTGCAGTATCTGCAACTAACATTGGCGCCTGCTTATAGGGCGGATTTTTTACCTGGAATACAACATCATCAATGTAAATATCACCCGCAGCAGCTGCAGCTGTTTTTCCTAATTGATATTTAAGTGTTACTACATCATCCACAGTTGGTTTGATAGTATAAGTGAAGGTCTGCCAATAGTTTGTTAATTGTATTGAACCGGAATCAAAGGCTCTTGCATAAGATGCATTTTCCATTGTTACCAGAATATCACGGCTTACAGAAGACTTTGCCTTAAATGAGAATGTATATTCAATCCCTCTTTTAATGCTCATGCCACCTTGCATAAGCATTATGTTCCAAGCTTCACTTCCAAGAGTTGTTGCAGATATTTTAGCTGCTCCATTATCTACTGCGAAATTAGCATTGGCACCCTGTGTAAATTGTTCCCAAGCAGTAATGCCGTGAGCAAAATCACCATTCTTTAATGGATATAAATCTACTCCGGTATAATCTATACTTGTCTTGATGAGTTTTACATCATCCAAGAATACTGTAGACTCATTGCCACCAAGCATAAATACTAAGTTAGATTCTAAGTCAGTTATATCTCCCATGGTAAAGGATAATCGGAAAGTTTCGTAGGAGGTTGTTAAATTTACTTCCTTTTCAGCAAAGCTTGTAGCTCCGTCTTTGCTGGTAAGTTTTACTTTAGCAGTTCTGTCAGCAGCTGCTTTTGCCTTAAAGGTTAGTAAATAATCGCTGTTCTTTGTTAACTGTATTGCGCCTTGCTCCACAGTTACATCCTCAGCAGCATTTCCTCCCTTTACTATATTGACATTGAGTTCCCTGGTTGCTTCCGGAACAAACATTGCTGCAGCAGCATTTGCAGATTTGTTAAGTGTCCAGTAAGCTAATCTATCAATGGTATACTTGTCAAAGGCACCATTATATACATGGTTTCCGCTGTTGGGAAGAGGATCCTTTGACTTATTTGGATCCACTGATGGCGGATCAACTTCTACAAGCCTTACATTTCCAATCCAAACCGGTCCTGTAGTAGTTGCACAGTTAAATTCTATACGGGTTAAGATATCTGAGTCCTTTGTCATCTGGAATACTTTCTTAAAGGATTGAACGTCGGTTGTTAAATTAATAGTATAACTATCAGAATAAGCTGCCCAGCCTACTGTAGAGCCTCCGCCTAGTTTTGTTACTATTGTCCTGTTCTTATCGGCCTTTGCATCAAAGGAAAACTCATACCATCTGCCTTTTCCTAAGGTGGTATGCTGCTCAAGCTGTACAGAGTAATTCTGATTACCTGCATTGGTTACATCAACCTTCGCAAAATTCCTGCCATCAATCCTTTCTACGGTTACAGTTGCTTGACCTCCAAATTGTGCGTTGTGGATGAAATTCCACCCATTACCAAATTCTGCGTCTATACCTTCACGGTTATCTTTAATGCCATTTTCAAAATTGGTATCATACACTAAATTCAGTGCATTACCTTCTTCATCATGATGAGGTCTAGCACCTGCCGGTAATTCTTCTACCTCAAGTCTTGGTTCTACCGGAGTCTTGTAAGGTCTGCCAGTAAGTTCATAAACTCTTACATAGTCAACTTCCATTGCTGGATTGTCTTCAAATTCCTGTGCTCCCGGAACTACGTTTCCCACATAGTTTCCGCCTACAGCAAGGTTAAGAATAATGTAGAATTCTTGGTCGAATGGTGCTGGGAAGGCATACTTTTCATCACCATCACTTCCATTTGTATACCAGTTGTTCTGTGTATGATATACTACGCCATCAACCAGCCATCTAATTTCACCCGGTTCCCATTCTACAGCATAGGTATGGTAATCACCTATACCAGTACCTTCTTCAAAATGATGTGTACCTCCGGCATACTTATTATTGGGCCATGAGCCTCCAAAATGTATTGTTCCATTTACATGACCTGGTTGATGACCAATGGCTTCCATAATATCCAATTCTCCGGAGGATGCCCAACCACCATAAACATCATTCTTCGGCATCATCCAGAAGGCCGGCCAGAACCCTTGTCCCACTGGCATTTTTATCCTTGCTTCTATCTTACCATATTTCTTAGCATATGTTGGCTTAGTCCATATTCTGCCTGAGGTATATGGCTTTCCACCAACCCTCTCCATTTTAGGAGTTATTATCAGGGTATCATTCTTAATCTCAATATTATTCTTTGCATAATATTCTTGTTCGTTATTTCCCCAGCCATCAAGTCCATACTCTGCTCCGGTTCCTATCTGGTAACCCCATTTATCTAAATCCAAACCATTTGTATCTAGATTTGTTCCTGATCTATCGAATTCATCGGACCATACCAGTGTCCAAAGAGCCGGCACAATCACTTTTACTGATGTGGTAATAGTTGTACCAGGTACCCTGCCCACAAATGTATACGTTGCCCCTTCTTCAACATTTCCATTATAACCAGTTGTATCCCATACTACGGCCACACTATTCGTAACTCCGTTTGACCAAGTTGCTTGTACAGTTCCTGGTAAAGCCAGGTTTTCAACAGGAGTTCCATAATATACGTTGATAGGCTGTGGAGCTGTAACAGATACAATATATGGTGCTGCTACACTTACAGCTGTAGTATAAACATTTATTGTTACAGTTTTAGTTGATCCTTCAACGGTTCCTGTAAGAACATAACTCTTCGCTGCCGTTGATGTTGAATCATAAGCAGATGTGTCCCAAGTAACCTTCGTATTTTCTATAACACCATTTGACATAAATACTTTTACTGTCTTAGGCAGTATATTTTCTAAATTCGCTAAGCTTGTACCAGCATACACTGTAATTGATGAAGGCTGCATTACGTAAATGATAGAAGGTCCTCCAACCTTTACATCAATACTAGTTGTTAACTTTGTACCTTCAAGTACCCCCTTAAAGGTGTAAGTAGTTTCTTTTGAAACGTTACCATCGTAGCTTGAGGTATCCCAAGTTACATCAACACCATTTAAAGCTCCATTAGAAAGATAAACTAAAACACCTGCCGGTAACTTTACTTTTAGCTGGGCTAAGGATGTTCCATTTGCAACAGTTATTGGCTCAGGTGCCACTATTGATGCTATAGAGGGTGCTGCAACCTTAACGGTTATGGTAGTATTTTTCTCGGTTCCTTCAACATCTCCTGTAAATACATATTCAGTTTCCCTTAATACCTTACCGTTATATTTTGAGGTATCCCATACTACCTTTGCACTTGCAGCAGTTTTATCCGACTTTACCACAGTAACTGTCTTAGGCAGATTCAGCTTGTCTACTGTTGTTCCATTTGCAACACTAATTTGCTCCGGTGTTTTAATGGATATAACAAAAGGATTGGCTAAAATTACTTTTATTTTTGCTGTTAATTTTGTTCCTTTAACCGTACCCGTAAAAGTAAAGGTATGTGAGGACTTAACATTAGATACATATCCTTTTGTGTTCCAAGTAACATCCGCTTTGGACTTTGTACCATTTGACATAACAACGTCAACTTGTTTTGGAAGCAGCTTCTGTAAGGTAACCTCTCTGGTTCCGTTATCCACGTAGAAATCAGCCGGATTAACTACCCTTTTAATTGTACCTGTAGCTGCATTTGCTTCTACTGCTGGAATAAAAGCTGCATTTCCAATGATAAAGCATAGCATTGCAAACAGCGCAATAATCTGCTTACCATGTCTCTTAAATGAGCAAAATAGATTTTTCATGTTTAGCTCCTCTCTGAAAAAGATTTTCACAGTCTTTTTAAATATAAGTTTTCCATGATGCTGAGACTTCAGATTGTTTTCTCCATCCTATCCCCCCTTATGTTTTCAGTTAAGCTATTCAGAAAATACAATAAAGCCATAATTTATATATAGCTAAATTTTAATGACACCGTTTTCATTTTACAGTTTAATTCTACCTTCTGTGTAAATATATGATAAGTAAAAAAATTTCATATTTGGTGTGGTTTTTTTGGATTATTACATTATGCCAACTATTTAATTTTCTAACAAAAAAACTGCACCTAAACATTTATTCAGGTGCAGTTTCATATGTTATTTAATTTATGCCAGATATGCTTCTATAGACTTTACATTTCCGTTTCTTACAGCTTCAGCAAATGGGCTTCCAATTGTATCACCTTGTATTTCAGCCTCTTCTCCTTGCACTGTAGTAAGTACCATTTTCTCAATCTTTACGCCACCATCTCCATAGGTATCAGCCTTCTTTGGGTTATGATAGGTTACAGCTGTTTTACCTAGGAATTTGAAGCCAGCTTTTCCTTCTTCATCGAAGAAGTCAGCAGAAAGAATAGGACTCAAGGTCAGCTTCAATTCATTATTTTCATAAGTGAATACCTTTTTTCCTGCCATCATTATAAACCACATGCTTAGCACTTCGGAAGTAGAACCACTGAGTCTGGCCTGGAAGCCTCGTCCGTGCATTGATTCATCCGGATTTACTGAGCTTGCAATAAAGGAGGAGTTCTCAAGGATACTTCTGCCGTAAACTGCCGGGTTTAAGAATGGTATCAATGCAGTTTTAATATCCTCATAGTATTCCTTATATAAACCAGCTTTTAGTATTGCCAGTAAGTACTTATATTCCATGTGAAGGAATACCGCCTCTCTTTCCAGCCAGCCAGCAGTAAAGGCTCTTACTCTTCCGATTTCATTTCCGAAAGCATCTATTGGCTCGGAAGTTTTATACATTCCCAACTTTCTATCATACATGTTACTTGCTTTTACTTCCCTGTAAAGTACTGATGCAGCCTCTTTATCCTTCATACTCTTTAGAATACGGGCCGGGGCTTCCAAGAACAAGGGCAGCGGCTCGCACTCAAATTCTGTGACTTTCACATTTTGATAGCCATTTACCGGATTAGTTTTTCCTTCTAACACTTCATACTTAGTAGCTTTGTATGTGAAATAAGTTGGATAAACTCCATTACCATACTTTAAGGATTTGCTTAGGCCCTGTTCAATCTTATTGTCAAATTTCTTGAATACTTCAAGAATTCTCTTAGTATTTAATGTCTTTTCCTCTCCATCAATTCCATAATATACCTTATCTCTGTATTCTTCTCTAGCAGAAGCCACTTTATCCCAGTAATCAAAGTCATTAAGCTTTCCGTCTATATATTGATTTAGAAGTTCTTCAGCCTTGTCTAACAGTTCTGCAATCTCAACAGGAAGCTTAACTTCCTTATCAAACTTAGCAGATACTTCTATAATAAATTCCACTATTCTCTTAAGTTCTGCAGTTTCATTCATAGCAGACCCGAAGAGTCCTGGCAGACCATTCATGGCATCGTTCCAGCCTGGTTTTTCGCCTTCCATTTCGATACCCATGCCATAAGGATCCATAGTTACAAACTTATTTAAAGCCAAGGATACCAGCTTTGCGTATAAGTTTGTTTCATATATATCACCTAACCCGTGCTTGGTCTTTAGCCAATTAGTGCCCTTTATACTAATTCCCAGCTTATGGCATTTTTCTTCATCTTCCATTATAGCCCCATACTGACGCACTTTTCCTTTAGTTATTACATGCTTTTCTACTCTCTTTAACACCCTTACAGGACTGTCAAAGAAACGATAAGACTTATCCTCAAAGACAAAGTTTTCTATGGTATCAGGATAAACCAATAGGTAAGTGTCAACTAAGTCCATATTGTATGTCCAGTGATCTGACCAGTAACCTTCGCCAAACTCAGCTTCGTAGTTTTGTTCAGATACTTCAAGGGCTTTTTGTAATAACTCTTCCTTTGATAATGAAAGCTTAACATCATTGTCAACAATATAGGATATAAGTTTTCCCGGAGTATATTTGTCCTTTAAGATCTTTTCTATGCCCTCTTTATCACTGATAACAAATTCCAAAATACCATCAAGAGCCTTTTCATTTAACTTAAAAGTTGAACCTTTAACAGATAGTGGATTATATCCATCTACCTGAATTAAACTCATAAACTGCTTAACATTAAAATCCTTAACTTCAGGGTAGATTAGTACATCGTTTCTTCTATTCTGATTTACATCTCTAAAGTTTCCATTTCCCTGTGAATAGTAAGCCGGTTCTAATGAGAAGAAGTTATATTCCCTTTCTGTATCACCATGTTTTCTTGAAAACACATGATAAACATGGTTCTTTTCACCAGACTTGAAGATTAATGGCTTTCCACCTCTCAGCATATTGTCCAGGAAGCTTTGGTCTATATACTTATCAAAGTTGTTGTGAGCAGTGTTTGTGTTTACATCGCTGACTAACTCATCTATCAATTCTACTGCTTCCTTTTGCTTTTTCTCAATATATTCAAGGGTAAAATCATTCTTTCTTCTATTAATAAGTTCTTCAGCAGCAACATGTCCTATTACCGTGTATATTACAAACTTATCTTTTAAAACAGTCTTAGTGCCTGTAAATCCCCCCGGGATCTTATTTTCCGCTACCTGCTTTCTGCTTAACAGCTCATCTATGGAGCAATCCCAGCCATCAGGCTTTGTAAGTGATGTATTATTTCCGAAAATGATATCCATATCAAATATTGGAGAAACTAAGCCCTTACTTTCGGAAGTGAAGGACAAATAAAAATGTCCTTTGTTAACTTCTCCCACTTCTGAGCTGTCAGAAGTTGTTGCTCGAACCTTATAGTATGGAATATTATTTTCCAGGTTTATTACATCAAACCAGGCTCTTGCTAAGTTGGCTATTGCTTGGAAAGCTGCATTACTATAGCCAAATGGAATAATCTGTGTTAATCCATCCAGAACTTCAATTTCCTTTTCAACTGCATCCAGGTTTTTGATTTCTACTTTTCTTACAATGGCCGCAAAGGTTTCTCTTGGCATTGTAAAGTATGTAACTGTCACTGCAATTTTCAAGTTATCATTTACTTCTTCAACTTTAAATAGATTCTTTTCTATTATCATTCTCCTCTTAACACTGTCATTGGACATAGAAGAGAATATTTCATGAATAGAGCCCTTATATTTTATAAAGGTTCTGAAACCCTGAAGTTCTATATTTTTATACATAGTAACTGCAGGCATAAACTCCATAATAGTACTATCTTTATCATTTACTCCAAAGCTTCCCAAGCCCTGACCTCTATTGCAATAAAATGACCACATGGGTATGCCATCTATACCTGCAACACCAGGCAAGAAGCTGGCAAAGGTTTTTGCTTTGTCATAGTCTTCAATGATAAATTGTCCTTCCTTGTTTAGATCATACCTAACTGACATGTTTATTCCTCCTTATTTGTACCATCATTTTGCTTTGAAGCCTTTGATTCTTTAAAGAAATTTCTTTTATATTCTATAGGCGAAACCCCGGTTATGCTTCTAAAATGCTTGGAGAATTGTTTAGAATCGTCATAACCAACCATTTTGCCCACTTCATACACTTTACTCTCATCACTTTTCAGAATCTCTTTTGCTTTATTGATTCTAACTCGTTTCAGATAACTGACAAAATTTTCACCGGTATGCTCCTTAAATACTTGAGAAAAATATGAATAATTTAAGGAGACCTCATTGGATACTGTAGCTAAATTTATGTCCTTATGGTAGTTATTATTAATAAACTCTATGGCCTTATCGATTTTATCCTTATTTCCATATATCTCTTTCATGGTTTTAATATATTCATTAATGGAAATAATAAAATCTTTTAGCTCATGATAATATTGTTTATAGTTTTTGAAATTATATATACTCTTAAACTTTTGGATCTTTTTCAGCATATCTTCCTCATTTGAAAAAATTCTAGCTTCGATTTCATCCAAAACCATATGGTTTATCAACTTATTAGTTTCCTCCAGGTAACATATGCTAAAATTTCTAAATTTATTTTCATTAAAAATTTCATCAAAGAGACTGTAAATCTCTTTATCCCTATCTGTACCCAGCATATTACCCAGCTTTTCAATCTTGTCTGATTGTAAATTATAGTCCTTATTTCTGTCTTGAATATCTGAGTATTTAATCACTGTATTGCCATGATAATTAATGAATATTCTATATTTTAAGGCCTCTTCTGCTTGAGCAAAACAAGGTTTTAATGACATAATACCTTGACCTGGATTACTTAATCCAATATGATATCTAAATCTGTAATCGTTCAAACACTTTTGCTTAATAATTTCAAAAACGCTTATGTCCTGTGAAATAATCACCAGCCCATTATGCCATTGAAAAGTTTTAAAACCACTATGCTGTGATTCTTTACCATATCTATCAAGTATAATATTTATCTCATTAGAAATGTCCTGCTTTAAGCTTACATCTGTTTCAAGTTTGTTGTTCTCTTCTTTTATCAACAAGCCTATATAATACTTATGGTTTAATAAATCAAACTGCAGTCTTTTTCCAATGTTTTCAATTTCAGCCTCAGAAATATCAGTCCTCAAAATAATATTCTTTATTTCGGCTTCAATGTATTCATCTATGTGTACACTATATGCATTCTTTACAGCTTCTGTTTCCTCAGATTTCTTTATTATATTTTCAATCTTATCAAGACTTTCATATAATTCTTCTCTCTTAATAGGCTTTAATAAATAGTTTTGTACTCCACATTTCAGTGCTTCTACAGCATAGTTAAAATCGTCATAACCACTTAGTATTAATATTAGCGGTTTAAATTTAAACTCCTGCAGTTTTTTGATAAAAGTTATTCCATCCATTTCGGGCATCCTTATATCTGTTATAACTATATCAATTTTTTCTTTGCTTACAATATCTAGTGCCTCAAGTCCATTAGAGCATAAAACTACATCATAAAAGTCTTTTGCTTTTCTTTCTATCATTGTTTTTACGCCGGTTCTAATTAGCTTTTCATCATCAACAACCAAAACTTTTCTCATAGCATCTATCTCCTATTATTTAATAAGGCAGAGTTACAATAACGCTAGTGTATGAATCAACTTCGCTTAATATTTCGATACCATATTCATCTCCATAAAAAAGTTTAATCCTCTCATTAACATTTTTAAGTCCAATACCAGTAGATGCTTTTTTCTTATTTTCATTTACTTCATCATTATCTGACTTTTTAAAGTTTGAGATTTTTTTGTTTAGTTTTTCTACTTCATCCTTTGGTATACCTACTCCGTTATCAGTAACGGATACCTTAAAAAATATCCCCTGCAAATAGGCTTTTACACAGATGTTGAATTTTTCATCATCCATCATGTTCTTTAGTCCATGCTTTACTGAGTTTTCCACTATGGGCTGCAAAGACATCTTTAAGATTTCATGTTCAAGAAGATTTTCTTCTATCTCCAAAATTAAGTTTATTTTATTGTCAAATCTTACATTCATTAATGTAATATAATTCTGAATATGGGCTATCTCTTCATGCAATGTGGAAAATTCACTGTTCCACTTCATGTTATATCTCATCATTGCTCCCAGTGAGTAAATAGAATCAGCAATCATATATTGCTCATCTATTTCTGCCATCATCTTTATATTTTCCAAGGTATTATATATAAAATGTGAATCAATTTGATTGTGCAGAGCTCTTAGTTCAGCCTCCTTGGTAACGGACCTTTTATCTACTGCATCCTGAATTAATTCATTAATTTTTTTCAAAGTTTTTCTGAAATGATGGGCTAGTTCCCCTATTTCGTCACTGCCTCTTATAGGTATATCTATATTAAAATCTCCCTGCTGCATTCTTTTCATGGACTGAATAATAACATAGAGTCTCTTAAGAAGTATTGAGGTTATAAAATATATGACAATAGAAAGAATAGCTATAATAATTACAGAGCCCAATATATATACAATTTTCATCTGCTTTGTATAATGGATAAGTTCGTCCATGGATACTACATTTAATATATCCAGGCCTAATTCCTCAATTTCGGTATATATAACGATCATATCTTTTTTATTATATGTTAAGGTAAAATTATCACTGTTTTCTTTCTTATTTTTTAAATATTCCTGCAATAGGAAGTGTGAAGGCAAGAAATTTTCCTTTAGAAATTTGCTGTTTTCATTAGTATAAATATTATTTGACTTATCTATTACATAGAATTGACCTTCTGTTTTTTCATTTTCACTAAACATCTTAGTAAAAAAAACTTTAGAAGGCATGTTTACTCTTATGACGCCGATATTCCTGTTTTCAATTATTGCCCTGCAAAATCCCACTACTGGCTCGCCATCTCCATTTGCATTTCTGAAAGTATCAAATATAATATCATCATAGTTTACGCTGAGATCCAAATAGAATTTACCATTGGCCTCCATAGTTTTTTTATACCAGTACTTATCATTAGCCCTATAGTCTTTAAATATCAAAGGCCATATTTCCATAACGTTTTTATTGCTGCTGAAAAAATTAATACTCTTTATTGATGGGTTACTATATTGCATCCTTAAAATATTGTTCAAGGTGTCCTGATTAAATTCAACTAATTCATCAATGTTATACTCATCAGATGACTTCATATAAGCCATAAACTTGTCATCGGTAATAACCATCTGTGACATCTTTACCAATGCTTGAAAGTTTCTGTTAATACTGGCTTTCTCAGCTTCTAACTGGTACCTGTTTTCACTGATAGCATCTTTTTTCAGATTATTTTCAAATCCCCTGATTGTGAGTAAAGAAAAAGCTATAGTTGGAATAGTAATGATAACTATATATGAATAAATGAGCTTTTTAACTAATTTCAAATTACGTAGATCATTCATCTTTTCACGTATAAAATTTTTCAATGAAAACTTATCATTAGTATTATCCATAACGCATCAACCTCATACTCATTTTTCTATATTATATCATTTATACTTCTGCTATACTAATGTATAAATATATATTAAGGCCCAGCTATGCTGGACCTTAATATAACTTTATTATTACATACCAAGCTTTTTCTTGTTCTTTTCTAACTGTGCTGCCCTGTAAGCGCTAACTTTATCAAGTCCTAATTCTATTCTCTTTGCTTGCCATGCCTGCCAAATCTGATCGAATTCTGCTTCAGTCTTAGCATTTAATAACTTAGGCAATGTCTTACCCCATTCTTGTGCCATTGTTGAAGCTGCTATACCTTCTTCTGAAGTACCAGTTGGGTCTATACCATCATATAATGCATAGCTTACAGTCTTACCCTTTGTCCAGTCTTCCAACTGCTTAGCTGGTTCTGCTGCAGGAGGAGCCCATTGCAGGTTCATGTTAGTATCCATCAGCATCCAGTGCTTGAAGGATGCACCATACTCTTTATCAAATTTAGTTCTGTCTGTATTTAGTACCTGTAAAACTTCTGGTAAGAATTGTTCTTTACCATCTATTACATCATATGTGAAACCTTTTTTACCTAAATATAGGTCTTTGTTACCTTCTTCACTGATAAGGTAGCTTAAGAACTTAATTGCTCTTTCTGGATCCTTGTTATCCTTGGAAATCAATGTAACAGTCCATCCAGCAAGTCCATCACCAGCTAGCTTAGGTGCGTCCAAATTGGAGTTTGCAGGTCCGTCAACAGCTATATATACCTTGTTTGGATCTGCAGCATAAAGTGCCTGTAACTGAGCGGACATATCGCTTCTCTGATATATCATTGCGAAGTATCTGCCTTGAGCAATCTTTTCTTCCATCTGAGCTCTCTTATCTACGAATATATCCTTGGATAATAAGCCCATTTCATTAGCAGTTCTGAATGTCTTTAACCACTTAATGTAATCTGGATCTGTGCTTCTGTCATATAGCTTACCATCTTTTTCGTATGGTATAGCTAGGAAGTTCTGTAAGTATCCTTCTAAGCTGTAGTTACCAGCGTCAGTAAATTCATGCAAACCAAGCGGAATTAATGGTTGTCCGTTAACTTCTGGGAACTTTTCTTTTGCAGCCTTTAAGGCATTTAAGAATCCTTCTGGAGTTCTCATATCTGGCTTTCCTAATGCTTCATACATATCCTTTCTTACAAGGAATGTCTGATTTGATGGTTTTAAATTAGCATATTTTTCGAAGTCCTTTGGCGATGAGGAAGCATTTGGGTATCCGTATACATTTCCATTGTCCTGTCTGTACCACGCCAACTTCTGTTCATCAGCAACTTTGTAGAAATACATATCATACTTGTCAGCTAATTCATTTAAAGGTAAAACCATTTCACCTTCAATCATTTTCTTAACTGCATCTTCCCACCAGCCAAGTGTTATAAAGTCTGGAACTGAACCTGAGGCAAGCATTGTGTTAAGAGCTTCTGCTTCGTTACCAGCCGGAACGATGTAGTTAATGCTTACACCAGTCTTTTCAGTAATATACTTTGCAATAGGGTCATCCCACTTGGATGCAAACCATGAGAAATTGATATACCAATCGAAAGTGATTGGTGAAGTATCACCTTTCCAACCAGGCTCAACATCTGCAGGAGCTGTTGTTTCTCCAGCAGAAGGTGTAGTAGTTTCTGTTGGTGTTGGTGAATCAGATGGTGTATCCTTCTTACATCCAGAGAACAGTCCTACACTTAAAACTGCAGTCATTGCTAGAGCTAGTAATGTAGACAATCTTTTTTTGTTCATTTTTATCCCCCTTAAAATATATTTTATATTTACTTGCTAATGTGCTATACACAAAAGCAAATGTGTTATACGATTTCATTATACCATGTTTTTTTCGAAATGCTATCTTTTTTTTAATTTTAGCCTTTTACTGCTCCTAAAAGCATTCCTTTGACAAAATATTTCTGCAAGAAAGGGTATACACAAACTATTGGAGCCGTAGTAATTACCATTGTTGCCAGCTTAACTGATTCTGCTGTAGTTGTTCTGCCTACAATTCCTGAAGCGGCACCGTTGGCCATTTGGTTTGCACCTGAAGCAGCTACTATTCTGTAAAGATAGGTCTGTATAGGCTGCATATTTTGCTTTCTTTGCATGTATATTACTCCGGTAAAATAATCGTTCCATTGATATACTCCATGGAAGAGAGCAATAGTAGCAAGCACTGGCAGTGATACTTTTAATATTACCTTTGTAAATATCTGAAAATCACTGGCTCCATCAATCTTAGCCGCTTCTTCCAATCCAGCAGGAATTTCTCTGAAGAAGGATACAAATATGAGTAAGTCGAATATAGCAAAAGCTGCTGGTATTATATAAACTAAAAAGTTATTTAAAAGTCCTAGACTTTTGATTAATAGGAAGGTAGGTATCAATCCACCTCCAAAGAACATTGTTATTATACCCAAAGTCATGTAAAACTTTCGTCCAACCAGGTCTTGTCTTGAAAAAGCATAAGCAACCATAGCAGTAAAGAAAACATGAACTACTGTTCCTATAACAGTTTTGGCTACAGTTGTAGCAAAAGCCGACATTATACCACTGCTAGCAAATACTGTCTTATAATTCTCTAAACTAAACATTCTAGGCCACCAGTAAATTCCGCCTCTCATGGCATCTGTACCATTGTTGAATGAATTTACTATTGTAAACCATATAGGATATAAGGTGAGAAAACATATAATAGCCATTACAATAACATTAACTATGTCAAAAATTGTTTCACCCTTGGTCTTTCTACTTCCAATTGCCATCTTCATTGTCTTCCCTCCTTAAAGTATTGATGATCCACTAATTTTATTGTTAATTTTGTTTGCTGTAAATAACAGAATAAAGGCAATTACTGATTTAAACATACCAATAGCTGTAGCATATGAGTGTCTTCCCATTTGAAGACCCATTCTATAAACGAATATATCTATTACTTCACTAGTAGGCTGATTCAATGAATTTCTCAATACAAATATTTGATCAAAGTTAGAATTCAACACACCTGCTACCGCTAATATAAATAACATTGATATTGTAGGTCTGATACTTGGTAATGTTATACTCCACATTTTTCTGAATCTTCCGGCACCATCCACTGTTGCTGCCTCATACATTTCAGGGTCAATACTTGAAATTGCCGCCAGATATATGATTGCAGACCAGCCAAGTTCCTTCCAAACGTTTGAAATAATGGCCAATCCCCAGAAATACTGAGGTTCACCTAAAAAGTAAATAGGTTCCTTAATTATATTAAGAGCTATAAATATTTTATTTATAATACCTACATCTGACAGCCAGTTTGTTAACATACCTCCTAGAATAACCCAGGATAAGAAGTGTGGTAAGTATGAAACAGTCTGAACAAACTTCTTATACTTTACTGATTTAATTTCGTTAAGAAACAGCGCAAAAATTATAGGCAGAGGGAATGTTATCACCAAAGAATATATACTTAATCCCAAAGTATTTTTTACTGAAGACCAGAAATTCTCATCTTCCAAAAACGCTTTAAAATGTTTTAAACCAACCCAAGGTGCCTGAGACATTGGTTTAATTATATTGTAATCTTTGAAAGCTATCTGTAATCCAACCATAGGAGCATAGTTAAAAACTAACATCCATGCAAGCCCTAGCAGAGCCATTAGCTGCAGCTGCTTTTGTGATAGGATTTTTTTTATTGATTTGCTGAGTTTATTCATAGGCTTCTTTCCCATGTCTTTTATTACGGTTTCAACTTCATTCACATTTGTTTCCACGTGTAAGCCTCCCTTTCTATTGATATACGATCAAACACCCTAATGCTGTAATCTGAGACCGTTTTCAAATTTCTATTTTAATTTTACTGTTTGTCCACACTTTTCGTAAGCTATTATATTTTATTTTAGGTGTCATTTTTTTGGGTTAGTGTTCCCACGAAAGATTAATTCCTTAAAATATTTTCCAATCAATTAATAAAAACTAATTATTAATTATTCATTTAAGAATCCTACTGTGTTAGAATAAAGACTGCAATATAGTTAAAAATATGAACTAATGAAATATCTATAGTAAAGTGAGGTATGTATTTTGATTAAAATAGGTGATTATAATACTTTAAAGGTGGCACGAAAGGCTGGCTTTGGCTACTTTTTAGATGCAGGTGGAAGTAGAACTTCGGAGGATATATTACTGCCCAAAAACAGCACCCTTGGTTCTGATCTAAATGTTGGTGATGAGGTTGAAGTTTTTATATACCGAGATTCAAAGGATAGACCCATAGCTACCATGAAAAAGCCCTTGGCAAAGGTTGGTGACTTGGCTTACTTAAGAGTGGTATCCACCACGAAAATAGGAAGTTTTGTGGATTTTGGCTTGGAAAGAGATATACTAGTCCCTTTGAAAGAGAAGCTTTATGAGCTTCAGGAGGGTAAATCCTATTTGTTTTATATTTACTTGGACAAAACCGAAAGAATTGCAGCCACCACAGATATAGAACGTTACCTTGACATTGCTGACCAGCACTCCATTGGAGATCATGTACGAGGAACAGTGTACGGCTTCCAAACCAACAAGAGTGCACTTATCGCCATTGACAACTTGTACAAAGGCCTTATATTAAAAACTGAATACTTTATGGAATTAAACCATGGGGATGTACTGGATTTGACAGTTATAAAAATTTATGATGACGGAAGGTTAGGGCTCAGTCCTAGAAAGGCACCGAAAGAGCAGCGCTTAGAACTTCAAGAAATCATATTGGAGTATTTACATGATCATAATGGGTTTATGCCCTATAACGATAAAAGCTCACCCGAGGATATTTATAAAGTCTTCCACACCAGCAAAAATAACTTTAAAAATTCCTTAGGCGGACTTATGAAAAAAGGTCTCATCCTTCAAGAAGAGAATGGCACCAGACTAAAATAGCAGGCTTAGAGCCTGTTATTTTTTACTCCTATACATTTATACTTTAGCCAGGAGTTAAACCATAAAGTTTACTCTTTATTTCACGAATAACTATATATAAAATAAAGGTGCCAAGGAGCTGTAACTATGAAATTTTCATTTAAGTCCAAATTATTTATATTATTTATTTTAATAATATTATTCACTGCCATCCCCATAGGAATCCTTACATATAAAACCATTTATTCTTCATTGGAAAGTAATATTTTTTTCACTGCAGAAAAAGGAATGCTTGATGTAGATAGAGAATTGATAAATGCCCTTAATAACATCAAGAATGATACTAAATTACTCACTTATAATCATTATATCTTACAAACAGATCAAACAGTGTCCGGTGTTCTGAATGCTTCTAATGATATTAACCAAAAAAAGTATTCAGAAAATGCTCCTGGCATAGAAGGCCTAATATATAGTGAACTGAAAAAATATGCTGTAACTCACACTGAAGCAGCCTTGGTATATGTGGGTACAGCCTGGGGAGGTTTTGTAAGATATCCTGATGGGGTACCGGTAAACGGCTATGACCCACGAGAAAGACCCTGGTATCAGCAAGCCATAGAAGCTCCAGATGATGTCATATTAACAGCCCCTTATATTTCTAAGGATGAAAATCAATCACTTATTGTCACCACTTCTTCTGCCATTAAAGACAGTAATGGTAACATTATAGGTGTGGTTGGTATGGATATAACTTTAGAAAGTATCTCTAATTTAGTAAGTAAAATTAAAATTGGAGATTCCGGCTATATAGTTTTATATACCGCAGACGGCACCATAATCTCTCATCCTGATAGCAGTCTTATTTTTAAGAACTTAAAGGAAATATTGATAATGAAGTGTCAATAGCTAGATTTGTCATAGAGGACTTTGATAAGCTTTTTACAACTAAAAATGAGTCCTTCAAAACCAAAATAAATAACTCACCAGTGTTGGTTAATACCTTCACTTCCCCCTCAACGGGATGGAAAATGGCTTCTATTGTAGAAAGTCATGAATTGACTAGTAAAGCAAATGACATAGGATATTATATTGTTGCCATAATTCTGTGTATATTAGTGGTGGCTATAATTATAGCTGACTTTGCTTCCTACAAAATTTCAAAGCCTCTAAGAGATCTTACCTATCTGATGGTAGAAGCCGGAAATGGCAATCTGGCTGTTAGAGCTAAAATAAATACAAAGGATGAATTCGGGCAACTTTCCTCTAGTTTTAACAGTATGATTAATAAGTTAAGTATCAGCTATGATGAACTTACTGCTGTTCACGAAGAACTTGTTGCCACTGACGAGGAACTTCGTGCACAGTATGACGAACTTCAGAGTAATGAAGAAGCTCTGCGTAACAGTGAAGAAAGATATCGATTAGCCTTGGCAGGCGCCAATGATGTTATATGGGAATGGAACCTAGAGACTGGTGATTTTTTCGCCTCGGAGAAGTGGTATGATATTACAGGCTATAGCTCTTCAGGTATTTTTACTTATGAAAAGATCATTAATGAGATAATTCATCCTGAAGATGTTTCTAGTTTTGTACTTAGGTTACAAAATCACTTGGAAGGAAAAGATAACTTTTTTAAAGCTGAGTTCAGAATCAGGATGAAAAACAGCAATTATATCTGGATTTACTGCAGAGGAAAAGCTCTGAGAGATAAAAATGGCAAGTCAATAAAAATGGCAGGTTCAATGACTGATATTTCCGAAAGAAAAAAAACTGAAGAAAAAATGCAACATATGGCTTATTACGATTCCCTTACAGATCTTCCAAATCGAGCATTGCTAATGAAAACTTTAGAGTCAGAGTTAGCCAAAGCTTCTGTGTCAAGCTCACAGGGGGCCCTGTTTTTTATAGACATTGATAGCTTCAAAAATATAAATGATACCTTAGGCCATAATTATGGAGATCTGGTTTTAATTGAACTTTCTGATAGACTTAAGAACTTTATAAAGCATAAAGATTCTGTATTCAGATTTAGCGGTGATGAATTTATAATACTTCACCCCTTACTTAATAAGGAAGACCCTGTAGATTATGCAGAGCACCTTCTACAAATATTCAGCAATCCTCTTCAAATACAAGAAAAACTAATCCATATTACCGCCAGTGTTGGTATAGCACTGTATCCTAAGCATGGTACGGAAGCTTCTATCCTCTTAAAAAATGCTGATACTGCTATGTACAAAGCTAAGGAACGTGGAAAAAGCATGTATAGCTTCTATAGTGATGAAATGTACCTAGAGCTGCAGAGAAAAACCAGCATAGAAGCGGTTTTAAGAAGGGCTATTGAATATAATGAATTATCTTTATTTTATCAACCTCAATATGATATCAAAACCGGCTTGATATGTGGATTTGAAGCACTGCTTAGACTTAATGGTAAGGAGTTAGGTTTTATTTCCCCTGCAGAATTCATTCCAATAGCGGAGGAATCCGGACATATTGTGGAATTAGGCCGCTGGGTATTAAAAACCGCCTGTACTAAAGCTTCTCAATGGCGCAACAAAGGTCTTGACTTTGTTTGTATGGGAGTGAATATTTCATCTATACAAGTTAAGCAGCCTGGTTTTATATCCATGGTGCGGGATATCCTTGCTGAAACAGGTATGGCACCACAGGATCTGGAGCTAGAGATTACGGAAACTGCGCTTATGAAATCCCTGGACACCAATATCGAGGTATTAAATGAACTAAGGTCCCTAGGGATACGAATAGCCTTGGATGACTTCGGTACCGGCTACTCCTCCCTGAATTATTTAATGAAAATTCCCATCACTACTTTAAAGGTAGACAAGTCATTTATTGATAACTTATGTTGCAGCAACACAGAAAAATCCATCATAGATAGCATCATTCAAATGGCTCACCACATGAACCTAAAAGTAGTGGCTGAAGGTGTTGAAACTTCTGTTCAGCTGGAAGTACTTAAAAGCAAATGCTGTGATAAAGTTCAAGGCTACCTATTCAGTAAGCCTCTGTCTGAAGAAGATGCGGAAAAATTGATGAGATAAAAAGTTCCGGGTTACGGCCCGGAACTTTTTTGTTCGGAAAAGAAAAAAATTGCGTTAATACGCAATTTTCTTTCTGGTCAAACTACTTCCATAGCAGTGCAACTGCTATTGTAACTATAAGGGTCACATTCATCATTACAAAGTTCTTTACTGACAATGGAAAAGTATCTTTTTTCGTCTGTAACTTGTCAAAGGTTTTTAAATTCTTATTGACAGGAATCAACGTAACTAATACTAATAGACAGCTAATAGGCTCTATTCCAAGGATTACAAGCAGTATGACCACGGCAAAGGCAATATAGTAAAGGCTTCTAAAAAGCTTCAGAGAATTTTCTCTTCCTATATATATTGGTAAGGTGTATCTTCTATTTTCTCTATCGTCTTCGATATCGCAAATGTTATTTGCCAGCATTATGTTTGCTATTCCGCTTACTGCCGGAATGGAGAGTAGGAATATATACAGAATTTCAAGAATGCCAATACTTAAGCTTAAATTGCCGCCACTGTAGACTATATTCAATACATTTTGGTCAAAAATATGGATATAGACAGAAATAAACACTATCACAAATCCCATAAATAAACCTGAAAAAAGTTCCCCAAAAGGTGTCCTTGATATTGGTATTGGTCCAAAGGAATAGGATATTCCCACTGCAAAGGAAAGAGCTCCTAGCAGTAATATTATTATGTCAGTATTTAAAAATAAAAGCACTCCAAACACTACTGCAATAGTGAGTAACAAAAAAATAACCGTAAGTACAGTGAATTCTTTCAACTTATACTTTACGATGGCATTATGGGTTTCATACCCATAGCCATGGGTTTTTTTCGCCTTTTTAAAATCCATATAATTGTTCACTGCTGTGGTTACCATATCAAAGGTCAGTAAAGAAACAAACATAAACGCAAAATTGCGTAGATTAAAGGTCTTAAATCTATAAAGTGAATATACCGTCCCTAACAGCAAAGGAATCATACTTGCAGCCTTTGTTTGAATCTCTACTAGCTTTAAAAAGCTTCTTATGTTCATATTATCCCTCCAAAATTTGATGCTACTATTTTAACACAGCATTTTTATTTCTCCAAGGACTCTATGGTTAAAGTTAAGCTGGCAAATACTTACAGTGTATTGCATCAAAACTCAGAAGGAAATGTGTCCTCAATATACTTTTCTATGTCTTTGTGCCACTTTTCATATAATTTTGGTCTTTCTTCCTTTAGGATCCACATAAAATCGTCCAATACGCCAAGTTTATATAAGCCCTTTGATAAATGACTTGGGAAATTTCGCTTTTTGGTATAGAACTTTTTGGGGTCTATCACCATTAGGGATTCATCAGCCTTAACCATGATATCCTTGCATCGTACATCCTGTTTAGTAAACTTAAGTTTTTTAAACTCTTCTAACAGCTCTATAATATTTATGGCCAGTCGTCTGGTAAATCCATTTGTTTTTATATGTTTATGTAGGGGCACACCATCTACATAATCCCTAATCATATAATTTCCCATCATACCATAAACTCTGGGAAAATACTTATTGTCATGAATTCTTTTCAATATATTATATTCTTTACGGCAGCTTTCAACTTCATAACAAATTTTAATAATCTTACCTTCCGGAAGCAGATAAACTACTCCATTATTACCTTTACCAAGGAACTTGCATTTTAGCAGATCTATATCGAAGTTTTTTATATATCGGTCATATATGTTCTTGTCCTTGCTCATCTTAACCCCCTTTTCTCTAAATTTCTATATATGTAGTTTTATGTATGGCACTCTACTTAGTGCTTACATTAGTATATGAATAAAGTTCCCGCTTTGACACCATATTTTTAACAATATTCAGAATTTCATATTTAGCACAAAAGAAAGACCAAAAGCTCTACACCTTTGGTCTTAAACATTTTCTATTTTCTATGGTACTTGTAATATGCTATAACTTCAACATTTTCACCGGTTTTATGATCTATATAACTCAAAATAATGCCATCTAAACTCATAAGTTCGGAACCCATGAGACCTTTAATTGGGTGTTCAAAAACTATTTTATTATCACAGATTATCCTGTATATATCATCAACTATTTCGATAATTCCATACTTACCTATTATACTCTCACCATAACAAATACCATCTCTGGTTGTTACATAGCGAACCTCAAAATTGTTAGTTCTTCTCAGTCTTGCCTCATTTTCCTTAAGCTCTTTTTGTCTGCTCCTATTAAAAAATCCCATCCCATCACCTTTTATCAATGTATTGCAAGTATATACATTATTATATACTAATGCAGTACACTTATCAAATTCAAGTATAAAAAATCCGTAATGAAGTAAATTATAACTATATGACTTTAGCAGCAGTAACTTTAAGAAAGGTAGTGATTATATGAAGTACTCATTATTTGTAATAACTCAAGAAGATATTGATGAGACAGCTATTATGGATTTTGAAAGAGAAAAAATCTATATTAGACCTTTCATTGAGAACATAGAAGAAGGTATGACAGGCCACTTTTACTATGAAATAACTAATGGAAACTCACCTGAAGAAGAAGATGTAAATCCTTATAACAAAATTGAAGGAATTCATGAAGTTTTAAAGATGATACATGAACTAGGAAGTTTTAAGCTTGTAATCTTAGATAGTGAGAAAAAAGTTCAGGATTTATTGGCTCAAGAACATGGAAATATAGAAAAAGCCTTCACCAGCCTCACTCAGGAAAAAGTTGATTTGGATAATCTATTGGAAAGATATCCTCACATGATAGATACCAATAGAATCTACATCATAGATTAAAAGGAGGTTTTTGTATGGATAATAATAAAAAAGCAAAAATCACCAAAGTCAGGAAGAATTCTGAAGGTGAAATCACTGATGTAATGACAGATAATGGAGATATTTATTCCATAGACGAGGCCATAATGATGGCAAAGGATAATGCTATCCAAGGAGTTAATGTAGGCAAATCCAGGAATGGTAGAGAATTTTTAAGAAGCAACCCAAATGATTCTGAAAGTGACAATCTAGATAATTTGCCAACATTTTAGTATCCAGAACATAATATTTAATAATAGTAATGAGGTAGAGATTACTGCTCTACCTCAAAGTTATTTTTAATGCACATCCTTTTTCTTCTTTGCAATCTCTAAAGCGCTGGCATACTTAACGCTTTTAAATTCCTGGGAAGTTTTTTCTCCCAACTTACTGTTCAAATATTCAGCAGCCTTATTTTCTTTCTCTATCTCATTACTCTTTTTTGTACTGTCTACCAAGACCATCACCCTCTTCTGTTACTTGATACCGGAATTTCTAGTATCTTTTTTCATAGCATTAGAGTAGTTTTCACTATTAAATTCTTCTGAAGCATTTTCTCCTAAGGTATCATTATAAAACTGCACATCATTATTTTGGTTATTCTTCTTATCAGGTTTATTTTTAGTTGAATTATGATTCATACATATTCCCCTTTCTTTTCTAAAATACAACTGTAGTATTTGCATTTTAAATACTAATTATTAAACACAATAAAATTTTAAAATATAATCACAAGAATAGAAAAAATAAAAGAAAATAAACACTGAAAAAAAAGGAAAGATTTTTCTTAGAGTTTTATTCGCAATATCCCTTCATTTTAACAAAAAAGAGCTGCCGCTCTTTTTTAGTGCGGCAGTTCATTTTAAAATTATTTCATAAAATCAGGTTTTGGTATAACAAAGAGATGTGGGTCTTGTAAATAATCTTGAACAATTCTCAGAGCTTCACCAAATCTTTGATAGTGAACCACTTCTCTTTCTCTTAAGAATTTCAATGGCTCTATTACATCTGGATCATCTGCGAAATTAAGTAACCATTCATACGTTCCTCGCGCCTTCTGTTCAGCAGCCAGGTCTTCTGTTAAATCTACAACTGGATTTCCTTTAACTTGAACATATGCAGCCGTAAATGGCACCCCGTTTGCATCTACAGGATATACCCCTTTGTCATGATCAGTATAATAAGGAGCCAAGCCTCCTTTTTCTATTTCTTCAAGGCTTGCACCCTTCATCAGCTGATGCACCATAGATCCAACTATCTCCAGATGTGCTAATTCTTCAGTTCCTATATCATTTAGTGTAGCTATAGCTTGAGGTGTTACCATTGAAAATCTTTGACTTAAGTATCTCAAGGATGCTGCTAACTCACCATCTGGTCCACCATACTGTGAAATAATAATTTTAGCCATCTTAGGATTAGGATTTTTTATTTTTACAGGAAACTCTAGCTTTTTTTCATACAACCACATAGATTATCTATCCTCCCCATCTAATCTCGGATTAGCTTCATATTGCCATGGCCATGGTTCATTCATCCACTGCCATGGATATGGGCTAGTAGAATTTTGAGTTATTGGCCCGTAGAGTCTCTCATAACTTTCTTTTAGCATTTTAGATTGCATAACGAAGGTATTATACTTAGCAATAGCCTCTCTGTCCATAGGATGAGTATTCAGATAAAGATGAAGGTCTATTATCATAAAATCTGAAGCCATGATCTGTTCTAACAATTCAAATTTACTTTTTTCATTGCTCATTATTATTCCTCCTTCTATCTATATCTGATGTCTGTCCTAGTTTTTTTCTCTTTACCATCATAGGGACTAAAAAGCTCCGGGAAAGCAGTGCCTCTTTTTAAGGCTTCCATTGGAGAGAATAGTGTACAAAGTTTCTGAAAAGGAACATAGGCTCTAGCTAGTAGTACGTCCTTAATCACAGTTTCCTGTGGAATACATTTTCCAGATGGTTGGCTACTCATTTTTTTCATATCATCGGCCACGGTATAAATTTCCTCCTTATATGTTGTTCACACAATTCCATCATATTCAAAATCATAGTTGGTGTGACTATAATTTTTTCTATTTATTTGAAGATAAAAAAAGGAATTTGTCACAGCACATAGAATAATAATTTGTAGAATAACCAATATAAACCAAGGTGAGGAGAAAATTATGTTGCAAAATAATACTTCTTCTAACAATCCAGAGCACATATCTAACTTGTCAGAAAGAATTGTTATTTTTTCCGTTGTAATAATCGCTCTACTTTTCTTGGCCTCCTATGATATTAATTTTTTTCATATAATAGTTGAAAATATCGGTGTCGTCCTAGGCTGCTGTATAATGATAATATCCTTGTTTACCTACAAATTATCACAAGACAAGAACTTTCATTTTATCGGTCTTACTTATGGCTTTGCATCTATATTCGAATTTGCTCAGGCCCTTTATCCCCCACATACATGCATATCTTTACAATTTTCTGTATTAGCAAGATTTTTTCAATGCTTTTTTCTACTTTTTATTAATAACAGAAGAAGGCGTAAGCTTAGCATAAAAAGGTTATTTTATATTTATTCTGTAATAACTATTATTTTGTTTATTTCAGTATATTTAGTTGATATGCTTCCAGAGTTTGAAATCACAGATGGAGTATTTTCTACTTCCTATATAGTACTCTGCTACATTTCAATCGCCGTATTTTCTGTATCAATAACTTTTCTTATAAAAAACAGACTTAATGACCATGCTGAAATAAGAAAGTACATACTAACTTATTTTATATTAATGATACTGTATCAAGTCAGCATTATAATCGCTATACCAGATACAGAATTACACTTAGCGGTAATACACTTTATTAAGTTATTCTGCAGCTATCCTATTTTTATGATGATTATTAAGCTGGCTTTTAAAGATCCAATAAAACTATTTTTTGCTGACTTGAGCATTAAGAATGATGAATTGGCAAAAAAAGAACAACTGCTAAAGAGACAAAATCAAGAACTTGTAACTAAGAATAAAGTACTGATAAGTGCTAACTCCGAAATCTTGAAAAGTCACCATAGATATAAACAACTTCTTCATTTTTTACCACATGCCGTAGTATTGTTAAAGGGTACTCAGATAGTTTTTACAAACAAGGTCTGCAATGAAATGTTTAAGGATGTTTGTGATGGCAGCCTCTTAAATCGAAACATAATAGACTTAATACCTGAAGACTGTAAAAATAAATTTAGGGGGCAACTCGATGAGGTCTATTACGGAAAAAACATTCAATGTGCACAGGCAAAACTTATATTAAATAAAAATAAATCCTATGATTTGGAATACACTTTACTTTATAATGTCTTAGACGATGAGCAATATGCGCTGCTTATACTTGAAGATGTTACAGAAAAAAAACAAGCTCAAGAAATATTGACTAAAGCAAAAATTGATGAAGAAAATGAACAGCTAAAGATTGGTTTCCTGGCAAATATCTCACATGAACTTAGGACCCCCATTAATCTTATATACAGCGCAATTCAATTAGAGGATAAATACATACACTCAGGTAAAGTCTCTGATACTCATCGTTTCAATAAGGTGATAAAACAAAATTGCTTTAGGCTACTAAGGATTATAAATAACCTAATTGACGCTACTAAGATTGATGCATGTTTTTTCAAGCCGAATATGAGATATATGAATATAATCACTGTCATAGAAGAATGTACTCTGTCAGTAGTTCCATTTGCTGAAAGCAAGTCTATTTCCTTGATCTTTGATACTGATGTGGAAGAAAAATATATGCTAATTGATCCGGATCTCATCGAAAGGATAATCCTAAATTTATTGGCCAATTCTGTTAAATACGGCGTATATGAAGGTAAAATATATGTCAATATTGAAGACTTAGTTGATTCTATAAATATCCGATTAAAGGATAATGGTATTGGGATTCCTAAGGACAAGATATCTTTACTGTTTAATCGTTTTGCACGAATAGACAAGTCTTTTTCCAGAAACACTGAAGGCAGCGGAATAGGCCTCTACCTTGTTAAACAATTTGTGGAAATGCATGGAGGCAGTATATCAGTGGAAAGTGAAGAAGGCAACGGTGTTGAATTCTGTATAAATCTTCCCTGTAATAAAAATCAAGAGTTACCCTTTGAAGAAATTAAAATGGTAGCTACAGATCTGGCAGAAAACTCAAATATAATTGATAAGGTAAATATAGAATTCTCTGATATATACATGGAATAAATAATAAAGCTATCCACATTAAAATCCAAGTTGGCTTTTTGTGTGGATAGCTTTATTATTCATTTCCTATTTCACAAAAGACTATTAGCTGTTGGTTTCATTTTATTTCCTCCCCATATATCTCTCAAAAATTTCTCATAATATATTTTAAGTGAATATATTTACAAATAAGGTTCCAAAATTCTTAATTTTTTCTTACAATAAGATGTATAATGTATATATAAATGTTCGAAGTTTGCGTAAAAGTTTTATATAATATTAAGGGTAAAGGCTTTTTTGTTAATGTTGGGCAATAATAAATAATATAAGTTACATTGTGAGGAAAAATTATGAGTTACATAGTATTTGATTTGGAGTTTAACCAAGCCTATAATAATAAATTACCAGATACAAACGAAGCTTCTTTACAATGTCCCTTTGAAATTATTCAAGTTGGGGCAGTGAAGCTAAATGACAACTTAGAGACTATCGCTACTTTGGATAGATTAGTGAAACCTCAAATATTCACGAAGCTCCATCCTTTTATTAAGGAGATGACAGGTATAACCCGTAACAACTTAAATACAGCAAAAAGTTTTAAGGAGGTCTTCGAGGAATTTATTGGTCTGGTAGACGACAGGAATACCATCCTTTGTGTTTGGGGTACAGCGGATATGAGGGAGCTTTTTAGAAATGCTGAATTTCATGGTTTAAATATAAGCTCAATTCCCAGAAAATATATAAATCTACAATCTTATATGTCAAAACTGCTTAGTTGTGAAAAGGGTACTAATATAGGTTTAAAAAGCACTGTAGAGTTGCTTGGCATTCCTCATAATAACGAGTTTCACGATGCCTACAGCGATGCTTACTTTACAGCAGAAATTTTCAAAAGAGTATATAGTGATAAAATAAAGCCCAAGCTTTATAATACAAATAATCCTAAACTCAGCAGCCGGTCTTCAGCAGGAAAAAAATATCTGGATAGTGAAGCTTTAATAAATCAGATGGAGAAAATGTTTAGCAGAAAAATGTCTGAGGAAGAAATTATAATCATTAAGTTAGCTTATATGATGGGAAAAACTAATCAATTCCAAATTTCAGAAAATCCAAACTCTAAGTAAATAAAAAACTAATAAAGCTATCCTTCATAGATAAAGCTTTATTAGTTTACTTTTTTATCAATAATTGTTGAATACTATAAGTTTTCTATTATACCAGCAACCATGTTGCATAAATCCTTTGATGCTTTTGGGGCAGTTTCCTCTACTCTTTCATGAGAATGCTTCACCTTCTGTATTCCCCTTGCCATATTTGTAATGCAGGCAATTCCCAGAACCTCAACTATAGGTCTGGAAGCGGCAACACTGCCATACTTAATTAAGCTAGTCAATAAAGGTATAAAAAATGCTCTAAGAGAAGATCCCGCCTTGCTTCTTGGTCTTAACACCTATAATGGCCATATAACATGTAAGCCCGTAGCAGAAAGTTTAGGACTAGCTTATACTGACCCCTTGACTATATTATAATGCATAAAGCCAAAAACTCGGAGGTCACTATCCTCCGAGTTTTTTGATATCTATTGTGTTTCTCTCTTATTTCTGTGCACCGGTGCATTCTTTGGCCTATTATTTTGAACAGGACCAATATTTTCGAATACTCCTTGTCGTACCTCTCTAAGATTTATATCTGCAAGCATCTTTTTTGAAAATTGTCCTTTTGTTGTCATGGTCTTACCTCCTAACGTTGTTATAATAGAAGAAAATTGCGAAGCAATAAAAATAAAACACGGAATCTACGGAGAACACTGATGACATGGAAAATTATATTGTTAAACAAAACCTGCAAATAAAGCAAAAATAAAATCCCTTCAGCGTAATTCAGCGTCTTCTGCGTGTTCCGTGATGAATATTTTGCTTTGCAATTTCTTTATATTGATACTATACACTTAGGTTGTGTCACCATGATTTTTTTATTCCCCCATTCTCAATTAGCAGCTTAAATAAAAAAGGAATATTTAAAATTGATGTTGGAGAAACTGACAATGAAGAAAGCAAATATGGAGGTGTTTCCGTGCCAGAATATAGAAGGAAAAATACAATATCCAATACCAGGGATAAGCTTGCTGCCGGACCGGTCACCACTGGTGATTTTGCTGCCTCTTCATCCTCTAACCTCACGGTAGATTCTGAAGGTGCTTATGATAAACCTGGAGAGCTTTTTCCACATAACAAGATAAACAAATCTAAAGATAATAAAGTAAGCAATGATAGCTTCGCAAACTCAGGAAATACTTTCTTGTAAATGAAAGATAATTTCAGAAAACATCATATTAAAGTTTCATCTATTTAAATAACTAAAAAAGGAGACTGTAAATTATGCAAAAGGGTAAAGAAAGTCTTGAAAGAAAACTAAAAAATAATAAGTATCACACAGAAGAAGTGTCTCATAACATAGAAATGAGATTTAAAAAGAGCACTCACACCAAGGCTAGTGCCATGCTTTCCGGCCTAGGAAGTGATAAAGAAGATACCCAGGAAGAGTAGCTCTTCTCTCTTATTCACTCCGACAGGGAACTCATAAAATAACAAAAGTCTGACCGCCCAGCGGCCAGACTTTTTTGTAATGTACCCAATATAGCATCTTATGTGGTTATCAACAGAAATTACTTTCTCTGCCTTACTACTTTTCTCTCCCAAGTTTCTAACAACTCCACCTCAATCCACAAGGCTCGTGGTTCTGTAGCTTTAAATCTTTTTCCTGTAACCTTGTATAGTCCGTTTCGCAGTTCAATCCTGTCAGCATTGAGGTACATATCAATGATCTTCGCATCTTTTTCAGTATCTAGGTCTTCGTACCCACAATCAATAGTTGATATATCCTTTTGTTCTTTTACTATTCTCTCATTTATGTCCTTAGCTGTAAATAATGGCTCAGTATATCCTCTCTTAAAAAACATAATCCGGATATTACTCATATAAACATCTCCCAATAAGTTTTTTTCACATAAGACCTAATTTATGTGTTCAATATTTATATATGCAGTTACGTTCTGGTTGACACTTTATAGGCCGAATATTTGAATAATTATAAGAATACTTTGAATTTCATCCAATTATATTCATTTGTATGTATAAAAAATATAAAACAAATAACGACATTACTTATTTATTGATAATCATTGTTGACAAATTACATGCTTTATTGTATTATTAAATCAATAAATACTTCCTACAAAATCCCCCCCAAATTACACATTAAAACTCCATCTATAAGGCAAAGATTTAAGACAGGATATCTTCAGCATAAAGAAAAGAAACCAGCAGTTGCTGGTTTCTTTTCTTTAATTAAAGTCAATTGTTACATAAATTTGCTCTCCTGACATACTTATATCCCGTACTTTTACATCCTTAAAATTGTCACCAGTAAATTTATTAACATCGACCTGTACCATATCTTTTTCCAGCCTTATGTAATCATTAAGGTTCTTGCCCCCCAACTCATTCATAAGTCCCATAAGAATCTTTATTCCACCCTTTGTTATTATATTGAAATAAAGTCTTCCGTCTCTATATCCATTAAAGGCCACCACTACCTTCATATCCGGGAAGAACTTTCCCACACTTACAGTAATTTCGGTCTGGCTTCCGTTTATAAGTTTTATACTTTTTATTCTATCTCGGTTGTAATTTATATTTTTATCAATAAAACCTATCGCTTCAGTCAAGGAAATATTTAAATATGCCATATATAAACCTCTTACAATACTAATTTAGAAAGCTATTACTATTCCTCCCTCATCAGCATAGGTAGAAGATAAGCCTCCCATTTCAACAATAATTATATCCTTAAAGTTGTATCTCTTTAATACCTCTTCTTTAAACTGCAGGGCTTTGTCCAGACAATTGCAGTGAGCTATGCCTAATACTTTATCCTCAAAATCCTTGCCCTTCTCACCTATTGTTTCAACTAATCTCATAAATGCCTTCTTATAGCCCCTTACTTTCTCAAAGAGCTTTATTGATCCTTCATCGCCACACATTATAGGCTTTATTGAAAACACAGAAGCTACCTTTGCAACTAGAGGACTCAGCCTGCCAGCCTTTGCTAAGTGTTCTAAGCTTTCCAGTAAGAAAAAAGTCTTCATTTCTTTTATATAGCTTGAGACTTTATCTACTATCTCCAAATCACTTATATTATGCTTTGAAAGTTCATGTATCTTACGGGCCACCAAAGTCTCCCCTACTGAAGCGCTTAGTGAATCAAAGACATGAATAAATTTATTACCTATTTCCTCTAAAAAAATATTTTTTGCCAATACAGCACTGTTATAGGAACCACTGAGTTTAGAAGATAGGGTTACTACAAAAACACTTTCATCACCTTCATATTTTTTAATATAGTCCTCAGGGGATGGGCACGCAGTCTTTGGTGATTCTTCGCACTGGGCCATATCCTGTATATATTGCTGTACATCTAGATTTTCATCATCCACATATGCCTTGTCCTTTAAGTATAGTACTAGAGGCGCCAAATCCACTTTCATTTCGGCCTTCATTTCAGCAGTTAAATCGCAGCTGCTATCGGCAACAATTTTTATAGCCATCTATTTTCCACCTTCCATAATACGGGTAAACCAAATTATATATATGCAAAATATATATAATTGAACTATACCATATTATTTGCATTTAATCCAGTTATTATTTACTTACATGACACTTACTCATTTAATAATATTAATTTTCTGTAGATATTTTGTTTCATTATATCTCTTAATGATTTAATCTTTGTCTTCATCGTACATATTTTTGATTATCTCATAATTTCTTGTAATAACCGCTTTTCCCTGCCAACTGTATGCTCTATCCCTATATCTTCTGATAAACTCCTTATTAGATATGCTCATAAGCTCTTCATAATCAATGTTAAATTTTAAATCCTCTTTAAATTCATCCAGTATTGTTTCTGCTACCTTCTTATTATGTGGACAAACATCCTGACAAACATCACATCCCCACACAAGTTTGTGCTTTTTTAATATTTCAATGTCTCTCTCAGAAAGTTCTCTCTTCTTCTGTGTTATATAGGACTTACATCTTAAGGGATCAATTGTAAAATCTCCAAGTACAGCACATCCGGGACACTTTTTTACACAGGTAAAACATTGATAGCAGGTTCTGTCCTGCGGTTTATCTGGTTCAAAGGGATAGTTATTTAATATATAACCTATAAAAACATAGGACCCATATTTATCAGTTATTATATGGCCATTAATCCCGAAAAAACCAAGTCCCGCCTGATGTGCTAAATACCTATCTGCCAGCGGTCCTGTATCGGAAAAAACCTTATATTTAAACCCTTCTATCTTATCCACGAGAAACTCCGCTATTTTTTCAAGCTTTTCTCTTGCAATGATATGATAATCTCTTCCAAAGGTATATTTGGATATATTCGCCTCTTCTTTGTGGCCAACAAAGTATGGGAATAGGCATACAATGACAGACTTTACCCCCGGAAGAGTAATCTCAGGATATACCCTCTTTTCTATATCCATCTCCTCAAAACCACATACATGTCCCTTTTCAATTTTATTCTTCCATATCTTTTCGAATTCATAATAGGGTCCCGGCGGTGCAATTCCTATATATTCAATGTTTAAAGTTTTACAGAATTCTTTTAACTGTTCCTTCACTTTCTTTTCTCCTTAATTATGCTTTTTATAATATCATTTGCATAATATCATATTTTTAGTAAAACATAAAAGAAAATTGCGTCACAACGCAATTTTCTAAATGAGTAATGAGCAGTGAGGAATGAGTAATTGAGGAAGATTTTTCTCCGCTGTCCTGCTAACTTATAAATAGCATATATTACTTGTCTCCTCAGTAAACAGCTTATTGTTAATATGGATATAAGCACTGATAAGGTCATAACATAAATTAATATCCCTTTTTTATACTAACTTTATTTTTTAAGTTTGTTTCCCCACTTTCTATCCCTGTCAAAGTATTCAAAAAGCACTCTACGGCTTCATCAACATCTGTTATTGCAGAAATATGCGGCGTGATTATTATATTGGAATTACTCCATAACTCAGATTCCAGTGGAAGAGGCTCAGCGGGAAACACATCTAAAATAGCAATCTTGATATTGTTATTGACTAATGCCTTAAGTAAAGCTTTTTCATTTAGCGTACTCCCCCTACCTACATTTATAAATCCTGCAGAATTTAGATACTTAAAAATATTATCATCTATAATTCCTTGGGTACTCTCTGTTAATGGCAAGGTATTGATCAGCCAATCCACCCTACTTAAATATTCTTGTACATCACTAAACTTTATAGTCCTATTGAAATAATTCACTGTCTTTCCACTTAGGGATACACCTATAACCTCTGCACCAAAATAACTTAGGCTCTTTGCAACTTCACTTCCAATTACACCTGTCCCCAATATTAGTATGGTCTGACTTCCTATAGACGCAGGAGTTAGCTGTTTCCAAAGCTTTTCCTGCTGATTTTTCTTAAATTCTCTATGATGCTGCAGGTCCGAAAGTATATAACTCAGGCAATATTCACTTATCTTTTTACCAAAAGAACAGATTGTTCTTGTCAGCAGCACATCCTTCTTCCACTGCCGTCCAAATAGAAAACCATCTACCCCAGCCCCTAAGGCATGTACCCATTTAATGTTGTAGAAAGCAAAATTATCTGTTGGCTTAAAGGCTACATAAGCATCAGCACAGCGCAGCTCCTTCTCTGTCACCTTATCTTCCGGAAGGCATAAAATTTCCTTTGATATTTTACTTTCCAATGCCTCCCCTATTTCCCTGTATAGCCTCCCGGTTATAAGTATCTTATTTATATCTGACATACTCTTCCCCCTAATAGAAATTTACTTGTTGAAATTTCGTGTATAATTTCTTTTATTTTGTCTTTTCCTTATATTATGATACCAAGACGATTACTTATCAACTTATTCTGTACTTTTTAAAATTAAAAAACTTGCAGCAATTAAGTCTGCAAGTTTTTATTAGGCTAAATACTAATGTTTTTTAGTTCCTATGATCATAAACATATTTCTGCCTTCTAACTGAGCGGCTTTTTCAACTACTCCAAATCCCTCTATTTTAGATAGAAATGCATCAAACACCTTAACTCCTACTCCGGTATAGTTGTTCTGGCGTCCTTTGAACCTAATAGACACCTTAACTTTATTTTCATCCTGTAGGAATCTCTTGGCATTATTAGCTTTTATCTCTATGTCATGCTCTTCAATAGTGGCACTTAGTCTTATCTCCTTCACCTCTACAACCTTTTGATTTTTTCTTGCTTCCTTCTGCTTTTTAGACTGTTCGTATAGGAACTTGTTATAGTCCATTATTTTGCAAACCGGCGGATTAGCGGCAGGAGAAATCATAACCAAGTCTAAGTCCTTTTCTCTAGCTAGCGACAGAGCCTCCTTTGTACTTATTATGCGGCTTTCTTCATCGCTAACAAGTCTTATTTCTTTTTCTTTGATACCTTCATTCAGATTTACGTTTTTAATAATCTACAACACCTCCAAAATTCGAAACATAATAGTTTCCCTATCTATCGTAACACTAAAACTTAAAATTTGCAAATAAGTACATACTATTCATCCAAAGCACCAGAGACACATTCTTCTATTATGTCATCTGTTATAACAAAAGTGTCTGAAGTTTGTTCATCAATTTTTATTTCTTCACCCAAATTCATACTGTTACCTCCTGTTTTACTTTTAAAAATATGCCATGATAATGAAACTAATGAAAGTCGTTATACAACATATTATCCCAGGCCTGATTTAACTTAACTGTGATTACACAATACAGTTATAGTTTATGCTAATACACCTTTTGGTGATTGTAGTATTAAGTAAATATTATAACCATCCATACAAATTTTATTAAATTTAATAAAATAACTATTTTTATTAATTATAGTATGACTTTTTGTAAATATATGGTATATTTCATTATAATTTACATTATATGAAATTTGCAAGAGCAATTTTTATTTTTATTAAGTTTAATATAATTTAATTTTCTTTACTGTTAACACTTGTATGTTAAATTAAACTATACTATAATAGTACTATAGTAAAATTTTACAGAAGCTTGGAGGTTGCTCTATATGGATCAATCAATTGGCGAAAGAATAAAAACTCTTCGTAAAGAACTGAAGTTAACCCAAACAGAATTAGCCGGCACAGAAATGACAAAGAGTATGCTGAGTCAAATTGAAAATAATCAAGCAACTCCTTCCATGAAGAGTCTTCAGTATCTTGCAAAAAAACTTGGTAAACCACTGTCATTTTTTATAGATGGTACAGAGTATTCATCAAATAAACCTGCTGTTGACTTACCTGTGGAAAATATAAATAAGCAATTAAACGAAATTATCTCCCTTATAAAAAAGCAAGAGTATTTCATAGCTCAAGCAAAATTAGAAGACTTGATTAATTCCTATGAATATGACAGGAGCAGTAAGCTATATGCTGATATAATTTTTAGATATGGGCAATGCCTAATCAGCCTTGAGGATTTTGATAAAGGCGAGGAATATATTAGACTTTCAGTAGATATATATATGTCTCAGCATCTTTTTGCTTATGCAGCTCGTGCTAACATGGAGCTTATGGGCAGATGCTATAGCGATTTTCAATATGATAAATGTCTAAATATTCTTGATGAAAGTTTAGATATGTATAAGCATGCTGTAAATCCAGATAATACTTTGGAAGTAGAAATGCTGTACTACAGAGCTCTTATGAAGCTTGCCAATGCGTCTGCGGAAGAGGTTCTTGCACTTATCCAGGAAGCATTAGATATATCAAAGGAAACCGGTACCTATTATAATTCTGATGAGTTATATAGGCTTAAAGCCTATATATATTTCATAATGGAGAAGTTTGATGACTTTAAGTTCTGCATCGAAAAAGCTAAACAATTTGCTGAGTTCACTGATAATCATATAAATCTTGCAAAAATAGAGATACTTCTCGCCCTATATGAAAATACAATTAATAATCCACATAATGCTCTGGAACATCTAAAAAAATGTGATATGTTAACGAATAAAAAAAGATTTAATTATTACATGAATCTTGCTTATGCCAATTATCTTTTAGGAGATTATGAAGCCGCCTATGAGGCTGTGGAAAATATAGAATACAACTCCAGATCAAACCATAAGGTGGATTATTTGACAATGTGGACCGGTAAAGTCTATGAAGGTTTGATACTTCATAAGCTCCATAAGCCTGAAGAGGCTTTTGCAGCAATAAATACAGCCATTGAGAAGTTGCGTTTTTTTGGGCCTTCAAAGTATCTAGCCTTTGCCTTCGAAAGTCTTGCTAACATTTATGCAGAATTAAATGATTATAAGCCGGCTTATGAATCAATATGCGAAGCTTATAATATTCGTATTTCCCTGCAGCGACAAGGTAAAATAGCCTTTTAAAAAAGAACCCCATCCGTTACCATAATTATAACGGTGGGGTTACAATTTTATCTTTTTCATATCTCCATTCCCCGATTCCAACGAATATCAGCAACTCAACCTATTTGGCTTAACCTTATATTGAACGAGTTTTATAATCATATTTTTATCAAGGTTAACGTTTTCAGTAAAACAATCCGTTATCTTATAAGTTGCACACCATACGTTAGAATCATTAATTCTCTTCAGTTGTTGCAGTGAGTTTTCCTTTCCTGACAATTCTGCATAAACTTCACTATCATTGATGTCGCCCTCTGCCTGCCACATAATCTTAGCTAAAAGATGCTTTCTGTCATTCTCGATTCTTTCGAAGGATACTTTTACTTTTTCTTTATTGTCTGCCATAATATTCTCCCCTCCTTAATTCTTGTATTTACCAGTTCTTATACTTATATTATATGCAACGTAGAAAATAATGTCAATAAAATGTTTAATCAAACTAAACATTTCGCAAGTTATCAATAATAAGTTTAATCCATTTCAACTTTTATATAATAGCATTGCCACCTTTAATGATTTTTCAATAAATTGTCATTATTTTTGATTTTTTACTATCATACCCTTTATATCGTATGCATGAATACTTTCACTGATACTAAAATATTCAAATAAAGGAATAGTTCAGGTGATTTAATTAATCTACAGGAAGCACAGGCTATAAAACTTCTTAACTGATAATATTGAAAATTTGTGTAATAATAGGTATAGTTTATTAATGTAATAATTAAGCATTAGTATTTTTTATAGGAGATTTAACATTATGAGTAATACATTTGATACACTTGGTCTAAATAACGCTTTGATAACAGCTTTAAAAAAGTCAGGAATCACCGAACCAACAGAAATTCAAAGCAAGGTTATTCCAGTAGCCCTTGATAACAAGGACATTATTGGTCAATCTAAAACCGGAACAGGTAAAACCCTTGCTTACCTGCTTCCACTGTTCAATAAGATAGATGCTGCAAAAAGAGAAATGCAAGTAATAATACTGGCACCAACCCATGAGTTAGTTATCCAAATACATAAAGAAATAGCAACTTTATCACAAAACTCAAATCTGGGAGTAACCTCAGCGGCAATAATCGGAAATGCCAATTTGGGAAGACAGCTTGAAAGACTTAAAGAAAAGCCTCATATAATCGTCGGCTCTTCCGGTAGAATACTTGAATTGATAAAAATGAGAAAAATCACCGCTCATACTATTAAGACAATAGTAATCGACGAAGCAGATCGTCTCCTTGATGCTACTAATCTAGAAACAGTAAAAGCTATTATAAAATCAACCTTAAGAGACAGACAGCTTATGTTATTCTCAGCTACTATGCCCAAAAAAACCGTGTCAATTGCTCAGGAATTGATGAAGTCACTGGAAATCATCAAGGTGGACGAAAAGGATGAGGTAAACCCTAATATAGCACACTACTATTTTGTTTGCGATCAAAGGGACAAAATAGTACTTTTAAGGAAGCTTGTACATGCAATAAAGCCAGAAAGAGCCCTAGTTTTTATTAATAAAAGCGAGGATATTGAGCGAAATACTGCAAAGTTAAAATATCATAAGCTAAAGGCAGAAGGAATCCACGGCAGTAATGCTAAAGAGGAAAGAAAGAAAGCTTTGGAAGATTTTAGAGCCGGCAGGATAAATCTTCTGGTAGCATCAGATATTGCCGCCCGAGGTTTAGATATCAAAGGTGTTACCCATGTATTTAATTTAGAGGTTCCGGAAGATCCAAAAGATTATTTACACAGGGTCGGCAGAACGGGACGCGCCGGATCTGAAGGTACAGCATTGACTATTGCTACAGAGAGAGAAATTCCACTTATAAATAACATCAGAAAGACATATAAGCTGTCAATACAGCAGAAAGATATTTATATGGGAAAAATTATAGATAAAAAAAATAGAAGGTATCACTCTGATAAAAATTACAAGTAATAAACTATTACAAGCTGTCTATACTAAAAATAGTAGGTTATCACCTAAACCTATAAATTTCATTGTTTATTGAGGGAGGCTATTTATATGACAGACAAACATTTAATCTGTAAAGATTGCGAAAAGGAATTTACTTTTTCAGAAGGAGAACAGGCCTTTTATAAAGAAAAGGGCTTCGAAAATGATCCGGTAAGATGTCCTGAATGCAGAAAAGCAAGAAAGCAAAATAACGATAGGGGCTTTAGAAAATAGTATCTATTTTGCTCACCGCAACAGGAGGTGGCTCTTTTGGATTTGGCAAGCATTAAGAAGGTTGAAGACCTTACTATAATGGGAGATGTTAATAGGCGTTTAGAAGAGGGTTGGGTTCTTATTGATACATATGTCAATAACTATGACCCCAATTCTTATCCAGGCGCCAACACACTACACTATGTTTTAGGACTGCCTGCAGGTCTCTCCAGCACAGAGATTCCTCAGGACACTAATTATGAGACAGACATGGGGTTTTAGTATTCAAAAAAATTTTTAGCTGCAAAGAAGTTAATTTAATTCTTTGCAGCTTTTATGTACTCACTAATAAAAAAATACCGAACTATCTACCATATTAGGCTGATAGTCCGGTTATTTATATTTATTTAAGAGGGGTTACTCACTAGGGTTACATTTTATCGTGGAAGGTTCTGCTTATAACTTCAAGCTGTTGTTCTCTTGAAAGTCTGTTAAAGTTAACTGCATAACCTGATACTCTAATTGTCAATGTTGGGTACTTTTCAGGGTGACTCATAGCATCTTCCAAAGTAGCTCTATTAAATACATTAACATTCAGGTGATGAGCTCCTTGGCCGAAGTATCCATCCATTATACTTACTAGATTGTCAATTCTTGTTTCTGCAGTCTTTCCTAAAGCATCCGGTACTATTGAGAAGGTATTTGAAACACCGTCTTCACATACTCCTGCATAAGGAATCTTTGCTACTGAGTTCAAGGAAGCAAGAGCACCTTCTATATCTCTTCCATGCATTGGGTTTGCTCCCGGCGCAAAGGCTTCACCAGCACTTCTTCCATCAGGAGTAGATCCTGTCTTCTTACCGTATACTACGTTTGAAGTAATAGTTAATACTGAAAGTGTATGCTTAGCTCCTCTGTAAGTTGGGTGCTTCTTAAGCTCATCGGAGAACTTCTTAACTATTTCAAGAGCAATTTCATCAACTCTGTTATCATCATTTCCGTACTTAGGGAATTCACCTTCTATTTCAAAATCTACTGCAATTCCATTTTCTCTTACAGGCTTAACCTTTGCATACTTAATTGCACTCAATGAGTCTGCTGCAACAGATAAACCAGCTACACCGAAGGCCATAAGTCTGCCTACTTCTGTATCGTGAAGAGCCATCTGTCCCGCTTCATAGGCATACTTGTCGTGCATGTAGTGGATTGTATTCATTGTATTTACATAAAGTCCTGCTACATATTCAAGCACTTCAAAGAACTTTGCCTTTACCTTTTCATAATCAAGAACTTCATCTTCTATCTTTTCAAGCCCCTTGATTACAGTCTTGCCCTTCTTCTCATCTACTCCACCGTTGATTGCGTATAGAAGGGATTTTGCAAGGTTACATCTAGCCCCAAAGAACTGCATCTGCTTTCCAACTTTCATAGCGGATACACAGCAAGCTATAGCGTAGTCATCACCATATATTGGTCTCATAACGTCATCATTTTCATACTGAATTGAGTCTGTTAATATAGACATTTCTGCACAGAACTTCTTGAAGTTTTCCGGGAGTCTCTGTGACCATAACACTGTCATGTTTGGTTCTGGAGCAGGACCTAAATTAATTAATGTGTGTAAGAATCTAAAGGAGTTCTTTGTCACAAGTGGTCTTCCATCTTCACCTACGCCACCGATAGATTCAGTTACCCATGTTGGGTTTCCAGCAAATAATTCGTTATATTCAGGTGTTCTAAGATGTCTTACCATTCTTAGTTTTATTACGAACTGGTCTATTAATTCCTGAGCTTCTGCCTCAGTTAATGTTCCATTCTGAAAATCTCTTTCGATATATATATCAAGGAAAGTAGATGTTCTTCCTAGTGACATCGCTGCCCCATTGTTTTCTTTAACTGCAGCTAAATATCCAAAGTAAACTGCCTGAACTGCTTCCCTAGCATTAGAAGCTGGCTGAGAAATATCTATTCCATAAGATGCTGCCATCTCCTTCATTGCCTGAAGAGCTCTTATCTGTTCAGAAACTTCTTCTCTCTTTCTTATAAGTTCATCAAGGAAATCACCCTTTAGATCCTTTAGATCTTTTTTCTTTTCTTCTATCAGGAAATCAATTCCATATAGAGCTACTCTTCTGTAGTCACCTATAATTCTACCTCTGCCATAAGCATCTGGAAGTCCAGTTAAGAGTCCTGCTGATCTAGCAGCTTTCATTTCTTCACTATAGGCATCAAATACTCCATCATTATGAGTCTTTCTGTACATTTTAAAATACTTATGAATTGTTTCATCCAGCTTAAATCCATATGCATCCAGAGACTGTTCAACCATTCTCATACCACCAAACGGATTAACAATTCTCTTTAAAGGTGCATCAGTCTGAAAACCAAAAATGACTTCATTTTCCTTATCAAGATATCCAGGCTTAAAATTGTTTATACCGGAAACAATTCCTGTTTCTACATCCATTACACCTTTTTTTATTTCTTCAACTATAAGCTTAGCAGCCTTATCCCAAACCTTCTTTGTCTTTTCTGTTGGGTTTGTAAGAAAGCTCTTGTCTCCTTCATACAAAGTATAGTTCTTCTGTATAAAATCTCTTACATTGATACCTTCTGTCCATTCTCCAGCTTTAAAACCTTCCCATTGTTTAAACATTTTACATACCCCCTAAGTTTTATAGAATTCTCATTTTCCAAAATTTGCAGTTCCATGTTCATTTTTATTTTATAAGTAATTAATAATTATTATCCCTATATTTTTATTATAATATCACTATAACAGTTTGTCAACATAACTGGTACAGTTTTTTATTTCACGATTTTTTCGTATTTTACAGCCATGTTAACAATTACGCTTTGACTATAACAGTATTTTTATTATTTTAACCATCTTATATTATTGAAAATTTTTCTTTGGTCCAAACCGTTATAATCTTTTTATTCTGTCACAATTTATCTTTAAGCAAATATACTAAATAAAAACTCTAGACATTATGTTTCTTTAAGGAGATAATATATAATAATTCATAAATCTGTATAATAATAACGGAGGTGCCAAAATGAGCGGCGTTTGGGGCAAAAAAATTCAGTATTCTATTTTCGGTGAATCACACGGAGCAGCCATAGGTATAACCATAAGCGGATTACCTGCTGGTCTTAAGTTAGATTTCGATCTTATAAAAAAAGAAATGCAAAGAAGAGCTCCTGGTTCCAGTGATCTTGTAACACCAAGAAAGGAAGAGGACAATTTTGAGATTTTAAGTGGTTATTTCGAAGGGAGAACCACCGGTACACCACTCTGTGCTATTATAAGAAACAAAAATACACAATCCTCGGATTACACCAACTTAAGATATGCCATGAGACCCGGACATGCTGATTACAGTGGAAGGGTAAAATATAAGGGCTTTAATGATTTCAGGGGAAGCGGCCATTTTTCCGGCCGTATTACCGCCGGCTTAGTATTTGCCGGCGCCATCGCTAAGCAAATACTAGTAGAGAAAGGCATAAAGATAATAAGTCATGTAAACAGTATCTACAATATAAAAGATACCTCCTTGGATTTAACAAACATATCGGAAGATATTATCAATAAACTTTCCACTATTCCTTTTCCTGTGATTGATGATAAAGCCACAGAGAAAATGAAACAGTGTATAAGAAAGGCAAAAGAAGAGAAAAACTCTGTGGGCGGAGTTGTGGAGTGTGCAATCTTAAATATACCGCCGGGTATAGGCGATCCCTTTTTTGATTCTTTGGAAAGCACGCTGGCCCACCTGCTCTTCTCTGTTCCTGCAGTAAAGGCTGTAGAATTTGGAAAGGGTTTTGAAATTACCACAATGAAAGGTTCACAGGCAAATGATCCTTACTATATTGACAACGGAACCATAAAAACTTCTTCTAATAATAACGGTGGGATAATTGGCGGTATAACCAATGGTATGCCAGTGATCTTTAGGTGTGCAATTAAGCCTACAGCTTCCATCAGTCTTGAACAGAACACTGTTGATATAATTGATATGAATAATACAACCTTGACCGTTGAAGGCAGGCATGACCCCTGCATAGTTCCAAGAGTTCTCCCTGTAATAGAAGCTGTAAGCGCTCTTGCTGTGTTAGAGCATATTTAACCTTCACATGTAAAGCTGTATTCTCATAGACAAAGATTAGAGTAATTATTAGGAGAATGTACGTGATTTGCCAAAATTTACCCAACTTGAATATCAATTATTAATTGAAAAAACTGCGCTGACGCGCAGTTTTTGTTATGTAGCCTATACCTTATAATTTCCAGGTCTCAGCTCCAGGTTTTTCATATCAATCCAGTAAACACCTTGTCCATCTGTTACACAGGCCTTACTTTTAAAGAAATCAAACTCTGATATTTTTATCTTTATAATATTTACAATATCACCATAGTTGAATTTGCCATAAGGTTCTATAATCTGTCCAACTACTCCATCCATTTTAACTCTCATCGGCATTTCAATCCCTCCCAAAATTCCTCTTACATATTTATACGTTTACAATAATAAATTGGCTCGCAAATTAACCTATCTTTTTTACCGGTTTATCAAAAAGAATAAATTAACTTACAAGTATATTATAACACAGTATAACAAAGACAGTATTAAATACTTCTTAAAATGTTATTAAAAATTTGTTAACTCCATAAAGAAATCCTCATAACTCCCTGCCACAGTTGCTTATGAGGATTTTTTAGATCTCCACTGGCATCTTTCAATATTTGTCTCGCCTCTTCTTCATTTTTTGTCAACCTCATACCCTATAGTTTACACCAGCAACTTCTTCGAAGCCTCCCATACCGCTTACCATAGGGCTTGCTGCTAAAACAGGTCCTTTTCTTGGGTCCTCCAGGCCTTCATCAGAAGTAATCTCTCAAAGCTATTCTCTCACAAATGATATGACATTATACCTGTATAATAAATAATTTAAGAGGCTCTTGTAATTTTATTTCTATTATTGTCAATCTGACTCTTTGATTCCTTGGCCCGGCCGTATCCGTAGATCAATGTTATGAGTGCCGCATTCCATGGAAGAATTTTCTCTACATTATTCCCTAAGGTAATATAATGCTTAAACAGAGCATCTTCTACTATCATTCTTACAGAGGTAAAAGCAAGAATTGCCCCTCCAATATAAATTACCATGGGATTCTTTTTCATTAATTTAACTACAAACTGACTGCCGAAAAAAATAATTGGTATATTAAGCAAAATACCAAAAGTAATTAGAAGCATGTTTCCATCTGCCGCACCGGTTATAGCTAAAACATTGTCAAGACTCATGCTTATATCAGCAATAATTACAGAAAATACTGCATCCCAAAACTTTTTATTTTCTTTCCCGTGGTATTCTTCATCTTCATGGTCGGACTTTATCAAATCCCATGTTACCTTAGCAAGAATTATACCCCCTACAAGCCTTAAAGGTATCCATTTTACCTTTAAAAAAACAGAAATACAGGCGGCAAAGTAAATTCTTAATATAATGGCTCCAGTTATCCCAATAAAACTGGCAAGTTTAGCAGACTTCTTTGGTAACTCCTTTGTGGCTAAAGCAATTATGCCAATATTGTCTCCGCACAGCACTAAATCCAACATGGTGATTTCTAAAATTCCTAATATCAAAGTTATGTAATGTTCCATATAATCTCCTCATTTAAAATATGTACTTATATATTTTATTACTGATGATTCTTTTTATGATACTTATAGGTTTTATATATTTTTTTATAATTTTGAAGTATAATATGTATATCACAATTTAAAAGGCTGGTGATAGAATGAAACCTGTAACACTATTTATTTTACATAACTGTCCATATTGCAAACGTGCTCTTTCCTGGATGGAGGAGTTAAAAAAGGAGCACCCCAGGTATGCTGATGTTCCTGTTATGATTATAGATGAGGGCATGGAACCGGAAATAGCTAATCAGTATGATTATTATTACGTTCCAGCTTACTATATAGAAGGAGTTAAGGTCCATGAAGGCGTGGCTTCCAAGGAAATTATACAGCAGGTTTATGAGAAAGCCATGAAGTAATTTTATAGACGAGAAAAAGAGATTGAAAGATAAATATCAATCTCTTTTTCTTTTATATGCAAGCTGATGATTACATTTTATATGATGAGGACCTGGATAACTTTATCTCAAATGAGGAAAATCCAACTTACATATTGTAAAACTTTTATTGTCAATTAAACTTATTCACCTTTTCTTTCGGTTATACAACATCCTTATTATTTGTATTTTCCACAAACCACTTAATGAGTTTCCCTGCAATCGTAACTTTTGATGGTATGGAGGGAAGATTATCCGCCGTATACCAATTCGCTTCTTCTATTTCCACTCCATCCGGACTTATTTCCCCACTATCATATTCAGCAGTGAAACCTACCATTAAGGAATTGGGAAAGGGCCATGTCTGGCTCCTAAAGTATTTTATGTTTTTTACCCTTATGCCAACTTCCTCCATAACTTCACGCTTTACGCATTCTTCGAAGGTTTCTCCGGGATCTACAAAGCCGGCTATTACACTGTACATACCTGGTTTAAAATTTTTATTGTGTGCCAATAAGATTTCCTTTCCCCTTGTTACCGCCACTATTATGGCCGGTGATATCCTTGGGTAGTTTATGAGCCCGCACTCAGGACACACCTTGGCCCTCTCCCCCCTCTTCAGTTTCATGAGGGCACCACAACAGCCGCAGTACTTGTGTTCCTTGTCCCAATTTATTATTTGAATTGCCCTGGCTGATACAAAAAATATTTCCGGCTCAAGACTGGGCATTATAGTTTTTAAGTCAATAAATTTAAAATCCTCTCCCACTGCAGTTGCATTATCCATTTCAGCAGTATAGCATTGTATGCCTCTTAATTCTCCTAAATAGAATACGCTCTTCAACTTGTCTCTGTATTCATTCACTTTAGCGTTCGAAGGTATTTCTGCTTTATCATTCCTTGTTTCTACTGCAAGCTTATTTCCGTTAAAAACGAACCATAAAGCTTCAGTGCTCTCTTCTTCCGGGAACTCAACAGCCGGTATAAAATAAAGATATTCTCCATGTTCCATATTAGAGACTCCTTCTCATTCTAATTCATTGCTTACTTTTTCTAGCAGCTTAATAAATTCCTCTTCTTTCTTCATTTCTAGGTATAGGTTCAACAGGGTTCGTGTGGACATATTTTTATACCCTTTATGACCATGTTCCAGAATTTCTCTAAGAATTTCTTTGTATTCCTCACTTCCACTCTCTATACTTTTAAATACCTTCACTAGAGTATCCTCTATGAGTTCCTCCTTCAGGTATTCTCTAAATAATTCAGAAAAACTTTGTAAGTATGTCTGCACCTCTTCGGGATAGGCTGAGAAATCGCCGGACATCAAATCCTCTATCTTAAACAAGACTATCGCTCCTCTATACATTTTCTTTTTTTATACTGTACGCAGCGTATATAACCATTGCAGCACCAAGCAGCTGTATAGGGGCTGCAGTTTCCTTTAACAGTAAATAGGACAGAACCATTGCTGTTGGGATCTCCAGATTGCCTATAATCGATACTCTTAATGAGCCTATGTATTTAATTGCAGCATATAGGAGAGTTAAAGGCATGATCTCACATATAACAGCCAATACCGCTGTTAAGATTACCAGTCTAACTGTTACCTCTCCGCTGAATAAGAAAGTAGGCGGCTGATAGATAACCAATGACAGCAGCGAAAAGGCGGTGGAGTAAAAATTAATACAAAGCGGATTCATAGTGCTGAGTTTCTTCTCAGAATAGATATTCATAAAGGCAAAGAAGACCGCAGCTAAAAGCCCGACGCCTATTCCCACCAAGGAAACCTTTCCTGCCCCTTCCATCAGACCCAAAGCAAAAAAACATCCTACAAAGGCCAAGATTAGGGCTATGAGCTTATTGCTGGTTATAGATTCTCTTTCAAAAATAAATGAGTACATAAAAACAATAATTGGATATGTATATAACAAAATTGCTACCAATGAAACATCCAAGTAACTAAAAGCCAGATAATAGAACACAGTCATAAAGGTGTTTCCTACTATGCCGAGCACCGCTGTATGGTACAAATCCTTTTTACTTATCTTTAGAGCACTTCTATTGGTGATAAGTATAAGAAAGAACATTATTGCTACAGCAATTATATACTGTAAGGTTAACAAGCTTATGGATTCTGCCCCCTCAGCAAAAGCAAGCTTAATTATTACTCCTGCACTTCCAAACAATATAGCAGACATTGCAGAATATATGTATCCTTTAATCAAAATTAGCCCTCCTTTGTTCACCGTAAATATTAGTATATGATAAAATCTTTCGTTATACAATGAATAATTTTCTTGAATATTTACTTATTGCCAGCCTTGTAGCACTGGTTTATAATTAACTCAATTGTACAATACTATTAATAAATAATAGGTGGGAGTAATTAGGATGAGTAACTTTGAAGATTTAAGAAATTATACACTGGAAGAAAAAGAAAAATTGATTGTAAATAGATATAAGTCTAGGCTTCACTTTGCCGGTAAGCAGCATCCTCTTATAAAGAAAATAGATGCGCTAAACAAAAATACCAAACCAAACCCAGAGCGACTTGCAGTTATTGAAGGCATCTGGGGATTAAACTTGCTGGCGGAAAATTCAATACGAATCAAGTACCTTATTATATGCATAGAAGATATTTACACTATAGAAGCTCAAGTGCTAATTGATAAGCTTATGAATGCGGCAGAAGAAGTCTATGTGCTGTCTAAAAGAGTGTTTAGTTCAATCAGTGAGAAGGATAACTCTCACGGTTTGATGGCGGTATGCTATCTTCCTTATGCCTCCTTTGATGATATCGTGCTTAAAAAGAATAATATAGTTGTAGTTCTGGATGGCCTAGAGATACCTGGAAATGTGGGTACCATTATACGATCTGCAGACGCTACAGGTATTGATGCCATAATAATAAATAACCGAAAAACCCGACTAAATCACCCAAAGACCATCCGAAGCAGTCTTGGAGCGTGTTTCACAGTACCCATTATAGACAGTAATTATGAAGAAACTATCAACTGGCTTAAGAAAAATAAGTTTAACATAGTACTCACTGATACGAGAGCAGAAAATCAGTATTTCGATTTAAATTACGAAAACAGAGTGGCTATAGTGATGGGAAGCGAAAAATACGGCATTGATGAAACCTGGTACAATACAGACTACACCGGTATTTCCATTCCTATGCTTGGAAGCTGCGACTCCCTAAATGTTGGAGTTGCAGCCACCATTATCATGTATGAGGTGGCTTTGAAAAATAAGGGAATAATGAAGAGATAATTTCAATTTGTGCTAAATTTAAGCGGAAGCCTATAACCTAGGTTTCCGCTTTATATATTATGAGATAACTCCATATATTTATTAGCTTTATCTAGCTTGCCTTGTTTTATATAAAATTCAGCAATTTCAAGGTAGGTCTTCTTTAATTCTTGGGGGTTTTTATTCTTAAGTAGTTCAATAATACTTATAAATAATTCCTCTAAGTGATGTTTTTTCATTCTTACTAAACTTTTCATAGTAGTCTGCCACTTTAAAATAACATTTAACAGCCTCAGTATAATTATATTTATAGAAGTAACTATCTCCAAGCCTCATATTAGCTTCAGCCTCTACACACTGAATATTATGTATTTTTGTGATTTTGATAATCTCCTTCAACTCTTCTTCACAAATATCCTGCTGAAGCTTTTTGCTACAATACCGTTCAGCTTCGCTACTTGTTAGAAATTCCATTTAATCTTCCTGCCTTCTTAATGGTCATCAATTCCCTTCTAATGATAGTTTTATATATTCATCTGCCTTGTCTAGCTTTCCTTGACTAATATAATATTGGGACATTTGTAAATATATCTTTTTTAAATCTTCCGGTTTTTTTTCTTTAAGAAATTCAATGTTCTTTGAATAGATTGCTTCAATTCTCGCATCACATTTTAAAGCTTTATAGACTATTATCAGATACTCATGTCCTTTTAAGACATATTCATAGTCATTATGTGTAGATGCCAGTTCAATACCAGCTAATAAAGCCTCCTCAGCTTCAATAAAAAAACCTTTACTAATGTATACTATAGATTTATCAATCATTGTACGACCGTATTTCTGAGGTTCTTTCATTTTTCTAATTTCCTCTGACCTAAAAAAATAATTCAGGCTTTCATCTAAGTCTCCTTTTAAGAAATAGAGATTTCCAATATTATTATACAAGTATGCGGTCACAATATCATTGTGATCCTTTATCTCATCTATTAGAATTCTACATATTTCTATTGCCTTATCATATTTTCTCATATCTCCATAGCAGTTTATCTTTATACTATAAAACATGATATACTTTTCAGGACATGACTTATAACTTGTTTTCTCTATGCACATCTCCGCATACTCAATAGCCTTATCAAACCATTGCATTTTTCTATATATTAGCGCCATATTAAACAAGGACTTTATTTCTATATCCGAATCACAGAACATAATAGCATATACATTAGCCTTATCAAAGTAGACTAATGCTTCTTTATAATTCATGTTCAAATATTTATATACACCTATTTGATTATATAAAAATGCTAATTTATCTTCATTTCCAATTCTTATATAATAATCCAGTATTTTTTGACAGTAATGTGCTGCATCATAATATTTTTTGATGCTATAATAAAAATCTGCCGCCTTTCTATATGCTTTAATTTCTAGGATTTCAAGCTTATAAAAACTAACGATTTCAATAATCTTTTTTATATCTTCTTCATCAATGTTCTGTTCTAAATTATCTCTACAATATCTCTCAGCTTCATCACTTGTTAGAAAATCCATAAAACCTTCCTCCTATACTCTAGAGACTTATCAAAAAATTCAATTGCATCATTAAACTTACCAAGCTCTATGCATAAATTGCCCATATTATTATATAAAAAACCTATGTTAAATTTTGATCCGTCCTTGACAATATTTGCTAGCTTGTAGCTTAATTCAAATGCTTTTTGAAAGTCTTTTTTATCATGATAGCAATTTATCTTTATCATATGTGCCATCACATGTTCATTGCTGTTTGTCTGGACTCCAGTTTGAGAAATACAAACATCCGCATATTCAATGGCCTTATCCAGCCAGGAAAGTCTTCTGTAGCACATAGCACTATTGAGTATAGAATGTATTTCTGCAGTTTTATCATTATACACAACAGCAGAAATATTAGCCTTATCAAATAGTTCGAGTGCCTCATGATACTTCATTTCTGCATATTTACATGCGCCTATTCGGTTATATAGAAATGGAATCTTTTCATATATATTATTTTTATTATAAAAATCCAGTACCTTGGTATAATGTTCAATGGCCTGAATATATTTATACTTATAAAAATACTCATCTCCAAGTATTCTATTAGCTTCAGCTTCAAGACTTTTGATATTAAATAATTCCGTAAATTTAATAATTTCTTTTAAATCTTCTTCACTAACATCTTGCTTCAGCTTTTCACTACAATAACGTTCTGCTTCATCACTTGTTATAAACTGCATAAGTAATTCCTACCCTCTTTTTATTCTACAATAAAGCCTTGTAATGATTTCATTATCTATCAGCCAACTTAACCAGCAATCAATGATTCCTTATCTACTAATTTATCCATTAGATGATAGCTATCTTCTAACATCTTGGTATAATCTTTTTTATCTTATAATATTTTAAGCTTTTATCAAAATCACCTAAATCCAAATATGGACTTCCTATATTGTTAAAAATCTGCCCTGCTATAAAGGAGTTTATACATTTTTTCAATTTCTGTCACTTCTTTTATTCCTTCTTCACTATTTTGATTTTGTATTTATCAATACAATACTCTTCCGCCTCATCACTTGTTTTAAATCCATAATTTTCCAATATTCATATTATTAAATTTATAGTTTCATCTAACTTTCCCCATTTTTCAACAATTATTGTCAAGAACCCTACCCAAATATTATTATACTACACTAAAAATTGTGGGAAAAGTAATACATTTTGCAACATGCATATATGAATTGAAATTTATTTCTAGCAACCCAATAGGACAGTCTATATACTGGCAAAATAAAAACTGCAGTTTTATTCTGCAGTTTTAGAAATATTAATTGGGTCATCCTTTTGTAAAATGACTTCCTATTATAGCCCCAATTGAAACCATTAAGTTAGCAAAGGCAAAAAATAACCTCTTATTGCCCTTATTTTCTTTTTTAAACCCTGAGTCTGCTCCTGGAACATACTTGTCTATTGGTTGAGACCAATCTAATACCTTTGCCGCTATATCTGTACTAATTATGTTATTTTTATCTGAATTTATTTTTATAAAGTAGTTTCCCGGCACATCATAATTCAGCTTCCAGAACAGCCTACCATTTTCATAAGTAAACTTTTCACTCATTAAAATTTCTTTTCTCAATCCATTAAGTTTGTAAAGTTCTATCTCTACCTCACCGGTAGAATCCTCTACTGCCTTTCCTGAACCATAATATAATTCTGCCTCCCATTGGTTCTGTAAATAAAAGCCGTCAGCATATTTGACATTCCAATAGTAATATTTTGTTCTTGGATTATCCAATATACCCGAATACTTTATAGAATCAAGGCAACTTTTGAAGTTTAAGATATTTTTTACTTCATAACTATCATAGTTGTTAACTATGCACTTCCTAGCTGGGGAATATTCAAGCAAATTCATAAATTGGTAAGTATTTATATCAGGTTTTATTGACTTGGCCATTACAGCCATAGCACAGACTGCTGCTGCAGCATAGCATGTACCATATGTAGTTGCCATTCCATCTTTATCTAATTCCACTCTAAATTTTTGTGCCTGCTCCTTTGTTAATGGTCCCCTTAAATTTGTTCCTGGGGCACATATGTTTATAAGGTTATTAAAATTAGAATGATATGCTAACTTGCCGTTATGGTCTATTGAAGCTACAGAAACCACATTATCCAGGGCTGAAGGAAAAGTATATTCACGGACTATAACATTTTCACTATGTGAGATCACTATTATTCCCTTTTCCACTGCTTCATTTATTTTACCGGCAAGTTTTGCATTATAGTTTACATTAGAAGTTCCTAAATAAATTACGTCTGCTCCTCTTTTAATTGCTATATCAATACCCTTGCAAATATCATCTATAGCAACTCGCGGCCGCTTACCAAGCTTTATACTCAGTATTTCAGGTTTTCTTGTTTCTTCAATGTCTAAATATTGAAGAAACAAACCGCAGAAGAACGTTCCATTGCCAGCCTCATCGCCCTCTGCTTCTCTTCCATATCCATCAACACAGTCGATTGGTACATTTTTGAAGAAGCTATGGCTAGTCTCGCACCCCGTATCCAGGAGGGCAATTTTAACCTTGGTGATCCTGTCAAAGTCTAAGGTTTCCCAAGCCTCTTTAACTTTTAATAATTCAAATACCCAGTTCAAATTGATCCCTCCTAATATATGCATTCATGATTATCCTTTCATACATACATTTATCGTAACATATCCATTGAATACTTTGTTTCACGGCATTTTCAAAATTAAACCTTTGTGTATTTAAAGTCATATATGTAGAATCATTTCTATAAGTAAATTGTTTTTACAAGTAAATTATAACATAAAAAAAACATATTGCAACATGATTTTAATAAACCAAGTCGCAATATGTTTCAAGTTAACTATTCAATATTTTAGTCCTTAAGCATTACTTTTATCATTGGTGTATCTTCTTCAACAACATTAAGTACAAATCCACCCGTCCATCCAATAGCAGCTAATGCAATTAGACATACACACAAAATTCTTTTTAACTTCTTTGTAAACATTGAAATCACACTCCCTTTTCTATATCATATAATGCTTTAAGAATATACTTTTTTAGTAACCTTTAACAATGCTTTCTTGCGACAAACTTATATATCTCTCTGCTTTGATAAGATCGCCTTGTTTTATATAGAATTTACTAATTTCAAGATAAATTCTTAATAGTTCAGTCCTATCTTTACTTTGTAGAATATTTGTAACCTTCATATAGGTTTGTTCTATACCTCTTGTATCTCCTAAATTTGTATAAACATCAATTAGGTTATAATATGCCCTTAACAAATAATCTTGATCACTATATTTCATCGTCATATCAATTCCTAATTGAAGTAACATTGAGGCTTCTTCATTTAATCCTTGTTTTATATAAGCCCTCGACTTATCAATTATTGTATGACTTAATTTATTAGGCTCCTTATTCTTCCTTATTTCTTGGGATTTTCCAAAGTACTCCATGCTCTTGCTTATATCGCCTTTATCTAGATAGATATTGGCAATATTGTTATATACAAACGCCGCCGTTATACTTTCATCATCCGCAAGCCAACTCAAAAGTTTCTCTCCTATTTGTAGTGCTTTATCATACTCACCTTTATCTGAGTAATTATTGAACTTAATCATATTAGCTCGAACATACTTATCCGGTTCAAGCTTATCATCAATCTTTGAAATACATATGTCAGCAACATTAATAGCATTATCAAATTTGGATAGTCTTCTATAGCATAATGCTAAGTTAAATAGTGCCTTAATTTCCATTTCTCTTTCACCATAGATAGATGCATAGTTATTTGCTCGTTCAAAGTACACTAGTGCTTCAATATACTCCATGTTTGCATATTTGCATGAACCCAACATATTATACAAATATGCCTGTATCTGCTTATCATCAATATTTTTAGCAATATCCAGTGCATTACTAAACGCTATAAAAGCATCCAAATACCTATAATTGCTGTGGTATATTATCCCAACCTTCTTATAAGCCTCCATCTCTATATCAGGTAAGTCATATTCCTTGGCAATACTCAGAACGTCATATATTTCTTCTTCCTTCAAATCCTGAGATAGCTTGTCCTTACAATAGTGTCTTGCCTCCTCTTGCGGAGACATCATAAGATATTCAGGGCTTATTTCCAGTTCTACTCCTAATGATTTAGCCTTTTTATTAAATTTTTCAGCAATACTTGTAGCTATTTTCACATTTATATTTCTTTTGCCAGCTTCAATCATTCCGAAGTAACTTCTGGTCATGAATTCTTCCTCAAAATCTTGCTGAATCATATTAAATTGTTTTCTCAATTTTTTAATTTTCTCACCAGGAGTTAAAAATTTCATCAGTTCATCTTCCTCTTGCATTATAAATAATCGTTTTATAATTGCTTTCTTACATTTTTTACAACCATCTACTAAAATTATACTACAACAAATCAAAATAATAAAGTGTTTCTTTACAATTTTATTAACTTTTTTTAATTTCAAGATTATTGGTCATCAGCCTTATTTTTATTACCATTAAGTCGCTTAATATTTGCGTACCTATACCATAATCCTTCATATCAGAAGTAAAATCCAACGCTAAATTTGCTTCTCCTGTGTCTAAACTATGCAAGAAGTATTCTCTCCACTAATAGGGGATACTTGTGTACCATTGTAATAATCTATTATACTTATAATAAAACCACAGTATGCTTAATCCTTTTAAGCACACTGCGATTTTATTTGCTGTAATATTTAACTATAATTGTCCTTAACCCACTGTTGTATGTTTTCAGAGGTTCTCTTGTCTGCGCACTCAATTGCTATGGTTGTGGTTCCTTCATCGTCATCAATACGTCCGGTAACCTTTATATCTTCATGATTATTTTTATCTGACAGAAGATACCCATTGGTTGTCTTTTTCTTTACTTCTAAATCAAAGTTCTGTTGAACTCCAGCAATAATCTTATTATAGTTTTCTACAGATTCTAACACTATGGTAGTCCTATCCAAACCTTATCACCTCTCAAGCATTTTCCCTTATATTATTTGCAAAATAAAGTCTTTTATGCCAAGAGATGAGGATAACAGTATTAGTTGCCCATCAATATTTTGCCAATTTCGCTGTCTGCTGGGATTTGAATGGTTATTTCATTGTCACCCGCAGAGTCAGCAACATTCTCCCACATCTTTATGGTTTTATAGTATTGATAGAAGTCCACATCTGTAGAATACACACTGTTATAAATGTTCTTTGCTTCCTCATTACCTTGTGCTATAGTATTGCTCTTGTATAGTTCTGCCTCATTGTATAAAAGCTTTATCTGCTTCTGGAACTCTGCTCTGATATCATTTGCCTGTCGTATACCGTCATTGATTATCTCATCTGCAACTCTTTTCCTATCCGCTGTGATATTTGTAAAAATAGCTTCTACATTTTGTTCAGGCAAGTATATGGAAGGAATAATAACTCGTCTTATCTCTAGTCCATAATCTTTTATCTTGTCCTGAGCTAAATTAGTGATTTCTTCTTCAATTTTACTAAGAATAGGATTTATTTCTATCTTCAAAGTGCCGGTTTCTGCATCACCAACTTCACAATTTTTTATAATATCGCTGTAATTATACTTAGCAAAAACATTTTTACTTATTTCATACACCACGTCTTCAACTCTTGAAGTAGCTCCAATATAGTTTTTTACCGTAAGCAACATCTGATTTACATCTCTTATATTAAATACTATATTGGGACCCATAATAAATATTTTATTGTCCTTAGTATAAGTGTTGGATGACTTTGAGGAATACATTACCATTGAAGTATCTACTACTTCAAACTTTTGAATAAAAGGTATTTTTATAGCTAGTCCATTTTCAACTTGCCTTACAGGTCTATCCCACTGTTTTATGACAACTGTCTGATTAGGTAATGCTATCTTCACATTGTAAGAGCAAAAGATATATGCAATAAAAAAGACTATGCTGAACCAAAATAAGAACTTTCTCATACTTTCCCCTCCCCTACTGTGTTACCTGTTTAGGTGCAAGTTCACCAATATTCATATACTTTACAGTACCATTACCATCATCGATTATCACCTTTGCCTTATCTAAAAGCTTTTCCAGCATATTTACAAGAAGCTGTCTCTTAGTCATATCTTTGTTCATCTTAGCCATTTCCAGCATAGAGAAATATTCTGCTACATCTCCCTTCGCCTTTGTGATGATTCTATCCTTCTCCGCATCAGCATCCCCTTTAATTCTTGCTACTTCAGACTTGGCTTTATTAACTTCTACAGCTTCTTCGGATTTAGCCTTTGAAATCTCCTGTTCTGTCTGAAGCTTAGCTTCATTAACCTGCTTATAGGCCTCTGCTATTCTTTCCGGCGGCTGGATATCTTGTATCTGGATAGTTCTTATAGCATAGCCAATATCTAAGTTTTTAAGATCTTCGTCAATGCCCTTGCTTATCAGCGGCGCAATCTGGCCTCTTCCGGTAGTGATAACATAATCAAGAGTTACGCTATTGATAAGCTTTCGCATATTTGTTAAGCAGACCTGTCTTATGGCATCCTGTGGATCTTTTATATTAAACATAGCCTTATTAGGATCTGTTATGTAGGCTTCAACAATCCACTCTGCTTCAACAATTTTATCATCTCCGGTTAGCATCCTTGCCTCTTCATCTATAGTCAAATACTGTTGATTGCCGTTATCCCTATAGCCAATATATATAGGGATAATAGCTCTTGTGTTCTTTATCATCTTTATAGTTTGGATATAAGGAACTTTGAAATGTCCCCCTGCTTCCACTACAGCAGTTTCCTTACCCAGTGTATACACAACTGCCACCTCATCTGTAGGTACACGATAAAAAGAATTCATAGCTAGCATCATTAAAATAATAATAATTAGCACTACACCGGGATAATTCTTAATATTCCTAAAGAAGTTCATCATTGCGTCGGTGTCACTGGTTTTCTTGTTTCTATTGATCACTTAATTCTCCCCCTTATAATATCATTGAATTATATATAACATAGTTTTTCAACATATTCAATTAAAAAAGAGCTTATTTTACTCAAGCTCTTTTTTAATAGATCTTCCTATATACCCGTACCTTATACCCTTCTGAGCCATACTTTTGTGAATAAAAAAATTATAAAAATAATTATTTATCTCTATTATCATGAAAAATTTGATCAATGGCTATTACCATTGACAAAATGAAGGGATAGCTCTCATTGTCATTTATATCAACTTCATAGGTGTCACTAAAAGCAAAGGCTCTTTTACTTATATCCGCGACTGAAATTCCGTTCCTATAAACTGTAAAGTTATAGGAAAAAATGCTTCCCTCTATGTTAAAGCTACCAAATACGCTATCAATATGAAGCTTCGGTTTGAAAAAAGAAAACTCCTTTTTGAGTACCGCAACTACAGAATTATCCATATGAATATAATATTCAGGCAAAAACTTAAATAACTTTTGCTCTATATATACTAGTTCCCTGCCATCCATACTGTATAGGTGAAGCTTGTTTCCAAAACTAAACACCTTTCCAACTACCTTATATGCATCATAACCATCTATATCTTTTATTGTAAAGTTATCACCAAAGCTGAATACTTTTTCTCTTACATAAAATTTCATACCCGCACCTCCTTAGATAATTGTATCAATCTATAAATTATATGTAAACCTATAAATCTTATGTTATTTTTAACTAACAAAAGACTAAAGTCCTACATATAATGTAGCGTACTTCTTATAGGGAGATGTTTACTACGGGAATTTTTGTGAAGTTAGCCTCTTATTCCATGATAAAAGCAGCTAAACTATCAGAAAAAAGATATGAGAATGATACTAAGCACGCCTACGATATCAACTTAAGTATCTTAAAAAAGATACTTGAAACTAATAAGGCCACTGAAATTGGGAGAAAGTATAATTTCTCCAGTATTAATAGCATATCAGATTTTAAAAGCTCTATTCCTTTAAGTACCTATAAGGATTATGAAGATTACATCCTCCGTATGTCTAGGGGTGAAAAAAATATATTGTTTAAGGAAGAGGTAAGCTACTTTAGTATAAGCTCAGGTACTACAGGAAAGCAAAAACTAATACCTGTTACAAAAACTTCAAGGCGCATTTCTTCCAGCTATATGGGAATATTGCCCCAAAGAATTCTTTATAAAAACTTCAAGGAAAGTTGGACCTATGGAAGAGGACTTGCCGTTACAGATATGACAACTACAAGCTACACCGAAAGCGGCATCCCCATTTGCTCTGCTACCTCAGGAGGTATGAAGGCTATAAAGAGAATTATTCCTCTGATTTGGACTACACCTGTAGAAGTTATGAATTTAGGAAAAGGGGTTGATACCTTGTATCTTCACCTACTCTTTGCCCTTAAAGAGCGAAATTTGATGTATATAAGCGGCATATTCATCTCTTCTGTTTTGGACCTTTTCAGATACATGGAACTTCATTGGAAGGAGCTTGTCTCAGATATCCGCAAAGGTACCATAAGCAGGCGCATTGTAATGGAGGAACCATCAAGAAAAAAGCTCCTTTCCTATATGTCACCAGATGCGGGGCGTGCTGACTTCCTTGAAATGGAGTTTAAAAAAGGCTTTAAGGGAATTGCAAAACGAATTTGGCCGAAGCTGATTTATATTATTGCAGTAACCGGTGCTAACTTTTCCATATATGATGACAAGGTTGCCGAATACACTGACAACCTTCCCATTTACTCCAGTGCATATGCAGCCTCAGAAGCGGTTATGGGAGTCAATATGCATATAGATAGATACATTTACTCTCTTATTCCCAGAACAGCCTTCTATGAATTTATACCAAATTAAAAATATTTATGATACTAATCCTATTACCATAAACATTAATGAACTCCGGTTAGGTGAAGAGTATGAGATTGTTATAACCAATCTGGCTGGCTTGTATAGGTATAGGTTAGGTGATGTGGTGAAAGTGGTCAGCTATTTTAACAACTGTCCGGAAGTTCAATTCATGTATAGAAAGAATCAGCTTATAAATATGGTATCAGAAAAAACCACCGAAGAGCATGTACTATCAGCACTTACCAATACCTTTAGACAACTTAGAAGCAGTATAAATGATTATACTGTACTGCCTGATAACAGTGTATCACCCGGGAAATATATATTTTTTATAGAGCCGAAGACTCCCGTATCTCAACCAAAAACCAAAGAAATAAGCAGCCTTTTAGACAGGGAGTTATGTAAAGCAAATTTAGCCTATGAAAGGCAGAGGCAGAAAAACAGGCTGGCTTCTGCTGAAGTACGTCTTGTTCCTTATGGCACCTTTGAGTCTTTGAAGAGGATAAAAGTTCAAAAGGGCATATCGAAAAGTCAGATTAAAATACCAAGGGTATTAAAATCACAGGAGGATATCCTGTTCTTCTATAATTGTCTCAGATAGAAAAAAGAAGAATAAGATAGCAGCATAAATTAATAGGGTCCCAGCTTACACAAAATAAGCCGGGGCTCTACTAATTATTTATAGCTTATCTCAAAAGTATAACTTAATATCTGCAGGTCTTACTATGGCAATCACATTCATAATCACAATCATCATAATCATCGAAGTCATCTCTATCTGAGTTAATGTTAATTATATTGGTATTTTGTGATGCTCCGGCAACACCTGTAGGATTGGTTAATGCAAATAATGTTCCAAGAATTAAAAGTAATAAAGCCCCTGAGCCGCTTCTAGATCTCCTTACGATTTTACAGCAAGATCGTCGGCAGCAGCGTCCTCCATGCCCACAACTCATTTTTTTCTTCCCCCTTTGTTCTATTTTTTATCCTTCTGTAATTTGTGAAAAACTGTTCTTTGTATTATTTTATTCCGGCTTGGTGTTTTTCGTACCATATATAAGTCTTCAAAGGTAAAAGGATGTCAAATTATTGACATCCTTTTGCTTAATATTAATTATTTTAATATGCTTTCTACAGTTCCGGATGTTATTACACCTTCACCTCCCAGAACTTTGACCTTACTAACTTTTGATATTATTGACTTTACATAAGTCTTCTGAGAAGTTACATCCTTACTATTTACAAGTATTACTGGTGCTTTTACGCTGCCAGCCAATGCTGAACCGCAGATTGCATCAGGATAGTTACTTCCTGTAGCAAGGTAAATATTTGAGAAATCATATCCGTCAGCAAACCTCTTCAATACTGCTAAATTTGTAGCATATCTGTCTACACCTGATATTCTTTCTACTCCTGCTATACCCTTAACAGCAGTTTCTGAAATTACTCCGGTACCACCAATTACATAAACTTTGCTATTGTTGTCCTTTATGAATTTTGAAACTCCAGCAGTTAATTGGTTCTCAGCAGTAAGAAGTATTGGGCTTCCTGTAGCTGCCGCATAAGAAGATATTGAAAGTGCATCCGCATAGTTTCTGCCTGTAACCAGGAATACTTGATTCTTAACTTTCATCATATTAGCTACTGCAAGAGAAGTTTCATATCTGTCTCTGCCGCCTATTCTCTCTACTGTAATGCCCATGGTCTTAATAGTATTTTGTACAGCAGCTGATACAGCTCCTGTCCCACCAATGATATATACTTTTTTAGCCCCTAATCTAATCAATTCAGCTTTAACACTTGCATCAAGTGTATTGGTGGGAGTCAGAAGGATCGGTGCATTTAACTGTTTAGCAAATGGAGCCGCAGTCAATGCATCTGCATATTCATCCCCTCTTGCAAGAACTACATTTGCAGAAGTTGTCCACCCAGCCTGAGAAACCTTAACAGCAGTCTCATATCTGTTGGCTCCACCTGTTCTTTCTATAGTAGGTGCCTTTGGTTCTGAAGATATATCTAGAAGATTTTTTGAGGATACCACATAATCACTGTTATGATTTATTTCAAACTCCACATAACCTTCTCCATCGGCTTTTAGGCCAGTAGCTACTGCTTCAAGCTTCTTAGCAGCTTCATTATAGTAGTAGATATTGATATTGTTTCTATCATTACTTACAAGCCAAGCAGCATCAAGCATAATTCTTACCTTAGCCTTTCCCGGTAACTGTCCGTTGTTAGCAAAGGATATTACAAGTACGCTTTCATTGTTTACTGCCTTAGCTATATCTGCCTTATTTCCGGTAGCAGTATTGTTAATTGAAGACACGGTCACTGACATGTCAATAGCTTTTGTTATTCCAGTGATATCATTACCGCTGAAGGTCCATTCTACTCCATTTTGCTTAAAGATTACGGTCTTCTCGGTTCCTTTTATAGCATCGAATATTTCCTTAGCCACCTTTTTATTATTTGTTATATCTACGGTTACAGTTCCATTGTTTGTCACGCTGTTAATAACACTGATAACCACGCTGGAGTCGCTGTTTGTAACACTTGCATCTGATGGAGCTGTAGGTGCTGGTGTATCAGGCGTAGAATTCTTGGAAGCCTCAGCTAAAATTACTGTAGCGCCATCAGCAATAGCGGGTAATGTAAATGTCACTTTTTTATCAGTAGTAACCGTAAATTCTCTTCCACTGTATAGGTCTCTCACTATGCTTCCTGCAGCAAACGGAACTGTTACAGTGATATTCTTTGAAGTAATATCTGTATTTATGGCTACCACTAGAGACTTACCTTCGTAAGTTCTATCAAATACAAGATACTTTTCAGCATCTCCGCCTGCTATCTTAGTTCTGGTTCCCTTTGCAAATACTTTTGAGTACCCAGCTCTAATGTTTAACATTGTCTTGTAGTGTTTATGCAATGAGGAATACATAGGATTGTTTAACCTATCCCAAGGCATATCGTAACGATTTTCGCTAAAGTTTCCATCAGGGCTGCTCATGTTATTTGCAGTTCTGCCGCTTGCACCTAGTTCCTCTCCATAATAAACTACGGGTTGCCCCTTAGCGGTCATCTGGAGGGCTACAGCAGCTTTTAACTTGGCAATTTTCTCTTCATCTGTTCCACTTAACCTTGTTAAGAAACCATCCTCATCGTGACTGCTTAAGAATAGGCCCAGTGAGGCAGTATTATCAATTTTTTCATTGATCTCCTCCATATAGTCTTCCACACCATCAATTTGTCCATTTACAAAGTTCAGTGCTGACCATTTAAAAGAGAAATCCAGTATTGAGTCCATCTGTCCGCTTCGCAATTGGCCTCCATCTTGATTAATGTTGGCATTATAAGCTTCACCAATCAGTTTGAAACCTGGATTAATAGCGGTAACCGCGTTCTTAAGAGCTTTCCATGTTGTATTTTCCACATTATTTACAGTATCTACTCTAAAGTAGTCGATAGTATTTCCTTTTTGTGTCTTTAGCCTATTTATCCAGGCAGTTTGCCATTCTATTAACTTATTTCTTACATCAGGATCTTCAGTCTTAAAGTCAGGAAGTCCTGATAGGTCACCGGTTACCTGGTCACTGCTGCCAAGTGGTCTAAACATCCCCTCAAACTTAGCCTTTTCTTCATCTGTTGGATAATTGTCTAAATTATTTGTGTTCGTATCAGTAGTTCTCATACCATATCCAGCATGGTTAATAACTACATCCAGCATTATCTTGATACCTCTGCTATGGGCCTCATCTATTAGTTCCTTAAAGTCATCCAAACTTCCAAGATGTTCATCTATTTTTCCGAAATCCTTAGCCCAGTAGCCATGATACCCGTACTGCTGCTTATCTTTAGCTGATAATTCACTGTCTGTCCAATTTCCAGCTTGATTAAAGTCAATATTGTCTACAATTGGAGTTATCCAAATGGTATTTATTCCAAGGTCCTTTAAGTAATCAAGTTTTTGAGTTATTCCTTTAAAGTCCCCTCCATGATAAGTTTCAAGATGTGTCTTATCATACACTACTCCATTGGGACTATCATTACTTGTATCTCCATTGTTGAATCTATCAGTCAGCATAAAGTAAATTCTAGCTTCATCCCAGTCAAAGTCTGTATTTCCCACTGACTGTCTAGCCTTTACCGTAACTGATGCAGCAGAGTGATGTGTATTACCAAATTCATCTGTTATAGTTATTGGAATATTCTTTTCGCCAGCTGTTATAGAATCTTTAACCGCTATAGCCTGAGCCATAAGTTCTGTATCTACATTTACCTTTTCTTTTCCGCCCAATTCCCTTAAGTCTAAATATGCTTCTCTTATTTTAACATTTTCTTCTGATGTAACATTTAGACTCAATACTGCATTTTGGTTATAATCTATAGCCGAAGGTGCAACAGTGGCACTTATATTTAGCTTAGGTATTGCATAAACAACCTTTGATACTCCATCAACTGTATTCATAGGATCTGTGATTTCTCTGGTATTACCCTTTTCATCAGTAACCAGGAAGGTATATTCATAGGTACCTTCTCTAGTTAAGTTCATGGTATAGGTATAAAGTTCTTCTAAACTCTTATACTCCATATCATAAGTTTGTCCGTTAACTTTAACCTTAACCCCTTTCAAGGTTTCCATCTTGTCTTCTGCAAATAAGGCCGCATCCCTGTAGTAGAAGGTCAGCTTACCGTTGTCCAGGACAGGTCCTGATACTGCCGGTGTTGTGAAGAATTCTCCGACCCCAGTGGTTACAGTAGCCTTAATTATAGTGCTATTCAAATCTGTTATGATCTTTCTGTCGTAATCGATTGTATCTTTTTGTTCCCAATTTAGACCTTTTCTCAGTACAAATCCAATCCAAGTTGTTTCAGGAGCAATTTCAATTTTTGCAAAAGCACCTTCTTCAGTCACAGATTCAAATTCGATCATATCGTTCCTGACGCCGGTGTTCCACACCCAAATATTCCAGCCGTCATAATCGTTATTAGGTCTTATATACCTGAAGTATACATATCTCTTGACATTTGGCTTAACTGTTATTACTATAGTTGATCTAGCATTACCGGCTTGAGCTGTTATTGTCACTGTACCAGCAGCAATTCCTGTAACCTCTCCATTTTCGTTTACCACTGCTTTACTTAAATCAGATGAGGTCCATGTTACAGATCTGCCTGTCATCGGCTGTTCAAATTGATCTTTAACCAAAGCTGTAAGAGTTGTACTTCTTGTTGCATAGACTATATTGGAACCACTTATTGTTATTGATGTTGGAACTAAATTAGCTACAGAAACTCTCATTGTGCTTTCAGCACTTCCGCATTGAACTTTGATTTCTGCAGTTCCATCTAGCTGTTTAGCAGTTATTTTGCCCTTTTGATCAACAGTTACGATTTCATCTGCACTAGAAGACCATTGCACTTGTGCATTAGGCATTATTTTGCCCTTTTGATCTCTTACAACAGCTGTAACATAAGTTGATGTCCCTTTCTCCAATCCAATAAAGGCTTTTGACAACTCAATGGTTGTTGCTGTTGGTGTATAGGTCTCTGATGCTTCATCATAGAGCACCATCATGGATAAACCTTCAACAGAAACTCTATTACCCTTTACTTCTCTGATTACTTGTGTCCCTGCCTTACTATGGTCAACAACAACCTTCCATGTACTGCTAAAAGGTAGATCCATACTTGTTACTGATTTATTTCCGTTGTATATAACCACAATATTTTTCCAGTCATCACCATTGGCGTAGTTCTTTAGCTGGAATACCACAACATTGCCATCTTGCTTTAATACTACTAAATTACTGTTTATGGCTTCCTTCGTATCCATTCTGAGAGCCGGATGTGATTTTCTAAGTTCAATCAACCCTTGATAATAGTCAAATACAGGTTTAAAGTCAGCCTTATTCTGCCATCGTATCATATTGATAGCATCTGGGCTCTTGTAACTGTTATGATCACCGTATTTTGTTCTTAAGAACTCATCTCCAGCTTGTATAAATGGTATACCTTGTGAAGTAAACACTATGCCATTAGCTAAAAGCGTTCTCTTAACAGTTTCATTATCTAAAACATTATTTAAATCTATATGTTTATAAGGATCTGCATTATTCACAGCATCTTCTACAGAACCGCCATCAACTAATTTACCATCTTTAATATTGAGGAAACCAACTTCTTGTGCTAGGCCCCCGGCTGTGATAAATTTATCCCAAAGATTTAAATTATCATGTGCTGTTACATAGTTAATAGTTTCAGTGGGCGAATTTGTAAAGTCATCAATGGCCCCCCTAATGCCCTTAACTATATCAGCTTCTTTTCCAGGTTCACCACTGGCAAATCCTTTGGTGGCATCATCACTTCCGCCTTTAATGGCACCTCTGATATTATCATTGAATACCGCAAAGCCCTTATCTTTTTGACTTCCTTTCAAAGTTTGTTCAGTGAGCGGTGAGGATCCACCTGTCCATGGTTCCCCATAAATCAGAACGGAAGGATTTATTTCATTTCTTAGTTCATCAACAATCTGAGTCATAGTAGTTGTATCTATTAACCCCATTAGGTCAAATCTGAAGCCATCCACCCCATATTCATCAGTCCAATACTTAACAGAATCCTTGATGAACTTTCTAACCATGGGTCTTTCACTCGCTACTTCATTACCAACACCTGAACCATTGGTATAACCGCCAAAGTCATCAGTACGATAATAGTATCCCGGAACAATTAGATCAAAAGAAGAGTTTCCAGTTGAATAAGTGTGATTATATACTACATCCATAACAACACTTATACCCTTATCATGAAGAGCCTGTACCATTTCCTTAAACTCTGTCACTCTTACCGCTGCATCATCTGCATCGCTTGAATATGAGCCTTCAGGAACATTATAGTTTTGAGGATCATATCCCCAGTTATATTGTGGATCTGATGATTTTTCGTTAACCGTAGCATAATCATATGAAGGTAATAAGTGTACATGAGTGATTCCCAATTCCTTAAGATGATCTATTCCTGTTTTTATGGATTCATCTCCTTCTAGTGTCGTACCACTTTCTGTAAAGGCTTTAAACCTACCTTTATTATCAATTCCAGAGTTAGGATCTATTGAAAAATCTCTTACATGCATTTCATAAATTATGGCATCGGTAGGTTTAATCATTGTTGGCCTATCGTTAGGATCAAAGTTTTCCGGATTTGTCTTAGAAAGATCTATTATGACTCCCCTCTGGCCATTGGCTGAAACTGCTTTAGCATATGGGTCAACAGCATAATTAACTTTGCCGTCTGCAAATTCAACCTTGTACATGTAGTACTTTCCAGCAAGGTCGCCTTTAACTTCCAGGGACCATACTCCATTGTCACCTCGTACCAGGGCTGTTTCTGATCCTCCAGTGTGATCCACTACCTTACCGGATTCATTATATACTCCTTCAGAATCATAAGTAGCCAGACTAACGCTTTTTGCTGTAGGAGCCCAAAGTTTAAATATACTGCCGGCAGGAGTATAGGTTACTCCTAAGTCATCACCAGAGTAATAATACTTAGGATTATCTAATATTTTTCTCATTGTAACTTTACCTGCAGCGTAAGCCTGACTTTTTACCTCATATTGTTTTGTTACATCAATTGATCCTTCTTGCAAGGATAATTTAACTTTATTGTCCCCTAGCTTAATCGCATTTACAGGAATAGTTGCTCCCTCTTCTACGTCTATCAATTGGAAAGTAGCAACATCTGAGTCAGCTATAGATCCGGATGTAACAGCATAGATATCTGTCAAGCTATCAGCCATTGCTGACATCACTCTTGCTGATATATCTATAGGACTATAGTATACCTTTACATCCCCTTGCCGTAACCATATTTCAGTGGATGTTCCAGTGGTGATTTCCACAAAGCGGTCTCCGCCTTCCTGGCCAGCACTCCAATCTGATTTTGCTCTTGTTATAAAGTTTAGTTTTTTAAATGGAAATGTAAATGTGGCCCTAGCAAACCCCTCTTCTGTCTCTTCGGTAAAGGTATATAAGGCACCGTTACGGCCGTCTTCCCACAGCCACAGCCCCCAATCTGAGAAAGCTTTTCCGTCATACCTATAGTAATTAATAGTGAAGGAATACATTTGAACTATTTCTATTATCTTAGTTGCCGTTTTACCATTATAGGAAGCCTGCACAGTTACTGTTGTTTTATCCACAGCATCTTCTGCAGCCACCAGTTCATTTCCCTCTATAGAAACTTTTTTATCCGTTTCTAAAACAGACCAAGTTGCTTCCACTTCTGTCTGAACTGCATGTTCATCAGTATAGATTGCTTTCAGAAGTATTCTACCTCCCATTGGAAGCTGTTGTGGAGCTTGGATATTTAGCATTGGTTCTATGGTGTCGCTTGGTTCTGTTAAGGTATACACGCTGCTGTAAGTTGATTGAACATTGGGATTTCCCAATTCATTCCAGTTAGCAGCTATTGCATTATCATCAGTCTTAGGAATCACATCAAAAGCCCCATGTTCAGCACTGTTATTGCCACTTAGTACAACAATACCTTTTACTTTGTCACCAGGTTTTAGTCCTAACAAATCTAAAGGGATTCTTCCTTCAAAACCAATTGTTCTATCTACAGCGAAGGCTGCCCCCTGTAAATCGTTGAAATTCAATATCTCCTTATGGGTACCGTCTTCAGCCTTATATACAGATACCCAATTTATCTGGTTATCTCCCTTAACTCTAAACATTATGTGTATATTGGGCTTAACATCTGTTCCGCTATAATTATATTGTGAAGCCCATGGATTTCCATCATAACTCGAATCCACTTCATTGACATTCAATGCTATGTCAATTAGTTGACCATTATCTCCCCAGTTTGGTACATTTACCGCATCTACCCAGAAGTATAGGTTTTCATAATCATTAACAAGATAGAAATTATCAATGTCAAATCCTTGCCATCCACCACCGGACGATATACCTATGGGAGTTAACGCATTCCACAGTCCATCCTTCTGTCCATCAATAACTATATTTAACTTAGGTCCAGAGCTTATCGTATAGGCATCACTATATATGGATTGTACGTCAGGTCCTGCTGATTCATTCCAGCTGTCAGCCAGATTATTACCTGTAGCTGCAGGACTTACATCAAAGGCACCATGTTCTGCCTCGTTATTACCACTTAGTACTACTATTCCCTTTACAATATCGTTATAGTTAAGGCCTAGAACATTTAAAGGTATGCTACCCTCAAATCCATTTTCTCTGTTAACCGCAAAAGCTGCGCCTTGCAGATCATTGAAGTTCAAAACCTCAGCAGGGGTACCCTTTACTACCTTATATACAGAAACCCAATTTATCTCATTATCCCCCTTAACCCTAAACATTATATGGATATTGGGCTTAACATCTGTTCCGCTAAAATTATATTGTAAGGCCCATGGATTCCCATCATAACCTGAATCCACTCCATTGACGTTTAATGCGATGTCAATAAGTTGTCCATTATCCCCCCAGTTTGGTACATTAATGGCATCCACCCAGAAGTATAGGTTGTTTCTGTCATTGGTCAGATAAAAGTTTCCAATGTCAAAGCCTTGCCAACCAGCAGTATCCGATGAAGCTAGCGGATCTAAAGCACTCCATCTGGCATCCCTGATACCGTCTATTGCTATAATACCTTCTGCTTTTGTCGTCAACGAAAAGCTTGGCAACAGACTGAATAATAATAAGAAAGATACTATTAAGCTAATCTTACTTTTTAGTTTTTTCATACTACACCACCTCTCTTAAATTACGCAATCGTTTGCTTGTTTTGGTATGGCAAACGATTGCACAAAGTTATTATAACATTATTTGTAAACCTATTCAACAGTGTTTTCCATATTATTGTTGACATTTTTTTATATTTTTAAGCTTTTTTATCACTTCTTTATCTTTATAGTTCTAAATATATTACTTTTTCTATCCTGCTCATCCAAAAAATCATTATTTCATCTCATTTTTCGCAATCGCTTGCATATGTTTGTCTTGCATAATTTTATAATAAGTTTCAACTTAAGAACTTCTAAGACCATAATTCATATAATGTTCTATACTAATGTAAAAATGGCGGTAACTAATGATCAAAGTTAATATTTTCTTAATATTTAGTTTAGTCATAATCAAGGAATATCTGTTAAAATACTAGTATGGGAAGCTTTCCAAAGAAATTATGAGAGGATGTTATAAATTGAGGATTAAGAAGAAAACAGCTATGCTTTTAAGCTTTGCATTGGGCTCTACTTTATTTGTTACCACAGCCTTTGCTGAGGTAACCACCAAAAGTGGCTACGATCAATTGAAGGATGCCATTAAATATACTTCAAGAAGTTTAAGTGAGACCTTATCCAGCTACACTGCTGATGTTTCCTATGAATTAAAAGACAATGGAGTTACATTGAGTTCTGAAAATGCTGTCCTAAAAGTAGACCTTGAAAAACAAGCTAAAGAAAATACTGTATTATCTGTTGACTTTGATGGTATTAAAAGAACTAGCTACAGCTATGTAGACAAAAAGACCAGTATTTACTACGATGAAAATGAGGATACCTATAATGTGCTCAATTTAATTGACTATGAAAATACTGTAGTATCACCTGACCCCTTTAAAGAAAGCGTTACTGCTGATATTGAGAGGATAATTGATGCACTTGTAGGTAATCTTAAGGACTATGTTGCAGTTGATGACAATACAGATGGCAGCAAGGAAATATCCGGTTCTTTGAAGGAGTCACAAATACCGGCTTTAGTTAACGCGGTAACCTCTTTTGCGTTTAAACAATCCTATCAGCTTAGGTATACCACTAACAATGATAGTTCCACCAAAACTATGCCGAATCTTATTAAGGATATCTTTGTAAAAGAAGCTTCTGGCAAGATGCAGGTAAGCAAGGATGGATTAATCTCAAGTGCCTTTGCCACAGCAACTCTTTCAGGTAAAGATGATAAAAATGCAGACCATGATATAACTCTAGAAGTTTTGGTTAAAATTAGTGAGATTAATAGTGCTCATGTTACAAAACCGGATTTGACTGGAAAGAAAGTAGTTGAATCTACTTCTCAGCCAAAAGAAAATAACATTAATACAAAATTATATATAGGTAAGTTTAAGAACGATATTGTTATCGAAAAAGACAACCAGTTCGTTAAAGTTGGAGAAAGAATTTTAACCATAGAGAAGATAGAAGGCAACACTATTATAGGAAACTATGATGAAGAATTTATGGCTGGATTTGAAGACTATGCTAAGGAGTCCCAGAATTTTCACTTTGTTGGCGAAATTATGGAACCTGGATACTCTGCAACAGTATATGCATCAGATTCAGATAAGACCTCAGTGTTAGGAGATATTAGATTTGATTATCCTTCATCTGCCGTACATTTCTATCATCAAAAGGCTTATGCTACAAGCTTTAATTATGATGGATCATTTTATAAGATATTTGAATAAGTAACTATCAACGTATAAAACTAATACGTAACAGAAACAAAGTGCGAAGCACTTTCTTTCAATGAGTAGAGAGTAATGAGTAATTAAGGATGAAATTCAGCGGAGCTGAATTTCTGCTAAAATTACTCATTCCTCACTGCTCATTACTCATTTAGGAAATTGCTTTAATACGGAATTTCCTTATATTATACACTGACTTTATCATAATAATTGATTGGATTTATTAGGAGGCTTATATGGAAAAGGTAATTGAAATTACTAATTTAACTAAGATATATAAAAACGGAAGAGGTATAAAAGATATTAATCTAGATATCTATAAAGGTGATATCTTTGGTTTTCTAGGTCCTAACGGTGCCGGTAAAACTACTGCCATGAAAATTATGACCGGTCTAGTAAAGCCAGATAGCGGCAGCGTTAGAATAATGGGCTATGACATAGCTGACGAATTTGAAAAGGGCATGGCAAGGGTAGGCTGCATCATAGAGACAGTTGAAACTCACCAATATCTCACAGCCTATGAAAATCTGAAGCAATTATCCAGATACTATACATATATAGATGATAATAGGATAAATGAAGTCTTACACCTAACTGGATTATTGAAATTTAAAAATGAAAAACCTAGGAAGTTCTCACTTGGAATGCGTCAGAGGCTCGGTATTGCTGCGGCTATACTATCAAAACCGGAAGTAGTTATATTGGACGAGCCTTTAAACGGATTGGATGTAGAAGGCATGATAGCAATGCGAAATCTTATTAAGGATTTAGCCCAAACTGAAAAAACAACCTTCTTTATATCCAGTCATCTAATTCATGATGTGGAGCTTACCTGTAACCGTATTGGGGTTATATATAACGGAAGATTGCTTAATGTAGATACCACAGAAAACATACTGACTAGCTATGCCACTCTTGAAAATTACTTTGTTAGCGAGGTAGAGAGAAATGGGAGGATTTAAGCCAGCTTTGATTAATGAAATAGAAAAACTATATAAAAAGAAAAAGGTTACAGTATCCGCAGTATTATCCGTTATAGTAATAATACTGGTTCAATTAACCATGACTGTCCTACAATCCGGAGTAGGTTTGAGATCTGTGGGAAGTATGGAGTTTCCAATACTTGTGCTATCAGTCACGGTGGTTTCGATACTCCCCCTTTTTACAGCACTTGTAACCATAGACAGTTTCTCCGGTGAATTTTCTCACAACACCATGAAAATTTCTTTAACAAGACCAGTTACAAGATTAAAATTACTCCTTGCAAAAATATGTGCAATAATGTGTTTTGTCCTGGCCAATTTGCTGCTTGTTATGATTCTCTCATTATTAGTTGGACTAATATTTAATAGAAATTCTTTTACACTTTTAGGTTTATATAGGGTACTAATTTCTTACATAGTCACCCTGTTGCCAATGCTTGTATTATCAATCATGATTATATTCTTTACTAACATATTAAAAAGTGGTACCGGCGTATTTTTTCTATCTATAATTGTCTTTATAGGTTTTAAGGTCTCAGAAATTATTTTTTATCAATATTCAGGATTATTTCTCACTTCTATGCTGGATTGGTATAACCTGTGGATTATGGATATTTTCCCACTTGGAAAGATAATCCGTACATTTGTGTTAATGTGCAGTTATGTTATAATTTTATTTACAGGAAGCTATAGTTTATTTGATAAAAGAGACTTTTAAGGTGAAATAATGAATATAAAAAGACGTTTGATTTATTCTAATACTCTTACTATTATCATCCCACTTTTCATAAGCTTTGTAATTGCTATTGCAGTAATAAATATTACATCTTTAGCTTTTAAACGGGATATAAATTATGAGAATTTCAAAGAACTTGTATCTGTGAAAACAGAACTTCTTCACATAAGCAGTGGTATAGCAAAGCAAAAGATCAACATTATTGAATACAATGAGTATAAGGAATTTTTGCTTCAAAGGTTATCTCCAATACAGGGAGAGTTTATTGTAACTCAGAATGATAGTCTTGTATTTTCAAGCGGTAATATTACCAAAATTGATTTAGAAAAGTGTTTGGAAGCATCAAAATCAGGCTTTTTAAGCAAGTCAATAAAAATTAAGGGCAGATCTCAATTTATCCAAGTTATTGAGCATAAGTTTAAAGACGGCACCACAGGAAAAATAATCTTATTAGCTCCAATAAATGAAAAGTCTGATTTCTTGTTTAATTTTATCCTTTTGGTTGGAGGAGTATTTGTCTTATCCTTTATTTCAATAAATATATTTATGTCCTACTTAATGTCCAAAAGAATATTAAAACCCGTAACGCTTCTAAAAAAAGCAGCCTCAGAGATAAGCAGCGGAAACTTAAACTATGAGGTTATTGAAGATGGAGATGAAGAAATTAAGGAACTATGTAAGGATTTTGAGCAAATGCGTTTGCAGCTTAAGGATTCGGTCCATGAGAAAATGCTCTATGATGACAACCGTAAAATGTTAGTATCCAGTATCTCTCATGATCTAAAGACACCTATAACATCAATTAAGGGGTATGTGGAGGGTATTTTGGACGGTGTAGCCGCTACTCCGGAAAAGATAAATGAATATTTAAAAACCATTTATTCTAAAGCCAGTCAAGTAGATCTCATGATTGATGATTTGCTCTTATATTCGAAGCTGGATCTCCATCAGCTCCCTTTTAATTTTGAAAGCACAAATATCATCCAGTACTTTGAATACTGTATATCTGATTGTGCTGAGGAATTAAGAAGATCCGGTATAGAAATAACTCTGGAAAACAATCTTACAAATTCAAAGTTTGTACTTATAGATAGAGAAAGAATGAGACGTGTTATAACTAATATAATTGATAACTCTCGTAAATATATGAATAAAGAAAAGGGCCAGATAAAAATAATTTTGAGAGAAACTAATTCCAGTATACTTGCTGAAATAAGGGATAATGGCTCCGGTATAAGCAAAGACGAAGTAAATCAGATATTTGACAGGTTTTATAGAGCAAATAAGGCCCGTACCGGTACAGACGGCAGTGGTCTAGGCCTTGCAATTGCTAAGCAAATTGTTGAAGGCCATCAGGGTAAAATATGGGCTATTAGCCATGGTAATGATGGTACAAGCATTATAATATCTCTTGCCAAAATGGAAGGAGTGAAATAACACCCCTATGAAAAAAATTCTAATTATAGAGGATGATTTAAGCATAGCAAAACTTCAGAAAGACTATCTTGAAATGGCTGGGTATGAGGTTACTCTTAGTACAGATGGTATTTCGGGGCTAAATTCTTTAAAGGAAAATCAGTATGATTTATTAATTTTAGACCTTATGCTGCCCCATTTAGATGGTTTTGATATATTAAGAATTATCAGGGATGAAAAAGCTATTCCCGTATTGTTGGTTTCTGCAAGGAAGGAAGAAGCAGATAAAATTATGGGGCTTGGCCTAGGAGCCGATGACTACATCACTAAGCCTTTCAGTTTCGGAGAACTGGTTGCAAGAGTGAACTCACACATACAAAACTATGAAAGATTAAGAAACAAATTTGGTGGTAAGACCCCGTCAAATATAATCACCATCCGCGGATTAGAAATACAAAAGGATTCCCGAAGAGTATTTCTAAATGGCAAAGAAATATTTTTGGCTCAAAAAGAATTTGAGCTTTTGCTGCTATTAGCTCAAAATCCCAACAGGGTCTTCGGCAGAGAGGAATTGTTTGAAAGAATCTGGGGGTTGGATGCTTTGGGTGATATTTCCACAGTAACCGTGCACATAGCCAGGCTCCGTGATAAGCTGGAATCCACACCTTCAAATCCACAATTTATAGAAACAGTTTGGGGTGCCGGTTATAGATTTAAAATATAAGGCTAAAAATTAATTAAATATTCATTGAAAATGCGGATACAGTTTTATTAGTCCAAAGATAAAGAAGCCTACTCCCAGCAGAGCTATACCATGAGCAAGTAGATTGGTAAACTTTCCTGTTTCCTTTACTTTTATCACCTTTCTTCCTTTAGATGCCAAATAATTAATACCTGTAAGACCTGTAAGTATGCCTGACAACATTGAAGTCACAAAGGTTGCATAAGGAATTACCCCAAGATTACGCCAGTACCTTATAAAGGTAGTACTAAAAGTCAGCCAGGAAAAATGTGTCATAGGATAAGTCAAGGTTATAATAAATCCTGTAAAAACTGGGTGCGCAGTAATTCCCTTCTTTTCCAAGAGCTTTTCCTCTTCATTGAGGTCATAGCTCTTACCGCTTTTTACTGCTCTTAACCCAATAAAGAAGGTAACTATACCGGAAACCGTCCAAAATAGGGCTTCCATTAATTTATTTGATTCAATCCAGCTTAGTAAACCAAAATTAATCAGTACAGCATCTAGCACGTCTACCATGACTGACCCCATTGCAACAAGAATTCCTCTCCTAAATCCCTTGGTTATAGTCCATCTTACAGACTCTATTCCCGCCGGACCGATTGGAATCGATATTATAATGCCTGTTGCCAGTCCTATGAATAGTGCTTTTATAAATAATATGTAGCTATCTGCCATTGTCATTCTCCTCTACCAAATAGTCTTCATAGGCTCATCTTCTATTAAACCACAATTATTAACTATTATAAAGGTATTTTTTAACATCACCTTTCATGAGCTTACGTAGTATAGTATTATTAAATCCATGCTATAACAAATACAACCTGGCAGGATGGCGGTTTATTAGTACATTTTCAACAGGAAAACAAATGGGCTGCCATCTTTTGGGCCTTTCAGTCTCAGAAGGCTGCATTATAGGAAAGTAAGCAGTTATAGCCTATTAATCCATTTTAAGCTATCAAAAGCAAGACTGCAGGGTATGTATATAACATTCCTCTTCAGTCTTGTTTATTAAAAATTCATTTATAGCTATTTCAGCAACTCTGATGGCCCACCCTTATATAATATATATTCCATATGGAGCGCTCTGGTTAAAACTACATATAATAATCTTTTGTCTAGCTCTGTATCCCCGTAATTAAAGCTATCACAATCAAAAACTATGCTGCAGTCAAATTCCAGCCCCTTTGTCATATAGGAAGGTATTATTATTTTATCCAAGTCTATCTTCTTGTCGGAATCACTGATTAATTTCCACTTTTGCTTACTCTTTCTCAAAACCTTTTTAAGCTCACTGCACTGCTGATAGGTCTTACAGATTATCGTTACGTTTTTCTTCCCTGCCTGCTCTGCTTCCTCTACTATTCTATCAATGATTTCAACCAGGTTCTTATTGTCCTTATACTCTACTAATTCAGGCTCTTTACCATGCCTCAATACCGGTTTAGCAGGTTCTAAGCTGTTCTTTTGCTTTCTAAGCACATTGTTGGCAAAGTTGACAATTTCCACAGTAGACCTATAGCTTTGTGTCAAAGGAGTATAATAAATATCCTCCTCATATACATCCTTAATAAGCCTCTGCCAGTCATCAATTCCTTTATAATAGTAAATGCTTTGACCGGTATCTCCCACAATTGTCAGCGAGGAGTTATATGCTAACTGTTTTAGCACATAAAGTTCAAACATGCTGTAGTCCTGTGCTTCATCGATAACAATATGCTGAAACTTATACTTTTCATCTATACCATTTATTTTAAAATGCAGATATAGCATTGCAGCTAAGTCATCACTGTCAATTCTTCCATTATTAAAGTTTTCATTTATCTCATCAACCATAAACTTAGCAAGCTTCTCGGGAATTTTGTCATCCGTCATTATCTGGAATATATTTTCATCATTAAACAACATTAAATACAGCTTAACTATATCATCCTTTTGCCAGTTTGTAATGTAATTATTAATGGCTTCCTTGGCGGCTTCCCTCAGCCCTTGCTTTTTATTGTCTCTCTCATTATATAAATTGGAAAGTATAGCCCTTCTCTCACTGCTATCTTCCATGGAATTTCTTGCAGCAGCTATCTGCCTTCCATATTCCGCTTCAATATCTGCACTTATAGTGGCAAGTCTATCCTCCAGCCTGTTAACCAGGTATTTCTTTATCTCTTGCTTTCTTTTACTGATGGGTGTATGAGATAAGTCTTTTACATATAATCTCTTTACTTCTCTGCCACGGAAAATGGTGTGTCCCTCTACAACAATATCCTCATAATCCATTCCTGTGGCTTCTATATATTTCGCATACCTGTCAATTATGGTTTTATACACCATGGTTCCTTTAATTTTGCTGCTGTTTGTAATATATTTTGCCCTCTCATCTTGTGAACTCTCAATAATATCAGCAAGTTTCTTATCCTTTGAATATATCTTATACGGTATGCCCAGAGTTTCCAGGGCAAACTCTTCAAAAGTACTCTGCTTTACATCTTCAACTCCCAAGTTTGGCAATATATCTGAAATATAGTCGAGAAATAATCTATTAGGAGCAACTACAAATACATCGCTTCCTATCATTCTCTGCCTATGCTTATATAGCAAATATGCTAACCTGTGCAGAGCCACTGTTGTTTTTCCTGAACCTGCAGATCCCTGCACTATTATGACCTTACTCTTTTCCGCTCGGATAATTTCATTTTGCTCCTTTTGTATAGTAGCTACTATGTCCTTAAGTTTTCCCTTAACAGCCTCTTCAAGATTTATCCTCAGGAACTCGTCAGTTAGGCCTTCTTCATTACCTCCATCCTTAGACTTTAATATTATTTGATCGATACCTTCATCAAAGACATTAATCAGCTCTCCATCTCTTATCAGCAGCTTTCTCTTGAGAAGCAGCTCTCCCTCTATAACACCCATAGGTGCCTCATAGGAAATTCTTCCTGAGGTACCGCTGTAGTATAAATCTGCAATAGGTGCCCTCCAGTCCACCACCTTTTCCTCTCCTGACTCCTCATCCATTAGGCCAAGCTTCCCTATGTAAAAACTGTCTAAAGTCCCTCTGGCTTCTTCAAAATCAATTCTGGCAAAATAAGGTTGTTTTCTTACTTCTTTATAGTCATTCAAGATTTTACTGCTTATATTCTGCAGATTAATTGCTGTCTCTAATTCATGATTATAGGAGCCTCTTGATTGCTTTTTTAACTCAGCTACCTTGCTTTCCAGCCTTGAGTAGTATCTCTCTTTATTTTCAATTTCCTTATCCAGCCACTGACCTGTATTTTTCAAAGCATTTTTTTCATATATAAAATCTTCTTCTCGAATCGACATATATACCTCCATATAGCAGAGTTAATTCTTCATACTTTCCTGTTAAGAAAAATCTCCCTCTGTCACCATATTTTTTATAATTATAGGTTTGAATGAAATTAAATCTGTCAATAATTAAAATATCATAAATCGAAAGGGGTCTTAGATCATGGGGAAAAAAGTTTTAATAGGCGTATCAGTAACTCTTGCAGCAGGACTACTTACCTTACTCGGCAGATCCAGGATTAAGGCTAAATCTTAGCAAAAGGCGGGATAGAGATATCCTGCCAAAAGCTATATAGATTACTTCCCTTTTGATTTTCAAGCTTCTGCCCCATCTCCAATGGATAGGGCTGAATAAAATCAGTTGGTCTAAGTATACCATATAATCCAGAAAGGATTCTTAAGCTTTTTTGAGCAAATTCTATGTCTTCGGAATCAAAATCTTCAGCCTTTAGAGCCTGAAAAACAATGCCGTAAAAAGCTACTTTCTTATTTCCTATCAAAATTAACTGTTTTCGCCGATGATAATATTATTAACATTGATGCGTTCTCCTTAGTCACAAAGTTAAAGAGACTATTCCCTCCTGATGTAGAATGCTTTATAATAGTCTCATAAAAGATATTATACTATATTCTAGCCCTAGGGCATAGGTCAAGTAAGTTTATAAATTTGTACTTATATTAAGGAGAGTATACTATGGAAGATGAACTATTAGAAATAATAGTATTAACAAGAAAAGATTCTGCTGGACTTCCGATTCCGGAAAGAATCTTCATTAACGATGGTATTGAAGGTCCCTCTCAATACCAAGTTGAGAGAATAATTAGACGTGATAATGAGATAATTAAGGGTGAAAAAACAACTATGTTTACATGCTTGGTTAAATTAGAGAATATAAAGCGCACCTGGGATATACGATATTATCACGATGATGACCGCTGGATGCTGTATAGGGCCTAGGCCTAAAGCAGAAACAATTAAAGTGTACGCCTAATATGAAGGATAACATATTAGGTGTATATTTTTTTGTAATGTGTAAAAATTTATCAAATTTTATCTTACAATTTTTACCATGAACTTCCCTTTCAACCTAGTAATTCATTTTACTGCTGTGTTATAATACTAATTGTATTGTAAATACTAATGAACTTTTACCTTATCTGCTAAGGAGGTGCAGCTTGTTGCATAAAAAACTGTTAGCCCTGTCAATGTCAATAGTTTTATTGTTTAGTACAAGCTATATAACCTATGCCATATACTCTCCCCAAGATGCCATCAAGGAAAGCAAAGCTAAATTTAACCAGCTAAGTACTAAAATACTTGACATGAATGTTGAAATATCAAGTTTAAATAAAGCTATAGACGATCTAAATGAGGTTATAAGTGAAAACATTGTATCTATAGAAGAAAATGTAAAGCAAATTGAAGTTTTAGAAAAAGAGCTGAGTCTATTGGAGAAAGAGATACAGGAAAGTCAAGAAATCGCCGATAAACGCCTTAGGGCTATGTACAAAAATTCCTACAATAAAAGCTATCTTTCTTTACTTCTGACATCTAAAAACTTTTCTGACCTATATGAAAAAGTTGAGGCAACTGAAAGAATTGCAGCCATGGATAGAGAATTACTTGAAAATTTAGGAGCAAAGAAAGAAGAATTAAATAATAACTTGGCAAGTCTGGACCAAAAGCGTCAGCAGCTCATAGACCTAAAAAATACTAACGTATCTAATCTACAGAATTTGAATGATAAAAAAGCTAGCTTGGAAAAGTTGATTGTTCAGCTGGATGAAGAAAAAAAGCTTGCAGCTGCAATGATTGAAGAAAATGAAAACAAACTTATAGCTCACTCTATATCAGTAATTGACTCTCAAGGCTCAAGTATTGAAGGCATGAAAGGTGCCATTTCCACTTTAAAGTCCTTAATCCCTCAAATAAGTACAGCTTCAGTGAAAAAGAAGGCTGAAGAATATTTATCAACAGGAAATGAGAAACTGACAATAATGATACTTAACAGTAAAAATGCAGAAAATAATGCTGGCGGAAATACTACATATAAAGCTACATATACTATGGTGGCAACGGCTTATGCCGGTCACACAATAACGGCTATGGGGCTAAAACCTGTAAGAGATCCTGATGGCCTAAGCACTATTGCAGTAGATCCCAGTGTTATCCCCCTAGGTACTAAAGTATACATACCCGGTTATGGCTATGCTATCGCTTCCGATACCGGTGGTGCAATTAAAGGCTACAAGATAGACCTGTTCTTAAATTCAAATGCAGAATGCTATAAGTGGGGTCGAAGAACTGTCACCCTTCACGTGGTGGCATATCCAGGCGAATGGTAGTAATAAAATATAACTAAAATTATAAAGAAAATTTCACATATATTTCTAGTTTTTTAAAGATTAAAGTCATACATACATCAACGTTTTCAGCAGAAACTATATTTGTTACTGATATAGATTTTGAATACGAGGAGATGTGGTTATGACAAAAAATAAAAATAAAGTTAAGAATCAGATGTCAAACAAAGCGCCAAGCAGTAACAAAGCAAACAGTCAAGGAGTGAAAACCTTAGAAAGTCAAACCCTCCAAACTAAGCGCTACCAGTACGAAGAAGAATAATAAAAAGCAAAGGGGATGTATTATTTCCGCCTATTGGTGGTAAACAATACGTCCCCTTGCTATTAGCTTGCTGTTTCAAACTGGCTGTTATAGAGGCTTGCATAAACGCCGCCCTTTGCCAGAAGCTCCTCATGATTACCTTGTTCTACTATATCTCCATGCTGCATTACCAGTATTAAGTCTGCATCTCTTATGGTTGACAGTCTGTGAGCTATGATAAAGCTGGTTCTATTCTTCATTAAGTTGTTCATTGCCTTCTGAATTTGTACTTCTGTACGGGTATCCACAGAGCTAGTTGCTTCGTCGAGAATCAGTATCTTAGGATCAGCTAAAATTGCTCTTGCGATGGTTAACAACTGTTTCTGCCCTTGAGATATATTGGTTGCATCTTCATTGAGCACCATATTATACCCGCCCGGAAGTGTGTGTACAAAACTATCAACATGGGCCGCCTTAGCTGCCTTTATAACCTCTTCATCAGTAGCATCAAGTCTGCCATATCGGATGTTTTCCATAATTGTGGCATTATATAACCAAGTATCCTGTAGTACCATACCAAACATTGAGCGGAGATCTCCGCGTGTAAATTCTCTTATGTCATATCCATCAATCAATATAGCCCCTTCATTTACATCATAAAAACGCATCAGCAGCTTAACCATAGTAGTCTTACCTGCTCCGGTCGGACCAACTATAGCAACTCTTTGACCTGAACGAACTTTTGCAGAGAAGTCATTTACTATGATGGTATCCGGATTGTAACCAAAGTGAACATTCTTGAATTCTACATTACCGTTAACATTTTCAAGTTTAACAGGGTTAGCTGCCTCAGGAACCTCTTCCTCTTCTGCCAGGAACTCAAATACACGCTCTGCAGAAGCAGCAGTTTGCTGAAGTACGTTTGATATATTGGCAATTTGTGAAATAGGCTGTGTAAATTGTCGAACATATTGTATGAAGGCTTGAATATCACCTACAGGGATTCTTCCCTTTGCAGCCATATATCCGCCTAAAATACATATTGCTACATAGCCTAGGTTCCCAACAAAATTCATAAGAGGCATCATAATACTTGTTAAAAATTGTGATTTCCACGCTGTTGCATATAGTTTTCCATTCAGTTCATCAAACTTTTCAATGCTCTTCTTTTCACCGTTGAAAGCTTTTACTACCAGATGTCCGCCGTACATTTCTTCCACATGGCCGTTTACATGCCCTAAGTAATCCTGCTGCTGCTTAAAATACTTCTGTGATTTTTTTGCAATAGTCATTATCAGCACCATTGATAAGGGAAGTATTAAACCTGTTACAAGCGTCAGCTGCCAGCTTATTGTCAGCATCATTACAAAAACTCCTACCAAGGTGGTCACTGACGTAATGATCTGGCTTAAACTTTGATTAAGTGTTTGGCTCAATGTATCCACATCATTGGTTATACGGGATAATACTTCACCATGATTAGTGCCGTCAAAATACTTTAGAGGCATTCTGTTAATCTTTTCAGAAAGTTCTTTTCTGAGATTGTAGCTTACTTTCATAGATACATTTGACATAACCCATCCTTGTATATATGAAAACAGTGAACTAACTAAATATATAGCTAGTAATATTAGCATTATATTTCTGATATAGGTGAAGTCTATGCCGCCTTCCCCTTTTATCTTTCTAAGAATACCATTAAATATCTCAGTGGTTACATTACCTAAAATCTTAGGACCTGCTACTGAAAGAGCCGCACTAACTGCCGCAAATATTAAAACTATTATAATGGAAAGTTTATAAACATTTAAGTAAGCCAATAACTTTTTCATGGTACCTTTAAAGTCTTTAGCCTTTTCCCCTCCGCCCATCATGCCCATGGGTCCATGACCTGCCCCAGGTCTTTGGGTCCGCCTAATTTTTGCCGCCTTATTCTGCTCGCTCATGCCAATTCCTCCTTTGAAAGCTGTGATAGGGCAATTTCTCTATAGGTTGCACAGGTTTCCATAAGTTCTTTATGAGTACCTATTCCAACCATTTTACCTTCATCAAGAACTACTATCTGTTCAGCATTTTTAATTGTTGAAATACGCTGTGCAACGATAATTACTGTACTGGAGGCTGTTTTTTCTTTCAGAGCTTTTCTTAAAGCTGCGTCTGTCCTAAAATCCAAAGCTGAAAAACTGTCATCGAAAATATAAATTTCCGGCTTTTTCATTAAAGCTCTTGCAATAGCCAACCTTTGTTTTTGTCCACCAGAAACATTAGTTCCAGCCTGAGAAATCTCAGATTGAAATTTATCCTCCTTGTCTTCAATGAACTCCATGGCTTGAGCAATCTCTGCTGCAGTAGCCAAATCTTCTTCTGTGGCATTTTCGTTCGCATACTTTAGATTACTTTCAATGGTACCGCTGAATAGGAACCCCTTTTGAGGTACATATCCGATTTTATCTCTCAGCTCCTTTTGATTTACTTCTCGCACATCAGCCCCATCAACAAGTACCTGGCCTTCTTTAACATCATAAAAACGCGGTATCAAGTTAATAAGGGTAGTCTTGCCGGCACCGGTGGCACCAATAAAGGCAGTGGTCTGTCCAGGGAGAGCCTTAAAACTTATATTCTTTATAACATCTTCCTCAGCACCAGGGTATCTGAAGGATACATTCCTAAATTCAACCACTCCCTTTTGCTGCATATCGAAGCTTTTGGGTCTTTTGGGGTCCTCAATTACGTTCTTTGTTTCCAGAACTTCAGCTATACGTTGAGCTGCTACAGAAGCTCTTGGAATCAAAATAAACATGAATGACATCATTAAGAAGGCAAATAAAATCTGCATGGCGTACAGCATGAAGGCCATCATGTCTCCTACCTGCATACTGGATTGCTCTATTTGATGGGCTCCTACCCACACAATAAGCAGTGAAACACCATTCATTATCATCATCATAATTGGCAACATAACTACCATTACCCTATTTACGAAAAGGCTTGTTTTAGTAAGGTCCCTATTGGCCTTGTCAAACCGTTTTTCTTCAAACTTCTGTGTATTAAAGGCTCTGATAACCATCATACCAGAAAGATTTTCACGGGTTACAAGATTAAGCCTATCAATAAGTTTCTGAATAGCTTTAAATTTAGGTAATGCTGCTGATATTACTGTTATTATCAGTAGCAGCAAAGCTGTTACAGCCACAGCAATAATCCATGACATAGAAGAACTTTTAGCTGTAGCTCTTATTACTCCTCCAATACCTATTATAGGGGCGTAAAAAACCATTCTTATCATAATGACAATAAACATTTGTATTTGATTAATGTCATTTGTTGTCCTTGTAATCAATGAGGCTGTGGAGAACTTATCCATCTCCGTATTTGAGAAGCTTTGAACTTTGTTAAATACTTTACTTCTTAAGTTTCTTGCAAGCCCTGCTGCTGTCCTGGAGGAGAGGAAACCTACCGCTACTATGGCGGCAGCGCTCAGCAAGGATATTAGCAGCATGTATACTCCTGTTTTTAAAATATACCTGGTTTGTATTTTATCTGTATTCATGCCTATGGCTTTATATTCAGCTCTAACTGCTCCGGCAGCTGCCTGGACAATCATGCTTTCCCCAAGGGCAGTATAAGTCTCGCTGGCACTATCTGCTATAGCCAGTCTTTCCTCTTCAGTACGTTGTGAAAGTAAGGCAAGTAAGTCTGTATTATTGGGTATCTTTACCCCATTAAATTCTATATCTTGTCCTTTTTCAATGGCGGTCTTTTGTATTTCTTGTATACCATAAACCGTAAGTATGGACTTACCCATCACTGCATTTAGTCTATCTATTTGTTCTTCATCTAGATTCTTAAGTACATAAACAGGTTCATTTTCCAATGCTGGATAGCGCTTAACATACTTGTCGTAATTTTCACCGGATTTATCTATTAGTTCATAATTACCTAAAACTTCTTCCTTATCATTGCTATTCATAAATAAAACTATCTTATCCATTTGGCTCTTTCTTATAGCTTCAGGTACGGCGGACTCAATACCTCCCTGCTGTATACCTTTATTTACAATACTAGACAGATAGTCCGGAAGAGCTAGGTCACACATGGCCTGTACAAACAATAAGAATATTGCAGCTATTATTAGACCAATAAATGGTTTTAAGTACTTACCCAGTTTAAACATTATTTCATTCACTCCTTCTGCTTGATTTTATTTTGCTCAGTTTCCCATTTTTCTTGTTTTCTGTGCAGGACTCTTTCCAGCACTGCAAGGCCTTTTAGTATTTCGTCCAGTTCTTCAGGGGTAGCCTCACTGACCATTGCTTCAAACTCCTTCTCTACACATTTGAAATGTTCTTCCGTATTCTTTTTTGTCTCCTCTGTTACACTGACATAAACAACTCGTCTATCTTCCTCACTGCGGGTTCTTTCAACCAGTCCCTGCTTTTCCAGCCTATCAATAATACCGGATACGGTGCTGTTTGAAAGACCTAGCTCTACGCTTAAGTCACTGACTTTCATTTCTCCATGCTTTGCTAAAATTCCTATGAGCATTCCTTGCGGTGCAGTTAGGTTTATTCCCTTAAAGTGGTGCTCCAAATTATGTTTAATATAATGCATGACTCTGTTTATTGTTTTGACTACAATAATACCTTTATTTTTTTCCTCCAATAGTTATTCACCTTCTTAACGTAATTTTATTGAAATTGATTACAGATATTTTGCATACACATATTTCGCATCTAAATATTTCGTACACGAAATATATTTTACCCTTTTAAATGTTTTTGTCAAGGTAGAAAACAATAAAAATCTTGCAAACTTAACTTTAAGTGTTTAGAATTATAGAATATACAGATACTTATGACAAATTGTTCGCTATGATTGGGGGAGCCGGATATGAGAAAAAAAAGTAAAGTAAAAACCATTAAAACGCAGTCAATAAATAAAGAAGTAGTAAAACTTTTAGTCCTAGCTGTAGTGTTACCTTTTGCTCTAATTATGATCGTTAATATTTATTCACTAAATAAATTTGTACGAGATGATTTTAAGAAGCTGTTAAATAGCCATACTGATAGAATTTTTGATACGGTAAATAGCCTATATAATACCAATTCTGAATTAGTTGATTTATTATCAAGAGACCCAAATGTAAAGAATTTTAACGGAGATGCTAATAGCTTGTACTTATTGAAAAATAACCTGCAAAATGTAATAGTAACTCATAATTCAATTATGAGTTCGTCTTTAGGCACAGAGCAAGGCCTGCTTATTTCTATTCCTGAACATAGAGACAATAGCTCTAGTAATCCTAAAGAGTTAGATTGGTACAAGCTTGCAGTGGAAAATTCCGGTAAAGTTGTAGTGTCTAGTCCCTATCAAAGTAACGGTGCCTATAAAGGTTATGTAATAACCTTTGCAAAAACTATCAGTAACGCAACGGGCAAACTGGTAGGTGTAGCTTCAATTGATGTTAAATTCTCCAGTGTAATTGATGCTCTTTCTTCAGTGCAGCTTGGATCCAATGGGTTAGCTATGGCTGTAGATAACAGTGGTACTATTATTGGGCATAAGGATTCTAATTTAATTGGACAAAATAAACAGCAGCTACCTTGGTTAAATGATATATTATCTAAGGAAGGAAAAGAAACTGTGGCCACCATAGACGGTGAGAGCTATATAGTATTCAAAAGTTTAAATAGCGAAACCGGTATAACAGTTATGGGAATACTGCCTATGCAGGAAATACTGGATAAGGTTATCTCAGCCTTACTCCTATCAATTATAGTAATTATTATATCTATAATAATAGCAGCTCTGATTGGATATATATTAGGAAAGAAGTTAACCTCACCTATACGTATCTTGGTTAAGACACTTAATAGGATTAAAGAGGGTGACTATTCTCATAGGGTTGATGTATCCCAGCTAAGAAATACAGAAGCATTACTTATTGCCAATGCTGTAAATAGCCTTGCTGGTTCCATTAATGTAATGATGGAAAACCTGGAGTCTACTTCCAAGGACGTGAAGGAGTCTTCAGACTCATTATTAGAAATAACAAAGAGCTTTAGTTCCGCAAATGTCGAAATTTCCACTGCTATTGAACAGGTAGCTGCAAGTTCCGTAGATCAGGCTCAAATTCTGAATCAAGGCGTAACCTTATCTTCGGAACTTGGTTTAGAAGTGGAACAATCTCTTTTAAGCTCTGAAAGCATGCTGCAGGCTGCAAGTCAAACACAAAATTTTGCGGTTGATGGCTTGAAAAATATAGCAAGCTTAACAGAAACCTTTAAAGAAAACTATGAAGCCAATAAAGTTGTTATGTCGGAGTCACAGACTTTAGTTAAAAAGGCCTCAGAGATCAGTTTCATCACCAATGCAATCAAAGCAATTACTGAGCAGACAAATCTGTTGGCACTAAATGCCAGCATTGAAGCTGCCAGAGCGGGTGAAGCCGGAAGAGGCTTTGCAGTAGTAGCTGATGAAATAAGAAAACTTGCAGAACAATCTTCAAAATCTGCTGAAGAAATTAATAAGGTTATAACTCATATTAACAATAGTATCCTGCTATTGCAGCGCCACTTAGGGGATTCCAACAGGCTCTATGAAATAACCGGAGAGCACGTGAAGCAGACCAGTGAAGGTTTCTCCAGCATCAATAACTCTATTAGTCTGCTAAAAGAGAATGTTATTGTGGTTGCAGATTCCTTAAAGAAAATCCATGAGAAAAAGTCAGAACTTCTTGATACCATAGTTAAATGTGCTTCTATTTCTCAGGAAAATGCAGCTACCACAGAGCAGGTTAGTGTTTCTGCAGAAGAACAAAACTCCGGTCTGCAAGACATATTGGAGGATTGCGAAAAGCTAAACAACCTGGCTGAAAAACTGAACAAATTAATGGATACTACAGGGAAGTCTGAGTAAAAAACTGCGTAAACCGCAGTTTTTTTAATGTATTTTTTTATACAAGTGGCTACAGTAATATCTGAAAAACAGGCTTATTTAATACATTGGCTATGCCCTTGTTCAATGCTATAATATACTGGATTATGGCCTTTGTTTTTTTAAATAAGGCATGGTGATATTAATTGAGTAATAATCTTAATGAGACTATAGGTGGTAGCATGCAATTAAGTTTAGCAAATAAATTCAGAAAAATAAAGAAAAGTGACAACAATATGCTTCTCTTCGCTTTCGAAGGAGTTCTTATTACATTAATTAATAATTTAATCAATAACAACAATAATCTTTTCGCAACCAGACTTGGAGCAAGTGATTTTCAGTTAAGCCTTCTCATTACTATACCTCAGATAGTAGGAATGCTGGTTCTGATTCCCGGCAGTATTTTAACAGACCGGATGATAAATAAAAGAAGGATGGTTATTCTTTCTCTTTCTGCCCTTGTCTGTGTCTATGGTGCAATAGGCTTTGTACCAATGTTAGGCAACTATAGCTTTACTGCATTTTTGATACTATTGGCAATATCCGTAGGTCCCATGACCATGTATAATACCTCCTGGCAGGCCTACTTTTCAGATGTCATACCAATTAACAGGAGAAATCAGACCTTTACTCTACGTACAAAGTGGACTTTTCTGGTTGGAGTAGCTACACCCTTGGTCACCGGTTTTCTACTTGCTTGTGCACCAACGGTTTCCGGAAAAGTTATATTACACCAAAGTTTCTTTTGGGCTAGTTGTGTATTTCTTCTTCTGCAAATAACCACCCTAAAGAGAATCTCCGGTGGTAATTCACAAGCTCAAAGCGGAAGTATTGGGCTTAAAGATTTGAAAGTTGCTGCTTTAGACATGCTTCATAATAAGAAACTATTAGGCTTCATTGGAGTATCCCTATTTTTTCACATGGCCTGGCAATCTGATTGGACAATGTATTACATTGGACAAGTAAACTATTTAAAGCTTAATGAAGCTTGGTTAAGTTATGTAATAGTTGGTGGAGCTGCAGTACAGTTTCTTACCGTAGGCTTTTGGAGCCGGATAAATGAGCGTTATGGAGTTAGGTTTTCCATAATCTTTGGAGGTTTCGGCCTATGTTTGTTTCCTTTAAACATGATTTTGTCTACAAGTTTGCCTGCCCACATAGGACCTACTGTATTTCTTGTGATGGGAACTCTTGCTAACTTTGCTTTTGCAACGGTTTCTCTAAATCTAATGCAGTGCCTGCTTCAGGTAGTGCCTGAGAAAAACAAGACCTTGAGTATTGCCATTTATGCTTTGCTTATTGCACTTTCCAATGCAGTGATGCCTATGGCTGGTGTTAGGCTTTATACTTCCTTGGGAGCTAACCTGAATGCACTTCGCATCACATTTACTATAATATTTATTGCCAGAATTGTAGCAGCAGGATTATGGACCTTACGTTGGTGGTTGCTCCGCAGTGATCCCAAGTAGAAAAAAGGGACACGTTATTAATTCAAAATAACGTGTCCCTTTTAATGCACATAACCCAGCCCAATTAGGCTTTAAATTTACTTATAGCCTTGTTCAGATTTTCAGATAAGTCTGCCAGCTTCTGGGTCATAGCATTAAGCTCTTCTGTATAAGCCAATTGTTCTTCTGTTGAAGCAGATACTTCCTCAGTAGAAGCAGTTGTCTCTAAAGCTACAGAGGATATAGACTGTATACTATTTATAACTTGCTCCTTATCCCTATTCATCCTATCAACAATATCCGATATACTTAAGATGTTTGATGATAGAACCTCCATTGATCGGTTTATTTCGTTAAACATATCAAAGGATTGCTCCACTGCTTTAAACTGAATGTCAGAGGACTTTTCTGTATTTGTAATTGATTTTATTGTCCTTTTGATCTGAGAAGAAATTTTCTCAATGATCTTATCAATTTCTTTTGTTGAAGCTTCTGACTGACCTGCTAACTTTCTTATTTCTTCAGCAACCACCGCAAAGCCTCTACCGGCTTCACCGGCCCTGGCAGCTTCTATTGAAGCGTTTAAGGCCAATAAGTTTGTTTGGGCAGAGATAGCTTTAAGCATGCCGGTAATCATATTTATGTCAGAGGTGTATTTATTCAATGTGCTTATGTCTTCAGATAAGTCATGAGTTAGGTTCTTTGTTTCAACTGATGTTTTATTTAAAATATCTGCAACAGAAGTACCCTTCTTAGTCAATTCAACTACCTTCAGGGAAGTATCTGTAATTGCTTCTATGGAGGTTACAACATTGTTAATCTTATCTGATAATTGTACAAATGAATTAAGACTTTTTTCTATTTCTGCTGATTGATTGCTCATTCCTGCAGCCACTTCCGATATTGTCTTAGCAACATCACTGGCAGCCAAGGTGTTTTCCCTTGAAATCTTTGAGATATCAACAGATAATGAATTTATATTCACAGAAATATCCTTATTTTGTGCTATAATGGATTTTAATTGATATACCATAGATTTAAAGTTGCTGATCAAGGAACCAATCTCGTCTTTTCTATTGCTGCTAACCTCTACTTTTAGATTGCCGCTTTCAACTTCTTCCATTGATTTTGACAGCTTAGTTAATTCCTTGGTAAATCTATAAGAAAATATTAACATTGCTATGATACCAATAATGCAGCAGAGTATAGCGATAATTACAATAGTATATTGAGTTGAGGTCACTGAAGAAAGAATTTCTGCCTTTGAAGCCGTTGTTACATAGGTCCAATTGTTGCTGGATTTAAAATATGAAACTAACAGCAAACCTTCATCACCTTTTATTTCAAAGGTGTTTTCAGTACTGGTCTTGGCATGTTCAATAACGTCCTTGATAAACTGTTGCTTTTCTATATCAATGTCATCTTCAATAGGTGAAATAACTCTACCCTTTGGTGTAATAGCATATGAGATTGCATTCTCACTGACATTGCTATTTAAAAGTGCCTCTTTGAAAACATTAAAATTAAGGTCTACTATGTATAAAAAGTTATTATCTACTCCTTTTCTCGCAAATGAAGCCAAAGAATTGGTAACTAAAGAATCTTCTTTATTCAATATAGTTTTGTCCAAGTTTAACTGCCAGGGCTGACCTTTTACAGTGTCGATGAGTTCATTTTTCCATTTCTTTATTGCTTCCGGCTCTTTAAAATAAATAACACTTCTATCTGTTACCATCATTTTATCTGTTACTATATAATAGTGATCAATTGCCTTATTAAGGGTAACATTAGTTGATAGTTTCTTTTGAATTTCTATGTTGAATAGCTCGTTTTGAATATTGTCAAAGTTACTATCATTTGGATACATCTGTTTGTCTGTAAGTAACTGAGTTGTTTCATTGGTTACTTGATCCAGCAAAAGTGAAAAATAGTTCTCAATTTGAATGACGGAGTTACGCATGTTTTCCCTTGCTTTTTGAGTCAATATCTTTGATGCTACTATAGAAGTTGCAGTTCCGATAGTGATAGAAAAAACTAGAAGAAGACATATTGTAGCACTTATAAGTTGTCCACGGATAGTTCGGCCACCGGTTATTTTTCCAACTCTCGTAAACAATTGCTTAAACTTTGTTTCTTTGCTGGTGCTTTTGCTCTTAGGTTTCATTGCAATTACCCCTTTCGATTTTTGAAATTGTTTTCACAGAAAATTTCATGGAAAAAGCATGAAGATTTTCAGCCTCATGCTTTTTCCATCTCAACCATTGCAATAGTCCCGAGGTTATACCATCCGGCATAAAACTGTGATGTAATCATGATACCGGAAAACAGACATAAGCTCACTGATATCTAATTTCTTTAATATCGCCGCTCCTGCACATAATTTTTTCATTTGCTATAATAAAGGTTTCTTCCATGCTATTGCTATTATCAGCCTTTATGACCACTGCATCTTTAGTAATTTTAACTTCAAACTTCTGACCTTCATGCACCAGTTTAAACTTTATGGATTCCCACTTTTCCGGGAGTCTTGGGTTAATAGTTATGACATCCTGTGAAGCATTAACACCTGCAAAGCCCAGAATAACTGCCATCCAGGCCCCTCCGTTGGAAGCGGGATGGGTTCCGCCAATATATAGAGTACCTACATATTGTTTTGAATCACCGGTAAGGTCGATAGTTGCAGTCTTCATAAAGTATTTATAGGCCCAGTCAACTTTCCCTATTTCCGCAGCCAAAAGTGCATAGACACAGGCACTTAAACTTGAACCATGCTCAGTAATTGGCTCATAGTACTCCCAGTTAGCCTTTTTTATCTCCATGGAATATCTATCTTTAAATAAATTTAGCATTAACACTACGTCCGCCTGTTTCAATACTTTTGTGGCAGTGGCAAGTCCATTACCTCCTCCAAGATATTCATTTGGATTTAAAATTCTTGACTTGAGTTCTTTTAGAGTAATATCCTCCAGTCTCTTATATCCGTCAAACTGTTCTATAATTCCGGTTGATGCATCCGGTTCCGGCACATAAAGCCTCTTTAGCATGTCCTTTAATTTGTCTATATCATCCTCAAAATAGATTTTTTCTTCAAGCTCATCATACTCTTTCTTATATTTAGTCCTCAGTAAATCTATGACTTTCATCACGGCTTCCAAAGTGCATCTTACCATGGCATTTGTATAGGCATTATTGTTAACCCTTTCATGGTATTCATCAGGGCCTGTAACATCCAAAAGTTCATATCTGTTCTTTCCCATGTTGAAATAGGCATAGGAGTAGAAAAATCTGGCACATTCAATAATTACCTCGGCGCCGCCTTCCAAAAGGAGACTTTCATCTCCAGTCATCAAGTAATACTGCCATATTGCATAAGCTACATCTGCACTGATATGAATCTGCTTATCCCTGAAATAAGTTCTCATAGGCCTGCCGGTAAACACATCGGTAACATTAAAATAGGTACAGGCATCATCACCGCTGTCTTGGCTTTCCCAAGCATAAAAAGCCCCCCTATAGCCATATTCTGAGGCCTTTCTTCTGGCTCCATCCAATGTATTGCACCTGTATTTCAATAAATTCTTAGCTATCTGTGGATTGGTGTGTAAAAAGAATGGCAGCATAAATATTTCAGTATCCCAAAATATAGCTCCTTTATACACCTGCCCTGAGAGGCCCCTGGCAGGGATTGAGGCCCTGCCAGTATGAGTTGGAGCAATGATCATCAAATGATACATGCTATACCTCAGAGCTAGCTGAGCATAGTCATCCCCCTCAATTACTACATCTGCCTTCTCCCATCTTTGTCTCCACAGCTCTTTATTGTCACTAAACAGTTGGTCATAGCCTTTCTCTACAGCCACAGCATTAGACCTTAGGGCTGCCTCAGAGCAATCCTTTTCCTCATCCTGTGCTGTAAAAACTGAAACATACTTAACAAAACTATATTCAATACCGGCTTCAGCCTTAACAGATATTTTCCTCAAAATAGAGTTTTGCTGCCTTTCTATTGTTTCCTCACCAAAAGTTCTCTCAATTCTTTCTGCTACCACTACCTCATATCTCTTTTCATGAGTTACTGCCTCTGCAAGAAGGTTGTCACTTTCCACCCGGAGGGTTAATTCTTCCAAATGAGGACCATTGATGTCCCATACATCAGCGTCTATACCGGTCTCTAAAACTATACTGCAGGGTTCTGAAACCCGTAAGCTGTACTTCATACATAAAAGATGAATATTTGACAAGCTTAAGAACCTCTCAGAATTAACCTCTACTCTGGCTCCCTTACTTGTAGTAAAGATTGTATGCCGCTTGTGTACCACATTTTTTATGTCAAGGACCTGCTCATGTTCTAAAACTTCACCGGACAACACTGACATAGGCTCTCCATTGCAATAGAGCCTGGTAATCAATCCATTTGGGGCATTTACCGGTTCACGCCACTTGTTCCCTACCTTATCATACACATTTGACAGATTACAGGCTACAAGCTGGTCCTTAGTGTATTCTTCCATGGTGCCCCGATAACCCATATATCCGTTACCTATGAGATACTTGTTTCCATTATGTTCAATCTTATTCTTATGGAATTTCTCATCCTTAACAATCCATTCCAAATTAACACCCCTTCTAAGCTTCATTAACCCTTTTGCCTTTCAGGCAATGGCAGAATTATTCCATCTTCATCTATTTCATAATTGCTTCCATAAATATTAAGAGATACCTTTTGTCCGGAGTTTACCTTCACCTTAACTGCTTCTTTATTCACACTGACACTCACAACAGAGCCCTTGTATAAAATTTTAAAAGAATAAGACTGCCATTCTTTCGGAATTGATGGATTCATTTTTATATAGTTTCCATCGGATCTCATACCTCCGAAACCGTACACAATATTTACCCAGGATGCAGCTATAGAAGTAGTATGAAGGCCCTCATTGGTATTTCTGTTGTAGTTATCCAAGTCCATTCTTGTAGCAAATTTAAAGAATTCGAAGGCTTCTCTATGCTTGCCCAGCTCAGCAGCAAAGATAGAATGTATTGAAGGTGAAAGTGAAGATTCATGAATACATCTTGGCTCATAGAACTCGTAATTTACCCTCTTGCTTTCCAGGGAGAAATCTTCACTGTATAAAAACATAAACATTAATACATCCGGCTGCTTTATCATGTCATTTCTATAGATCCTGTCGTAGGACCAATGATTATAAAGCGGAAAATCTTCCACAGGTATTTTATTAATATCCACATGTGGCAGGTCAAAATACCCATCATGCTGTTCATAAATTCCTGTAGCCTTATCCAGAGGAATTCGCATCCTGTTCACCATCTTGGTCCAGTTGTCAACTTCACTGTCTGAAAAGTCTAGTTTAGTGAAAAGAGCCTGAAGTTTTTCTGATGCATTTTCCTTCATTTCCTTTATCACATCAATGGCGTATTCAAAGGTCTTTTTAGCCATATAGTTTGTATAGCAATTATTGTTCACCATCATCTGGAACTCATCCGGTCCCATAACTCCAAAGTAACCAAACTCACCGGTGCGGCTGCCCCAGTCTCCCCGGGTAGCTAAGAATCTGCAGATTTGTATGAGGGTTTCGCAGCCCTTTTCATATAAAAACTCCTTATCCCCGGTCACTTTTACATAGTGGAAGATACCATAGGCCACCGCAGTACTTGGCTGGAACTGAAGACTTGCATGCTGCCATAAAGTACACGCTTCCCTTCCGTTAAGTGTAGCAATGGGGTAGCAGGCTCCTTCACAATCCAACTGTTTTGCTCTCTCTAAGGCCTGATCTAAAGTATTGTATCTATACTCCAGAAGATTTCTTGCTGCCTTTGGATTATTGAATATATAAAAGGGCAGGCAGTAAGTCTCTGTATCCCAGAAAGTATGTCCATTGTAAGCTTCTCCGGTAAGCCCCTTAGCACCTATATTCAGCGTAGGGTCTTCACCATGATAGGTTTGATGCATTTGGAATATACAATATCTAATCCCCTGCTGATTCTCCAAGTCCCCTTCAATTGTTATGTCAGAAGTGTCCCAAACTCTCTGCCAATAGGAAGCGTGCTTTTTCTTTTCTTCATCATAGGATCCTGTTAATAATTCCTCAGCAAGTTTTTCCCCTTCAGCCCACAGGTCACTTTCATCAATACTCTTATCTTTTACCACGTGGTTCAGTACGAGCTTGTCTACGTTAACTTCTGTACCCTGCACTGCTTTCACCCTGAACTCATAACCTATATACTTCTCCCTCTCCACTACCGCTTTATCTAATGCTTGAGTTGAGGTAACTACGGCTGCTGAATATATCTTCTGCTCCGTTATAGAAGTTTTACCCATTATAGAAATTGCTGCTTCATCTCCATGAACTTTAGGACAGTTCCAATAGTTTTTTCCGGTGGACCTGTGAATTGTATTAAAATCTAGCCCCATGGAAACCTCTACTTGTCCATCAAAGTTCAATGCCTTGAAAGTTATTCTTTGGCAGCCGTGTTTAGGGCTCGTCATACTGACAAATCTTTCAAAGCAAATGTTCAGAAGTTGTCCCTTGGAGGTTTCCCACGTAAAACTTCTGCTTAGTACACCTGTCTTTAAATCTAAAATCCTTTTGTAATCCTTTATTTTCGAAGCTGCTAAATCCAAAGTTTCTCCCTCCAGAGAAATCCTGGTATAAAGCCAATCTAAAGCATTAATCATAAAGTGGGTCTGCTTGACAATACCCTTATAGTGTAAGGCAGCTGCATCCTCACCAATCTCATAAACTCCATTAAAGTAGGAACCTAAAAAGCTTCCACCGCTATAACCTTCTTCAAAGTATCCTCGGATTCCCATATACTCATTTCCCAGTGAAAATATAGACTCCGATACATTATTTCTTTCAGGATCAAAGTTTTGCTCAATAATCCTCCACGGATCCACTACCAAATACTTATCTGCATACTTTTGCATAAATAACACCCCTTAAGAATTTATACTTAAATTATAGTTTTTGGTAATGGCAGAACATAGTACGTAATCCTATTAAATGGTTTGAAAAAATGCTCTAAATTCCGTACATAATGAAATAATTTGAGACATATGTTAAAATAGTTATGTGAACTTTTACATAATTTCAGTATTACTGTATTTAAATAAAATTGCGACCTGAAAGGCGGTATATAGGATGTATTCAATGTTAGTTGTAGATGATGAGTACCTTGTTCGGGTTGGTATCAGAGAAACCATTGAATGGAAGGAGCACTCAATAGAGATAGTCGGAGATGCGGATAATGGTAGGACAGGCTTAGAACTTGCCCTAAAATACAAGCCTGATATTATTATTACAGATGTAAGGATGCCTAATCTGGATGGTCTGGAATTTCTCAAGGCAATAAAAGCTGCTAACTTAGATTCTATAGTAATTATCTTGAGTGGATATGAAGAGTTTGACTATGTCCGTACAGCTCTTCGCAGTGGTGCCTTTGCATACCTCTTGAAGCCTATAGACAACAACGAATTACTGGAAACAGTTTTGGATTCAGTGAAAGAAATTAATAAAAAACGCAGCAAGCTTCAGCATTATTCACGAATAGAAAGAGAGCTTTCCAGTGTTAAACAGCATTTTGTAAAGGATCTCATAATCGGAAAGATTTTGGGCATAGATAAAATCCGTGAGAAGCTTGAGCTTTATAATATCACCATCTCTGAAAAGGATAATTTTGCTCTGTGTCTTAATGTTAACTCTTCAGAATACCTTATGAAGTCCTTAACTCAAGATAAGCTTCAAGCATTAAAAAATTCAATGACAGACATAATATCTAACTTCATATGCTGTAATAACTTTAAGGCTGTATATACTGATATGTCAGACTTGCAGTGGATGATTATTCTCAGCGCTCCAGAAGAAAAAAATCCATTGAAGTTAATTAAAGGATCCATAAAAGAAGCTATAGATGAGTTTGAACAAGTGACAGGCCAAACCGTTACTGTAGGCATAAGCAATGTATGCAATGACCTGTCAGAACTTCACACTGCCTGTGCCGAAGCCATTAAGGCTGTAGGATTGAATATGTTCACAGACATAAACCGCATTCTGTGCGCAGGCGTATCTGAGAACAATATATCCTCAAGAAAAATAAATGAAGCCATAAAATACATTACCGCCAACTATAATAAGGATATATCTGTGGAATCTGTAGCTAATGCCCTTTATATCAGCTCCTCATATCTTATGCATCTTTTTAAGGACAACCTTGGAAAAACCTTTAATGAATGTCTTACAGAAATCAGGATAAATGCAGCAAAAGAATTGTTAAGTAACCCTAAATACAAGGTCTACGAGGTTTGTGATAAGGTTGGATACAACGATATAAAATATTTCAGCCAGATATTCAAGCGCTCAACCGGTATGACACCAAGCGAGTACTCCAAGTATTGTAACCATAACTAGTTGCCTGACACACTTTGGGAATTAGTAATTAGCAATGAGTAATGAATAATTATGGTTGAAATTCAGCAGGGCTGAATTTCTTCAAATCATGTATATATTATTAAAGGATAGCGTTGGCTATCCTTTAATTTTTATTTATGTCATATTATTTGAAGTAGTTATATGTCATAAATCTCTATTTATCTATTGTAAAAATCTACTCCTTCACCGCTCCCAGAGTGGCTCCGGCTGTAATCCTCTTTTGGAAAAGTATAAACAGGATAATGGGGGGAATAATTGCAAAAGTTATGCACATCATCAGCTGGTCCGGTGTAATCTTACCGCCTTCACGGGCAACGTACAACTTTACCATAACCGTAAAACTGCTGTCCTTCTTAAGTACCAGATATGGCAGAAGGAAGTCTGACCAGGCTGCATTTACCGCATACATGGCAACTACCATGTTCATAGCTTTGCTCAGCGGTGCTACTATGCGGAAAAATATCTGAAAGTCTGAGCACCCATCCAGTCTTGCAGCTTCTATGAGCGAAGAAGGGATTGACTTAAAAAAGTTTACGTATAAAACGACATAAAAGGCATTAGCTCCAGCTGCAAACCATAATGGTGTAAACTGATTATTCATTTTCAAAGCAACTATATTTTTAAATAGTGGAACTAAGCTTGTGGTTGCCGGAACCATAAGGCTCAGCATAATCAAGCTATATACTATTTTACTTCCCTTTGGCTTTAACATTGCAAGTACATAAGCAAGCAATCCATTAAATACTACGGCACAAATCACACTTCCTGCCACACTTATAAAGGAGTTTTTATAGTATTGTAAAAATTTAAGTTTATTCCAAGCTTCAACTATTCTTTCCGGATGAAACTCCTCAGGCCAAAAGGTTGGTGGCTGCCTAAAGAATTCTTCTTGAGACTTTACACTGGATAACATTACCCAAAGTGGAGGCACAATTGAAATAAGTACAATTATAAAACATAGTAAAATTAAAAGAAAATAAACAAACTTTACGGATCTTTTTTTCAAATCAAAGGAGGTTATTGCTCCAATATTTTTCTCACTAAGCCTTGACACCATTCAGTTACCTCCTATTCCTCAGAATTTCTGTTTAAGAAATTATAAATGCAAGTTAAAACTACTAGTATTATAGCAATTATGACACCTACTGCCGTAGCCTGTGATATTTTCATATCTATAAAAGCATATCTGTAATTCAGCTGCATCAGTGAAATGGAAGCATTGTTAGGGCCTCCTCCGGTCATAACCATTGGTTCATATAACACTTGGAAAACCGCAATTATCTGCAGGATCAATAAAGTTCTGCAGGTACTGAAAAGCCCTGGTATAGTGATATAAATAATCCTGTGCCATATTCCTGCCCCGTCTATGGATGCCGCTTCATAATGGTCTTGGTTTATACCCTGAAGTCTTGCTAAATATACTAATGCCGTAGAACCGGCACTTTTCCAGGTCATTGTTACAACGATCAGGGGAATTGTCCAACTGGGGTTCTCCAACCATACCTGTGGTGATATTCCAAAAAGGCCTAAAATAGAATTGAGTATTCCGCCATTTCCAGGTGACATAATCAAAGTCCACATCATAACTGTAGCTACTCCTGGTACTACATTAGGGAAGTACATCCCTACTCTAAACAGTGATTTAAAGTAAGTAACTTCGTTTAAGAGAATAGCCATTATAATAGGAACCATAAAACCTATCAGCAGTGACCAGAATATATATTTAAAGGTATTACCTAAGGCCTTTAAGAAAACAGGATCCTTAAATACCTTAATATAATTTTCAAAGCCTATAAACTCTGTAACAGTAAAACCCTTGGTGCTATAAAAGGAAAGCCGTACACTTTCCATAAGAGGTATCCAAACATAAAAAGCAAACAATATCAGAGATGGCAGCATTATTGCCCAGCCTGACATATGTGAACGGTATTTATTGCTGATAATTTTTCTTCTGACTGTAGATGTATTTAAGGCACTCTTCATGGTATAACCATCTCCTCCCTCATGTTATTAAAATATCATAGGCTGCGTAGCATTGTCTAACTCATAACCCGGAAAATATTGCCACGCAGCCTAGATTACTACACTTTAAATATTAGCTAATATTTACTGATTTACAGAAGCATCAAGTTTCTGCTGGAAGTTACTGTTTGCTTTATCCAAGAGTTGTTGTATATCAGCATTTTCATTTGTCAGCACTTCCTGAATAATTGGGTATAACTCAGCATACATATCTTGGGTCAGATTAGGTTCTTCTGTACGTAGGGTCTTTGCAGAAATTTCAAAGTAATCTTTATATAGATTATAGTTTATGTTTTCATAGTTCTTTCTGACTTCTTCAACTTTGTTTATATAATCCTTATTAGTCCAAACCTGGAAGGATGGAATAACTGGGATTCCATTATCTTGACGATATTTAGCATCATCTTCAAGTCCTTTTTCTGTATCTTCATTTAATACTGGTGCTCTACCCATGATTTCTAGGAATTTAAGAGCTGCATCGATTTCTTCAGGAGTTGCTGTAGCTGAGAACATGTAAGGTGTACCACCCATTAATGAGTATTGTCCACCAGGACCAGCCGGCATTGGAACCAATGCTATGTCATCTTTAGGAAGACCATAGTCCTTTGTTGGAACGCTGATTGCGTCTTGTGCAGCAAAGTACATAGCTGCATTTCCAGTACCTATAGCCTGCATACCGGAGGACCAATCCTGAAGTATTTCATCTGTCAATGCATTATACTTCCACTTTAAATCCTTTACAAACTGCATAGCTTCAACAGCTTCCTTAGAATTCAAGTTTGCCTTCCATTTACCGTTTTCCTGTACCTGGAGCTCAGCACCAAAGGCCCAAGCTATATTTGAGAAATGCCATCCGCCTGAATTGTCCTTTGACAACATTACGAATCCAGCTTTTCCTGTCTTCTCTTTAATTATTTTAGCGGTTTCTGCAAGCTCCTGCATAGTCTTTGGATACTTTGGTATATCCCCATCCATCAGGCCTGCTTGCTTGAATAGAGGGATATTTATAAACATACCTAATGCATATCCATCTCTGGGAACTCCGTAAATCTTACCGTCCTTAGACAATAATTCACGGACTCTTGGATCCATGGAATCATACCAGCCGTTAGCTTTTAACTGTTCAGTAATATCTGCAACATAGCCGTTAGCGATAAGCTTCTGTGGTTCCGTGAACCAGGTTTCAAATACTGTTGGAAGTTGTCCACTTTCAGCCAGCGGAATAAAGCTTTCTACGCTGTACTTGTAATGTGCAGGTTCTACAGTTATCCAGTCATATTTTGATTCACACAGCAGTTTGTAATTGTTAAACAGTTCAATTTGATCTGCATTAGTGTCTTCCGGCCACATACCTATTTTAATAGTAACCTTTTCATGCTTTTCAGTGCTTTCGGTAGGTGTTGTGGTAGGTGTTGTGGTAGGTGTGTCTTTTGGCTCTTCCGTCTTTTTGCATCCAGCAAGAGATGATACTGCAAGTAATGCAGACAATAGTAGTAAAGATAGTCTCTTTTTCATTTTCTTTCCCCCTTATTAGATTTAATCCTCTGATTCAGATGTGTTCATACATCTTATACTGTAATTATACAAAACTGGTAAAGGGTTCAAAAGGCTGCAATCATGCTAAATGGTTTAGTAATCTGCTAAGTAATTTATATTCATTGAAAGCTCCTTACATTTTATGTATAATTAAGCTAAGCTTATCGGATTGGGGGAATCAATTTGTCTGCTAAAATGCGTATAGTTCTGCAATCTGTAATAACAGTGATGCTTTGTATACTTCTTATAATGATACTAGGCTATAGCAAGATGCGGGATGTGCTACTGGATAACCGAATACAATTCTATAGCGAATCCATAAAGCTGCAGCGTCAAAATACTGAATATTTTATGAAGCTTATTGAAAATATAACGGATTACTTCATTGTTGAAACAAAGCTGGACAACTCCTTAAAAGAGAATAAATATGACTCTATTGTCACAAATAATCTATCAAATCTAAGGGGAATTAACCTGGACATAATTGGTTCCACGGTATATTCGTATAATGGACAACGTTATGAAAGTAACAATATCTACAACTTCCCTGCCTTCGATATATTTTCCAAATCTAAGGAATATCAGGAGTTTAAAAGGAATGGTCTAGGGGATATGTGGATATTTTGTACTGATGATATTCCCTCTTATAATTATACCGTCAAAGTAACCCCTGATGTTATTTCCTACATAAGGGAAGTTGATTACGATAAGAAACCTGTTGGAATTATAATCGTTACCATTGCTACTTCTTCCTTCACTAAGTACTTCAGCTATGATTCTTTTAATTCAGACTTTACACTATCTGTTTATCTACCCGGAAGGAAGCTGCTCTATGAATACGGAAATAAAAACCTCCCCTTACCTGAACAGGCTGATCTTGATAAACTAATTGCATCAGGCAAGGGCTATATGTTATCAAAGGGAGGTAATGAGCTCATAATTGCAGAAAAGCTTTTAGGTAAGAATACCTATATAATTAAGGCTGTATCCCTTGAAAATTTCTATGCTGAAACTCATAGACTAAAAGTCACCTTTATATTGATAGCTGCTGCCCTGTCAATTATACTTGTTCTCTTCTATACCAGCTTGGCAGATAATATTCTAAATCCACTTATGGTTCTCCATGATAAAATTATAAAATACCGCGGTCAACCTTAGTTGACCGCTGTTTTATTTTGTGCTTTAATTTCCTTTAAAGTTTTTATACCCACCTTTATTATTACCGTTGTACCACAATTGGGCTGACTAAATATAGTTATGCCATACTTATTTCCGTATTCCAGCTTTATTCTCTCATCTACATTTTTCAAGCCGTATCCACCGGATTTGCTCTTATCGAGATTGTCATACTCATCCAGCATATGGGGATCAAAACCCATTCCGTTATCCATTACCTCAAAAATAATCATATCTTCATATCTCATACCGTTTATCTGAATTTTTCCGTTTTCCTTCTTCTCTCTGATACCGTGTTTTAAGGCATTTTCAACTACCGGCTGCAATATGAGCTTAAGAATATATATATCCATAATATCTTCCGCAATGTTATAGGTAATATCCAGCTGATTTGGAAATCTCATTTGCTCAATGACTACAAAACTCTGGACAAGACTTATCTCTTCTCCTACTGTGATAAATTTATCTCCCTTGTGAAGGCTTAGTCTAAAGAACTTTGCCAAGGCCATGGTTATTTTCTCAATGTCAGGTTGTTTCTTTATCTTAGCCAGCCATACTATTGCATCAAGAGTATTGTATAAAAAATGAGGATTGATTTGAGCCTGAAGGGCTGATAGCTCCAGTTCTCTTTGTTTTTCCTTTTCCTCATTGTTTTTGATTATCAGTTCATCAATTCTGTTAACCATATCCACATAGGCCTTTTCCAGTTCACCAATTTCATCATATACTCTATCACTAACCTGAACATTCTGCCGTATTCCTCGGAAGCCCTTCATAGCAGCCTGCAGCCTTCTCAGTGGCTTTGAAATATATGCTACGGTCAGAAAGGATAAGGCAATTGCGATGACTGCACTTATAGCAGAAATTATCCAAACATTATAACTGATCTGTCTTGTAATAACCTGGATACTATTTTCTTTTATGTAGGTCAATATATGCCAATCAAAGCCTATGGTTTTCAATTGCTTGCTAAAGGAGGTACCTGCTACCACCATTTTTTCTCCCCTATAGTCAATGTGCCTCAAACCCTTGACACCAAGGTTACTGTAATCATAGTCAAAGATGGTTTTTCCTACATTTTCACTATCTACTGAAGACATAATTGTACCATTACTGTTAACAAGCATGGAAAAGCTGTTGTTAATCAATACATGATTATATATCTTCATAAGATTGTTGGATTTTAAGTATATTATCAGATAGCCGTTAGTGTTTCCGGTATCCAGATTCCTAAACTTTCTCCCTATCATAATATAGGTTTCGTTGTTACTGCCTCTGGCAATTCCATCACTATAGGTTATGGTTTTTGCCTTGTCTATGCCATCCAGAAAAGCCCTGTCCGGAAGGGTTATATAGTTATCATCGGACATTTTGTAAACCTTACCATCCGCAGTAATAATGACCACTTCGCCGATAATGTCATAATTGCTCATCTCTGAAACAAGCTGTTTCTTTACAATACTGTATTTTTCACTGTCCGGTATTGATCTATTATAAATCAACTGATATAGTCCTTCTCTTGAGAGCAGTTTTACAGAGGCCATATTAACATCATTTATTATCAAATCCATACTTTTACACATCTCACTTTGGGCTGAATAAAGATAAGAGGTCAAGTCTTTATATATCATATTTTGAGAATAAAAAAATAAGGCCACGGTAATTATTACTGTTGCTATCATAAGAATTAACAGGGTATTTCTCAAGAAACTATTATATAGGCTTTTTCTTTTAAAAACAGATAATCTACTCATCTTGTCCCCCTTACTGCTGAGCTGTGACTAAGGATTTACTCTTGCTTAAATTTACTAGTATTCATATTTATATTATATTTCCATTTACTAATCATGTAAATAAATAACGGCCCTCTTAACTCTTAAGAGGACCGTTATTCTGTTTATTGCTGCTGTGCTTTTTTCCTTGTTAGAATTACCAAAGCTGCGGCTGATGCCAATGCCGCTGCAGCAGCTGCTACAGGGAAAGTATCCCCCGTACTTGGATTTGGTAGGGTATTTGTCATGTATATAAAGTCTATGTCAAGATTCATTGGCTGCCAAGATCCTATTTGGAAGGCATTGCTCCCGCCTCCAAGGGCAAAGCCGCTCTTCTCCAGGTCTATTACTATATTCTGCCATGAGCTGGTGATCTTAGGAACTGGATTTCCGTCTGGTCCCTTTATATCTGCAAAGGACTTATCTCCTCTTGCAGCATTATCATCTATGTCTCCTCTTTCGGCTACGCCTATTCTTGTATAAATTTTCTCATTAACTGCTCTTTGGTCACCTTTTATTCTGATTACAACATATTTGAAACTCTCTGTGTTATTGGTTGCTAATCTATAGAAACCGCCATCGTTCATCTTAGCATGCAATATTCCGTTGGAAATAGTGAAGATTCCTGCGCCTGATTGATTCCAATAAACTGTTGTACCATCACTCAGTTTAGTATTGCTTAGGGGTAATTCTGCTCTGTTAAAGTTATCTATTAAAGCGCCGGTAATTATATCCTCTGGATTTGTAACTTTAGTTGGAGCCGGGCTTGTCGTCTCTGCAGGTGTAGCCGGTGCTGCCGGTTCTGCTGGTGCGGCTGGCTCTGCCGGAGTTGCCGGCTCAGCGGGTGTTTCCCCCGGAGCACTTGGATTTACATTTGTCATGAATATATAGTCTATATCCAAGTTCATAGCCTGCCAGGTACCAATTTGGAAACCATTGCTGCCACCACCAAGACTAAAGCCACTCTTTTCCACGTCAATCACTATATCCTGCCATTCTGTTGATACAGCCGGAACCGCCTCTCCATTTGGTGTTTTCAGTTGGGCAAGGGATTTGTCTCCTCTCTCTGCATTGTCATCAATGGCGCCTTTTTCAGCAGGTCCTATTCTTACATAGATCTTATCGTTAACTGCTCTTTCGTCACCCTTTATTCTAATTACAACATACTTGTAGGTTTTATCATTATTGGTTGCAAAGCGGTAATAGCCACCTTCGTTCATCTTAGCATTCAACACACCATCCGAGATTGAAAAGGTTCCGGCACCGGCACCGTTCCAATATATAAATGTACCGTCGCTTAGTGTATTGTTTTCGCCGTTAACTGCTACTTCTGCCCTTTCAAAATCGTCCAAATAATTCCCCTCTACCGCTGGTTCAGCAGCTAACACAGACAAAGATGTGGATACTAAGGTGAAAGCCAGTGTCAAAGCCGTTGCAAGAAGTTTTCTTTTCCTCATAACTTATTTCCTCCTTAATTTATTTGGTTTTCTTATATATAGTACATAGACTACTCCACCTATGGCTAAAACTGTAACACCTGCAATAGCACCTGCCAATACTCCTTTGTTGTCATTGCTTTCCACTATTTCTACCACCGGTGTACTATCTACAGGTTTACTTTCTTCTGTTTTATCGCTTGAATCCTCTGCTGCCGGTTTTTCCTCCGCAGGCTTTTCCCCTTGAGGAGTTTCAGCCGCTGGTTTTTCCTCTTCTGGCTTGTCTTCTACAGAAAAGTCCGCAGGCTTTCCATCCTTAGACAGATAAATTTCATCTATATATATGGTAACCGGTTCAGTGTTATTGAAGTGTATTGCCTCTAATCCATCCGGCAGATTAAAGCCTGAGGCTGCAATGTCGATAACTATGTCTTGATATTCAGTAGTTATTGCCGGCACCGGATTTCCATCCGGACCTTTTAAATCCACAAAATTTACTAATCCCTTAGCGTCAGGGTTTATTGATAGGAATTGTTCTTCTCCTCCCTTTTCGCCCTTTACTTTCATTATGATATATTTAAAGGCAGGATCCTTTATCATGCCGCCTTCTCCAAACCACCCCTGAGCTTCCATTTGAAGTTTAAGTGCTTTATCTTCTATTTGTGGAACTGCCTTGGCCCATTGTATCCAATAGATTGTTATGCCTTGACTGTTAGGTGTGTTGTAAGCTCCGCCGTTTCCTTCCACCCCCAATGAACTTCTGTTATAGTCATCAAGCAGTAATGCGTTATCCGGTGATGCTGCAGAAACCCTCATAGTAAATATTGACATGACAAAGGCTATAACTAAGGCAAATATGCCTATTTTATTCTTCTTCATACTCCACCCTCCTGAATATCATTGTATTTGTACTTAATTGGCTGCATAAACCTCAAATTCTGCTACCTGCCCACCAACAGCTCCGGTGTTTGCAGTAAACTGAGCCCTGATAAATTGCACTTCTGTTCCCTGGGGCAAGTCAATAGTAACTTGATTTCCGGTTTTAGGATCATATTTGTAGTCTGTACTTGGCACTATTTCCTTGAAATCATTGCCGTCATTGCTTCCCAGTATAGAAAAAGTCTGAACTCTTTTTCCCCATATTTTATCCGGATTAACCCTCAATCGAAGTTTAGCAATCTTGGTAGGTGCTCCCAAATCTACAGTAAGGTTATTGGGATAAGAATTTGCCTTACCTTCCCAATAGGTATTGATATCACCGTCTGTACTGTATTTTCCTTCATATACATCTTGGAAGGAATCAGCTGTGGAAGTTTTGCCCACTGCAATATTCTCACCTAAGTCCTCAAATTCATACTCAGATGTTTCTGCCCACTTGGGTGTCATTACCCTAGTTTGGTCCGGTGTGGATACCTTGGTAACAGTGCCGGCAATCTGAGAAGCCTTGTTATCTCCCAGAACATAGCTTTCAGCTATTACTCCCAGTGATAGAATCAGTATTATTGAAAGTGCTGCGATAACATGTTTATTTTTATTCATAGCTTGCCACCTCCCTTTTATCACAAATTACTCAAAGACGATACCTGAGACATATTCGTTAGTTTCAAGGTTTGCATCTTCTGATGACTTTATGTCTTTACCAAGAATGTTGAGCCCCTTTATCTTTACATTCTCAACCATATGGTCTTTATCAAAGCCAATTATTCTGGAAGGTGCAGCTTTTCCGCTCAAAATCTTTACATTTTCTACAGTGATATTTTTTATATGTCCTCTTTCTTTTGTAGCAGACCAACCGCTGCCCATGATAGTAAAGTCTATCAATTGCTTGTTTGCACCGGCATCTCCTTCACCCATTTGGGCATCTTCTACAATTATATTGCTGTAGCGGATATCCCGAACTGTTGCATCGTCTGAGTTATGAATGCTTATTACAGGCTTATGAAAATTGTGCAAAACAGTTATGTTCTTAAAAGTAATATTGCTAATAACAGCATTTTCCCTCTGTCCTTTGTTGGTTTCATAACCTATTTCGCAGGATTGGGCAAGGTCCGTCCAAACCTTTATGTTGTCAAAAGTAATATTGTCTGAGTTTCCTTCGTAGTTCTTAACTACCAAGCTATCATCCCAGGATCTCACAAAGGAATTGGTAACTGTGAAATTCTTGCAGGATTGCAGTGTTATTCCGTCTCCGTTCTGCCTTGCAGATATGATTTTTATGTTATCAATTGTGGCATTTTCCGAACTCAATGAATTAAAAGTCCATGCATTGGGATTCATGAATATGATACCTTCTACGTAGATATTTTTTGAATTTACAAAGTCTATCGGCACCCTTGCTATTTGGCCTTCATTCTTCCAACTTGACCAGAGGCTTCCATCCATTATTCCCCTTCCACGTACAGTTACATTTTCTACGTTATTAGCCCTTATTGTTCCATAGACTACAGCTCCCCCGGAAAGGTATAGTGTCTGTCCACTTTCTAGCCCTACATTATCTATATTCCATAAGCCCGGACCTACGTAGATGACATTCTTATCGTTAAAATCAGGAAGATCCTGCTCCAGGGGATTTGCAAATATGTGTATAGCTGTCTCAACGCTGTCATTGTATTCAACAGTATATTGGTCTGGTTTTTTTACGGTAAAAGTAATTTTGTTACCGTTTACTTTCGGCTTAATACCAGCTGATAGTGGTGATACTTTAACCTTTGATATGTCTGTAACCTCAGTCAGTTCAATCTCTATCTTAGCAGTGCCTTCAAAGTCAAAATATGTCATGGCCGTATAATCCATTGGCGGATTTCCATTTTCCACCCATGTATGTGTATTATTTACAGGTGCATTATACACAAAAAGAGGATTCCCATTGACGCTAATCTTTGTGTCGCCTGCTTGCCTCATTAGCTTGGGCCCATCATAGAGCACTAATGTAGCCTTTGTTGAATTTGAAATTAAATCTACTATCCTATAGGTTGCAAAGGCAACAGATAATATTGCTGAAATTGCTAATATTAATATTGGCAATTTACTTTTTTCTTTCACTGTCATAACTTCCATTGACCACCCATCCTTCCCTACAATATAGATTAAATATAATTATTGTCCTACTTTAATTTTACAGTGTGTCAATTTTAATAAAAAGTGTATAAAACTGCTAAATGGTTTAATAAAGTGCTTTGATTTATTAAAAAAGAAAAAGCTACCAGCCTATATGTCGGTAGCTTTTTCTTCATATGTTTGTGAAATGTCTATTTTATTTTAAAACCTTTTGAACTGTTTCAGCAGGCAATACTCCTGCCCCGCCAATAACATTAACTTCCTTTACCCTGGATCCTATTGTCTTGATATAAGCATTTTGAGCATTTGTATCATTACTGTTAACCAGAATGATGGGAGCCTTCTTACTTCCTGCTAAAGCGGAGCTACAGATTGCATCCGGATAGTTAGCTCCTGTTGCAAGATAGATAACAGAGAAGTCAAAACCTGCGGCAAACTTATTTAGAATTGCTAAGTTTGTAGCATATCTGTCATTTCCGCCTATTCTTTCAGCTCCTGCAATACTCTTCATAACGGTGTCTGCAATTACTCCGTTACCCCCAATCACATATACCTTGCTGTTGTTGTCTTTTATGTATTTTGCAACCTCAGCAGAAATTGAGTTCTTAGTTGTTAGAAGTATTGGACTGCCAGTGGCTGCTGCATAGGAAGAAATTGAGAGTGCATCCGCAAAGTTTGTGCCGGTGGCTAAGAATACTTGACTCTTATTTGTCATCTTCTTAGCTATTGTCAAAGCTGTCTCATATCTGTCATTTCCGCCTATTCTCTCTACTTTGATACCCATTGCAGATACAGCATTTACTACTCCGGAAGAAATTGCTCCAGTGGCGCCAATTACATATACCTTCTTGGTCTTAAGTCTTATTAACTCTGCTTTTACTCTAGCATCAAGAGCCTTAGGTGCAGTCAGAAGTATCGGTGCATTTAACTGTTTTGCAAATGGTGCTGCGGTCAGCGCATCTGCATATTCATCTCCTCTTGCCAGCACTACATATTCAGAAGTTTTCCAGCCAGCCTGAGAAACCTTAATAGAAGTTTCATATCTGTCTGCACCGCCTAATCTTACTATAGTTGGCTCTACCGGTACCATAGTTAAAGCCTTGTCTGATACGATATAATCACTGTTATGTGTAATATGGAACTGTACATAACCTTCTGAATCTGCTGTTAATTCACTGGCTACAGGTTCTATTGCTTTACTTACCTCATTAAAGTAATAGATATTTATATTGTTCTTATTTCTGCTTGCTAACCATGCATTATCGAGTTTAAGTTTTATCTTTGCTCTTCCGGGCAATTGTCCGTTATTTGCAAAGGATATTACCAATACATTTTCATTGTTGATTTTTTCTCCTATTAAGGCTTTATTCTCACTTGTTGTTGAATTTAAAGTTGCAATTCTTACTGTCATGTCTATATCCTTTGTAGTTTCTGTGATGTCCTTACCTGTAAAGGTCCATTCAACTACATCTCCTTTGAATATAAGGGTTTTATTCGTCCCCTTTATAGCATCAAATATCTCCTTTGCTACTGTCTTGTTATTAGCTACATCTATGGTTACACTTCCACTGCTTGCTACGTTGTTTATTACTGAAATAACAACTGCAGTGTCCGTATTAGTAACACTTGCCCTATCCGGCAGCGGTACATTTTCATCTCTGGTTTCATCTGTGTTATCACTCGTATCTATTACAGATAGGGTGAGCTTTACTTTTCCATCATAACCGTCAACTTGTCCCTCAAATATAAATACTCCGGATTTGGTTGTGTCTACAGTATTTGGTGTCCATACGATGTCCACAGCTCTTGTACTATTATCTGACATTGTTGCAATTACTGCTCTTGGTAAGGTGAAATTGCCACCTTTCTCTATAGAAGCTGTTATATCTGAAATACTTACAATGGTGGGCTGTGCGCCTCCTACCTCTCCCGGTGCCGGTGGGCCATCTGACGGATATTTAGCAAAGTAGATATCATCAAAGTAATATGTGCCTGCGTTCCACTGAGCAAGAGCTATTGATACAATGTTACGAGTATCAATTCCGCTGCTTTTAACAGCATTCAATGGTGCATAAACCTTGGTCCAGGTATTCTTGGTAGAGCCTGTATCAGTCCACTGACTTGCTATTTTTCCATCCTTGTCTTTGAAAACTAAAAGAACAGTATTTGATCCCTGAGTGTCTTTTACATATAAGGACACATAACCATAATCTGTGATGTCAAAAACTTCTGATCCCTTTGGTGTTACAATTACACTGCTCTTAGTAGTGCCCGGATTGCCGGTCTGTGTAGTTACAAGTTTTGCAACCCTTGTTCCCGTCAATGCTGCATCTGAAGCTATTTCAGCTGTAGCTCCTATGCCTGCCTCTAAAGTCTCAACATTTTCAAAGTCTTGATACCATATTGAGGCTCCTGCAGGTGTAACCTGAGGTGTAGGGTCATTAATATAAGTTGAGAAGTATAGCTTATTAAAATAATACTTTCCTTCTGCAGGTACTTTTATGTTCACTTTATTAACAGCAGCAGTATCTAAATGGTCTATATTTGCTCCTGTTGCTACGCTTAGCTTTGTCCATTGTCCTTTAACCGTCTTAGCTGTAGCTTCTGCTTCCCAAGATACTCCCTTGTTATCTGTGAATATAACTGATATGGTGTTCTCTCCATTCATATCTTTAACATAGAAGTTAAAGTAATCGTAATTAGCTAAGTTAGTTGCCGCCAATTCTCCACCCTGTGGCAGAACTGTAATACTTGTCGCCTTAGAAGCAGTAACTTCAGTTGCTTGAACTGCGCCATTTTCACCATCTAAAGCTACTGATTTAATAGCTGCCCCATCTCCTGCGGTAACACCGCTGTTTGAACTTAAGCTATTATACCAGGTAGATTTTCCTGAAGCCTTTACTGTAGCAGGATCACTGACCTTTGTATACCTGTTATACTTTTCTGCAAAAATACTAGTCAGTGGTTCCTTTGGAGTTACCCTATCCATATGGATAAGTCCCATGGTCTGGGTCTTGGTTATTTCTGTATACCAATTGAAGGCACACCACCAAGCACCACCGCTTATAAAACCATCAGGATTTTCTGTGCCATCCTCCTTGGTATTTGCAAGCTTAGTAAATGCATTAAAGGTTGTATTAAAAATTTCATATTGCTTAGTAATTGTAGTATCACCGTCAGAAGACCAATATCCATATTCCGTAGCCAGTATTGGCTTATTAGGGAACTTGTTGTGCATTTGAGTTAGAACATCTATGGTACCGTTATAAGCATTAACTCCTGTAAATACTCCTTGGTACATTGTCATACCTATTATATCAGCTGCCCTGTGGGAATCATCGGTTGCATCTCCGCCGGAAGCAGACTGACCAACTAATCTTGTTCCATCAATTAAGCTAGCTGCATTCTTTAAATCAGTTATATAGTTTACTCTTGAAAGTTGCCCGCCGGATTCATTTGTAGTTCCGTTAAACCATACTGATGGCCTGTTATAGGAAGCATAAATCATTTCCATATACATTTGTCTTGCTAAACCACGGTTAGTCTGCGTTTCGAAGGCCTCTCCGCTGAACCAGTAGGCCGGTATTTCCTGCCAAACCGCCAAACCTAATCTGTCTGTGTATAAATAAGCAGTTTTATTAGCCGGGAAGTGACCTGTTCTAACAAAATTAGCCTTTAAAGTGTTCTTTATTATTTCAAAGTCTTTGAATTGCTCTTCATTATTCATTGCTGGGCCTTTGGTGGGATGGTCTTCTGTTCTACCTACACCGGCAAGGTAAGGTGCAAGTTCACCGTTAAGAAGAAGCTTATCTCCGTCAGTGCCAAGTGTTCTTACCCCGAATTGAGTATAATAAGTATCTAATACATTACCATCAACCTTTGCAGTAACCTTTAATACATAAAGATTTGGTGTTGAAGGTGTCCATAACTTTACATCCTCTATCTTTGCATCTAATGTATCTACAGCTATATCTGACAAGGTAACATTTCGACTTTCAACTACATTTGCGGCAGCCCCCAATAAGTCTTCTGCATATTCACTGGTTTTGTTTTCAGCAGTAACTTCAGCTTCATAAACTTCATAGGAAAGCTCAACATTTTTTGCAGTATTGGCCCTATTGTTAAGCACTGTTTTAACTTCAATTGATCCATCTGTATCAAGAGGTTTAATATCGCTTCTCACTATATGAATATTATCAGAAGCTTCAAGGTAGCAAGGCCTAATCATACCGGTATAGTTCAACCAGTCAGAGGTTACATAGGGGAGTATTTCTCCATTGGAGAAGGACTTATCCCAAGCTGAGTTGTCCACTCTTACTGCTATAACATTTTCTGACCCATATTTTATAACATCTGTCACATCGAAGGCAAAGGGTGTATAGCCTCCCTGATGTCCGCCCATATATTGTCCATTAACCCAAACATCAGCAAAATAGTTTACACCTAGGAAGTTTAATGTTAAGGTTTTGCCTTCTAAAGCCTCATCTACTGTAAAGGTTCTTCTATACCAAACACCGCCTTGGTATTCCTCAAAGCCAGCCTTTGTTTCAGCCTTATCAGCATAAAGGTCATTTTCCGGTGCAGGAAGTACCTTAGAAGTCCAAGAGGAGTCATCAAAGTCTACAGTATATCTTTCTTCTGCTTCAGCTTCAATAGCAGCTATTCCCGCTGCATCTCTTGTAGCTATAGACTTTTGTGGATCCAAGATCACTCTTTCCTTCTTCCATTCTCCACCCAAGTGAATATTTACTCTGGACTTTTGTTTTTCAAAGGAGCTCATAGGAATGCCATTTTGATATGGCACTGTGGTTCCATCTATATATTTAAGCTTTAAGCTTGTATGTCCATGATTAGGAGGGTTATCGTTTTCATTTTGAGCAAAATATACATCATCAAAATAATAAACGTTGTTCCAGTCCCAATACATTCCTAGTCTTATTTCACTTATCTTGGTAAAGTCGATATCTTTGTTATAGTCAAGTGGAATGACCATCTTAACCCATTCATTTTTAACAGTCTTCTGTGGATCTGATGAAAAATCCCATGACTTATTATTAATATCTGTGATAGTTATATGAACATCATTGCTTCCGCTTGTATCTTTTACATAAAAGATCATATATTTATAATTGGATACATCCATATATCTCTCATAGTCATACTTTTTGTCCTCATCCTTAGGATCAAGCGAAGGAGCCAAATACATTGGGGTAATAATTACACTGTTTTTGCTGTTATCCCAGTTACCCCCCTGATTATCTGACATAGTAAGCTTAACGGAATTAAAACCATAAGCTGTTGCTGTATCCACCCTCTCCAGTGAGGTAGTTACTGTGCTTGCGGGAGCAAAACCATCGCCATATTCAAAGTTTTGGAACCATTGTGGAGCAAGCTCTGGTATTTCCGGGTTAACTTGAGGCTTTTCAAAGTATATATCATCAAAATAATAGGTTCCCCGATTATACTCACCTAATCTTATCTTTATTATCTTTGTAAGATCTACACCGGTAAAACTAGCCAAAGATACCTTCAGCTTAACCCATTCACCTTTTACACCCTTATCTACCCATAAGCCTTTTTCAGCTCCATCCTCAGATGTCAATGTTACTTCGACGCCATTATTTCCTTCCATATCTTTAACATAGAATACAAGGTTTGCATATTCACTGGCATCCATGGATGATCCAACAGCGGGTACCACATCTATGTAGTTCCCTTCTACATTGGGCCAACCAGCATTACCGGTTACCTCCATTTTTAAACTTTTAGTTCCTTCTTCACTGGCATTTTCTGCTGTATCAACAGTTACAGTTACACCACTGCCTCCGGTAAATCCTGTGCCTGTTTCAAAATCGTTATATACTAAAGTGTTTGTTTCCGCCTGTACCTTTATGGGTACCTGGACTAAGGTCAGTGACATTAAAAACATTATAAGTTGAAATAATGAAGTCACCCTAAGAAACTTGTTGCCTATTCTAGGTTTATTCATTTACTTTGCCTCCTTGAATTATAATATTGATGTAGCAGCTATCCTTCAACTACCACCTCAACACAAGTTACTACTTGTAGGTATTCCTGTATACACTAGGCGTAATCCCAACAACTTTTTTAAAGGCCCTATGGAAGTAAGTTATATTTGCAAAGCCACATTTTTCCGCTATGACAGCTACACTGTGGGAGGTTTGAGTTAGTAAGGCTTTAGCACATTCTATGCGCTTCTCGTTAATATATTCTATTACTGTTTTCCCTGTGTGCTGTTTAAAGATTTTAGTAATATAAGAAGCAGTAAATCCAATCTCATCTGCAACAGACTCAACAGATAAATTAATATCTCCATATCGCTGGTCAATTATCTCCATAACATTCTTAGCAATATTTTCATACTTTGAAGAACTGCTGGTCTTATAGCTTTCTGCTATGCCCTCAAAGATCTGGAAAACAACTTGATTGAATGTATTTATGCTTTCAACACTGGACATTTCAGTAGTTAAAGCCTCCAATTTTTCAACCCAATTATTACTTTCAGCTAGCCTTATGTTTTTTATTCCCTGGCTGACCTCCCAGAATAAAAAGGTGGAATAAATTTCAAAAGTGGAGTAGTTACACTTTTCAAGTTCATTAATAACTTCCATGTATAACTCTTTTGCCTTTTCAACCTTACCGGTTGTAAGTGCTGAAACTATTTCTTTACCTTTGTGTTCGGGATATGAATATTTCACTTTAGTTCTATTTTCAATTTCTTCATAAGTAACGATGGCTCCACCATCATGAAAGAATTCATTTCTTGCCCCTTCCTTTAAATACTCAAAGGATTTTTGAAGGTTTTTATAGGGAATTATTTTATTGCTTATACTAATAGAAAGAACAGCTTTAAAGTAATTGTATATAAGTTTCTGAATCTCCTGAATGTCCTTATCAATTATATCTTTGTAATTCTCATCGTCTATGTCTCCATTTATTATGAACAGTAACTCGTCTTCAGAAACATATATAAACTCTGTTTTATATCTTCCTTGTAATATTTCCTTAGCAATATTGGTGACAGCAAACTTAATGAGATTAAAGTCCTTTACGTCTTCTGATGAAACATGTTTTGTGTCTATTCTAACAAGAATCAGAACATAGGGTAAGATTACAGATAGGCCTATGCTATACTCCTCAAAACCTTTTTTAATAAAGGTCTCCTGCAACTCCTTGCTATGATAAATAAAGTTTGATAAGAACTTTCTTTTATTTTCCTCTAGAATATCCATCTGTTGAATCTCATACTCTGACAGTTTCTTTAAAAGGTCCTCTACAGGGTCATACAACTTTCTTGACAGGAAGATAGCAGCACCTATACCTACAAGAACTATAAATCCACAGAGAAGTAAAACCTTTACAAGTACTCCGGATATACTCTTGCTGGCAACCTTGAATGGTGTTACAGATATCAGGTTCCAATCTAATTCCGGCATTTTTATATACGTAATTAAACATTTCTCTCCATTCACTTCTTCTATTACATATCCACTGTTAATGGAATTGGAAGCAATATCCCTAATATATTTCTCTTTGAGAATGCTTAAAGGCTCTTCATCTCCATCACTTATTATGACTCTTCCGCTTCCGTCTGTTATTATATTCTTTGTACTGCCCAATTGCTTCATTTGATTCGTAACCCTTTTAAGCCATTGGTTGCTTAGATTTATTATGATAACACTATTAGGTCCTACGGCTACTTTATCATAGAAAAGAAAACTATAACCTATGGTTTCTTCGCCGGTTTTTAAATCTGCAATCATTCTTGGAATTGGAGTATGAGTTTCATAGGATCTATGTTTATCGATAATCTCTACAATGCTCTTATCTATAAATTCTTCCTTGTTCTGAATTAAATTAGGTGCATTTTCATCACTTATATAAAATCTTTCGGCATTATATACATATATAGAATCTATATTGCTTACTGCACGTCTATAGTTAGTCATCTGTTCTAGGGCAGGTATAAATTGAGTGGCATCGGGTTCATTATAGCTGCACAAAAGATTTATATATTGATCATATCTTATTTGAATGCTTGTACTTTTTATCATGTTAATGGTAGCTTGAATATCACTGGTTGATTTTTTTAGGTCTTCAATATGAATTTCATATAGCTGCTTAAGCATGTTATTTCTCATATTGAAGAACAACGTTCCTGAAACCGTGATAATAAATATCTCAATTACTGCAATAGTCATTGTCAGCATTTTAAAATACACTCTATCTTTGCGTTTGTACTTAAATGTCATATGTAAACCTCCAAATCCAAAGTTACTTCATAATGCATTATATCACGGATAAGTATTTAGTACCAACTTCAGTATTTTCCACACTTTCTTCAACCATCAAATATGCGAAGCCACCAAGGGAATACATTAAATTATTGCAAAAACCAAATATACAAGCTAAACACTTGTCCAGCTTGTATATTTAGTTCTGATTAATTAACTAGTTTAGTCTCTATCTGGTACTAAAGTATGCTTCTATCTGTTTTTGAACTTCTTCACGATATTTATCTAAGCCAGCATTCTTGGATTGAGTTAATAATGTATTGTATGATTCTTCCACATTTTTTACAAGACCTGCTTGAAGTGGCTTACCATATTGGTTCTTAACTTGATTGATTGCAGCTACTTCGGTCTGAACCGGTGTTTGATCCAATATGAACGCATCTAGAGGATTTGGAGTAGCAAGTTTCTTGTTCTCTTCAATTATTGATTGCCACTTTTCCCATGTTCCAACTTGCTTATAGGATAGAGCATCATTTCTCCAAGCCCATGAGGATGGAGCTCCATGCTTGTCGGAATCTATATTACTAAAGTCTATTTCATTATTGGCTGTCAATTCATAGGAAACATCCTTTATACCATACTGCATTAGATCATAGTATTCTCTGTCTGTCATTAACTTTTCAAGTAATGCTAATGCTCTTTCTGGATGTTCTGATGCTTGTGGTATAGCTGTTAAGTTCTGAGTTGGAGCTGATGCATGAACCTTGTTCATCAATCTGTTGTATTCAAAAATACCAACTTCCCATTCTGGATGCTTCTTTAGTAAAGTTTCAACTGTACCCTTTGCCTTTGCTAATGTAGAGTTGAAGGAAGCTGCAGCTTTACCGTTTTCGAAGGCTGTTACACCATCTTCAGTTAAGGAAAGTGCACTCTTTGACCAGAAACCTTGATCTGCCCAAGACTTCATTTTTTCCATGAAGGGCTTATATTCTGGTGTTTCTATTGTTGCTAACACTTTTGTTGGATCCTTAGGATCGATTACAAGATTTGAAGTACCCTTGTCACCTGTATCAACTATTTCATAAGGAGTTGTGAAAATAAATAGGTTGTCATATGCGTCTGAACCAGCTTCATTTGTAGGCATAATATCCGGTTCATTCTGCTTAATACCTGCAAGGTAAGCTTCTATAGTATCTACTGAGTTAATTTCCGGTAAGTTATGTTTCTTTCTCAAATCTTCTCTGTATATGAAAACACCTTGTACAAATTCCGGATTCTGGTTTGGAACACCATATATTTTTCCATCAACCTTTACTCCATCCCATCTGTCCTCACCTATCTGTTCAAGCAGTTTTGGTGCATATTTAGGTATTAAATCTGTTAAATCGATGAAAGCATCATTCTTTGCATATTGTGCATAAGTTAACCAGTTAGCTGAATAAACCAAGTCCATTGGCTCCCCTGAAGTAAGCATTAGGTTATACTTTGTACCAAAGTCTGTCCATGTTGAGTAAGTAATCTTTACTGAAGCATTTAGATCTCTTTCAGTTAGCTTATTCAATTCTGCAAGTATTAAATCATGGTCCTTAGCTTGGTCTCCCATAAGGTATAAATTTAGTTCAACATGCTCGCTAAGGTCTAATGCACCCTCTTCTGGAGCAGTTGTTTCAGTTGTTGATGGAGAAGGTGTATCTTTAGTTTCTTCTTTCTTACATCCTGCTCCTAATGAAGCTACTACTGCTAAAGAAGCAGCAAGAGCAACCAGCTTTTTCACCTTTTTCATAAATGTACCTCCTAAATTTGCAATTTAAATTTTTTAAACTTTGTTTTTAGTAAGTAAACTTATACATTTTCATCTGAAGATAAGTTAATATTGTTTTCCCTATCTTCTTAATTTTTTATTGAAAGGATTGCATTCCGGACTGCAATCTTATTTCCAGATTAATATTTTATAAATAGTAAGCAATGAATTTTTAGCCTTTAACAGCACCTATAGTTATACCCTGAACAAAATACTTCTGTACAAATGGGTATAGTAATATAATTGGACCAGTTGCTACCACGGCGGTAGCCATTTTCAAAGATTCCTTAGGCAAATCGCTTGTTGAGATCATGCCCCCTACCGGTGAAGCTTTTATAAACTGAGCACTTTGAAGAGTTCTGTATAGCAGATACTGCAGCGGAAATTTAGCCTCAGTCTTTATAAACAGAGATGCCATAAACCAGTCATTCCAGTAACCTAAACCAAGGAAAAGCCCTACGGTGGCTAGTACCGGTTTAGACAATGGCAATATAATCTTCCAATATATATAGAAATCTCCTGCTCCATCAATCTTTGCTGATTCAACCAATGATTCAGGTATAGAATTCATAAAGTTTCTTACCAACAGTATGTTAAAAGAACCAACCATACTTGGGATTATCAATACTAATAAGCTGTCTTTTAAACCTAAATATTTAGTTATTAATATATACCAAGGTATTAAGCCGCCTGAAAACAGTGTTGTAAAATATATAAAGAAGGCTATTTTGTTTCTATTTTTAAAATCTTTTCTTGAAAGAACGAACCCCGCCATGGAAACAATCACTATTCCACCAAAAGCTCCACAGGCTGTAACAAGTATACTAACACCATAAGCCCTTATTATCTGTTCCGGGAACTTAAAAAGTGTCTTATATGCCATTACTGAAAATTCTTTTGGTATAATAGAAAATCCATACTTTACTATTGCCTCATCCGCAGTAAAGGATCCGGATATAACTAATATAAAGGGAATTAAACACAAAACCATGAGGATGGTTATAAATATATATCCTATAATATTAAAGGCCATTACATCAGGCTTCCTTATAACTGATGTCTTTCTCATCTCTTTTCCTCCTTTAGTCTAGAATAAGGCGTAATCCTCGTTAACTTTTTTAATGATAAAGTTTACTGTAAGGATAATTATTAGGCCGAAGACTGATTGATATAAACCTGATGCAGTTCCCATACCCACATCGAAGGTAACCGCCAAGGACCTATACACATAAGTATCTATTATATCAGTAGCATTAAACAAAGCTCCGTTATTTCCTACAAGCTGGAAGAACAAGTCAAATTGTCCACGCATTATTCCACCTAAACTAAACAACAGTAACATTATGAATGTCGGTTTCAAGGATGGTAAGGTTAGATATCTTATCTTCTGGAATACATTACATCCATCTATGTCCGCTGCTTCATACATTTCCCTGTCAATACCCATAACAGCAGCTAAGTATACGACGGTCCCATAACCTAGACCCTTCCAGCTATTAAAGAAAACAAGAATATATTTCCAATAACCTGATTCACCATAAAAATTTATTGGCTCCCGGCCTAAACTTTTTAACAATCCATTTATTGATCCATATTCATAATTCAAAAGGTTATAGGCAAAAAAGCCAACCAAAACCATTGATATAAAATGTGGTAAAAGCATTACAGATTGAGCAAACCTTTTGTAGAGTTTTCCAAGGAGTTCGCTTAATACGATTGCAGTAGTAATTTGAAGAATATTACCTACTAAAATAAATGCGATATTGTATAGTACTGTATTTTTTGTAAGTGTCCAAATTATGGCATCTTTACCACCCTTAAAAAGGAATTCAAAATTCTTCAGCCCAATAAAAGGACTTCCAAATAATCCGCCTTTAAAGTTGTACTTGGTAAAGGCATAGTATATACCAACCATAGGCAGATATGAAAATACTATAAAGAAACATATTGCAGGTAAAATCATAAGATAAAGAGTTTTATTTTGTTTCAATTCTTTTAAGAAGGCTTTCTTTTTCTTCTTATAAGGAGACTGTACCGCTGCAACTGTTTTGGTTTCGTCATTAAGCATAGTTCTCTTTCCTCCTAGCATTCCACTTTTTGTTGGCAAAGCTTATCATGCTTTACCTTCCATTAAATTGTTTTGCATTAACTTGTGTTAGCTAACTTATGTTTACAGAATAGTACAAGCTGTATCTTGTGTAAATTATACATACTGAGAAAACAATGCACATTTCCTAAAAATCCATAGTATACTTTTTCGATTTCATTGAACTTTTTTGATTATGTACACATAAAAAACACCAAACTTACGCTGATTTTTATCTAAAAGAAGGTATAAAAAAAAGCTGCAGAAGCCTTAACTTCCGCAGTTTTTTATTTCTTCCTAGGTTTTATATTCTTTTTTATTGTTTGTTCAATTTCTTACTGCTACTTTTTAATATTAAAATAATCCCTCAACTGCTTTTGGACCTCATCACGATACTTATCAAGGCCGGCTGCTTTAGATTTACTTAATAATGTCATATAGGACTCTTCAACGTCCTTCACGAGTCCCGCTTGAAGGGGTTTTCCATATTGATTCTTTATTTGGTTAACCGCCGCTATTTCGTTTTGTATTGCATCAGTATTGATTACAAACCCTTCTAATATATTGGGAGTGGCTAGTTTGAGATTTTCTTCAACTCTTGGCTCCCATTCTGCCCATCTTCCAACCTGTGGAAGCTCTAAATTAGTGTTTATCCATGCCCAGGCCGCAGGTGCCCCGTGCTCATTCCTATCAATATTTGTATAATCTAATTGGCCATCTTCAGTCAAGTTATAGCTTAGGTCCTTTATACCATATTGTATGAGATAGTAGTACTCTTTATCCGTCATCAGCTTCTCAAGCAGTGCTAAGGCTAATTCGGGATACTTTGATACATTAGGAATAGCCGTTAAATTCTGTGTCGGCGATGCCGAATGGACCTTATTGCTTATTCTGTTATACTCAAACACTCCAATTTCCCATTCCGGCTTCTCTTTTTGCAGTCTTTCAACTACCCCCTTTGCTTTTGGCAGGGTAGAATCAAAAGTAGCTGCTGCCTTTCCGCTTTCAACGGACTGCGTACCATCTTCATTGCTTGAAAGGGAGCTTCTTGACCAAAAGCCTTTATCCGCCCAAGCTTTCATTTTTTCCATAAAGGCTCTGTATTCCGGCGTTTCTATGGTTTCTAAGACCCTTATTGGGTCTTTAGGATCTATTAAAAGGTTGGATGTTCCGGTATCGCCTGCATCTACTATTTCATATGGAGTGGTAAATATAAATAAGTTATCATAGGCCTTTGAGCCCGGATCGTTAGTAGGCATAATAGTTGGTTCGTACTTCTTTATGCCATCAAGATATGCTTCTATTGTATCAACTGAATCTATTTCAGGAAGATTGTGCTTTTTTCTAAGGTCTTCCCTATATAAAAATGCCCCTTGCACAAATTCAGGATTTTGATTCGGTACCGCATATATTTTATTGTCTACTTTTACCCCTTCCCATCTGTCTGCAGTAATTTGTTCATACAGTTTTGGGGCATATTGGTGTATTAAATCGGTAAGATCTCTGAATGCTCCTTTTTTTGCGTAAGTGAAGTAGTTCAACCAGTTTGCTGCATATACAAGATCCATCTTGTCCCCGGCTGAAAGCATGAGATTGTACTTTGTATCAAAATCTATCCATGTGGAATAGGTTATTTTTACTGTGGCATTAAAATCTCTTAGGGTCAATTTATTTAGTTCTTCAAGTATTGCATCATGATCCTTGGCAGGGTCGCCCATTAAATACAAGTTAAGCTCAATCGTATCATCCCCCATATTCTCTGTCTGCTGGCTTTCCGATGGCGTTATATCTGACTTACAGGCTACTAACAGGGCTGTCACCATTATTATTGCTGTAATACTAGAAACAATGCTTTTGAACTTCCTCATAATATCCCCTCAAATATTTTTAAATTTATAACTTCTTTTTCGTTTGACTATAGTATAGTTTAAATCATCTACGCTGTAAATTGGATTAATCGAAACAATATTGCACTTTTCGAAAATCATTATAATTTTAGCAAATTGTAAGTGTACAAATATGAACAGTAGACATTTTAGCTACTGTTCATATTTGTACAGCTTTTATTAATTACCACTATTCATGTTCCAAGTAAAAGTAACCGCAGCGTTGGATGGAAGAGTGTATTCATAGCTGGAGCTTCCATAATTAACCTGAAAACTTTTCTCGCTTCTGCTCCTATTATGGGCAATAAGTGCTATAGAATTATCAGGATTTTTAAAGGCCACTGTCTCAACCTCATCCTGATAATTATCTGAATCAATTCTGTAAGCCCCGGGTTCAACGAATTTGCTGATATGGCCCATGGTGTAATAATCCAGGTTATAAGTTACCTCCTTAGTATCAGTATCTATTTTAACTATTCCACGGCATGTACTATTACTTAATACAGTTGGCCCATTATTTTGATCCAGTGCGATATTCCACCATACTACAGTCTTAGCATAATTTCTTGTAGCGCGGATTACATGCATCATCTGGTCATTAAAAGCATCTTTAAAGGGTGGCACCCATTCTCCACCGGAAGCTTCCGTAAACCATATTTCCTTATCCGGGAACTTGTCATGTACTGCAGTCATGGCATCATGAGTTCCACCATAGCAGTGCCAGGCAGAGCCCGCAACATATTTTGAAGCTTCCTTCAGTACAACCATAGGATAGGCTTTTAGATCCCAGTTGTGATCATAGGCAATAATCTTTGTATTTATGTTGTTCTTCTCAAATTCCGGTCCCAGATAATTATTAATGAAGTTAACCTGCTCGTTGGGATCCATTCTCATGCCTGTATACTCTGTAGGTACATACATAGGCTCATTTTGCGGAGTTATTGCATAAATTGGAATGCCCTCTTCCTCATAAGTCTTAATAAACTTGCTAAAGTATTTTGAGTATACTTCGTAGGCATCAAGCCGCAAGGCTCCTCCAATAAGATTATCAGAAGTTTTCATCCAGCCCGGAGCACTCCAAGGGGATGCCATAACCTTTAACTTTGGGTTTAAGGTAATAGCCTGCTTAACTGCAGGGATTATGTATTCCTTATCATGATTGATAGAGAATTTTTCAAGGTTAAAATCTGTTTCTCCTTTCGGCATATCATCATAGCTATATAACTTATGGGCAAAATCAGAAGCTCCCATAGGCTGACGGAGAAAGGACATATTAATTCCCTTTTCTTTAGTAAACAGCTTCTCCATAAGCTCGTTACGATCTTCTTCAGGGAGCACCTTAAATACCAGCCAAGCGGAAGCATCAGTAAAGGAAGCTCCAAAGCCATCCATCTGCTGATAGGTTATCTCAGGATTTACGGAGATAACCAGTTTCTCAGATGATGTATTTTTCTTGGCCTTGTTAGTACTTTCTGGAATTATGGCAGGTTGTTCCGTTAAAAGATTTTTTTGATCTATAGTGGAAAGCCAAACCTCTACATTACTGCTTATATTCATATTATCACCCTTCTCAGTGTCTATTTTTTGTTCTACTTTACACCCGCTTAGTGTTACGGAAATTATTAAAAACATCAGCGCAGTTAGCATTAATAGAATTTTTCTGCTTCTCATTAACTTACACCTCATCTTACTTATTTTGTATACCTTGATATTAAGCCTGCTATAGTAATATTTTTGTGGAAATTACTGGTTTTTATTTGCTCTCCCCATTTTCTTTTAATCTCTTCAAAAGAATCGTTTGTTGTATCCGCCACTTCTTTTTTGTCTATCCAAAGGAACCAGTTATTACTTGTTCTTGCTTTGCTCCTTTATAAGCCCAAGTTGTCCAGCTTATTCCCAGCTTGTTATATTGCTGCATGGCGTATTCTTCATTTGGTCCGTTATTAAATTCCCCAACGTAGCCTGCAACTACAGGACTGTCTTTATATCGTTCTGCAATTTTAACCCACAAATCCTTCATGAAATTCCTATACCAAAAGGGTATGCGGATACAATTAACTCCCATTTCACTTAGTTCGTCAAAGTCGGTCTCAGTAATCCAGTTGTCTTGATATGTATCATAGAGGTCTAAAATTTCCTCATGGCTAAAACCACGGCTTTTTAAGGCATTAATGCTATCCAGATTTGCCCACTGCCTATCAATACCGTATACGGGACACATCCAAGATTCTTGTATCAACCATCCCCCAAAATTAGTCCCTCTTAAAGCTACAACTTTTCCGTTTTCATTCACTAAACCTGTGCCCTGAACCTTTAGAAAATCTGAACTGACTATACTTCTCATACGCTTTCCCCCTATATTTCCTTCTACTGTTCTGATTAAAATTTTATATATTCTATATAAATCTACAATTATAAATATAGGTATTATATATAGTTTTAGATAAAATGAAGATTATACATTTCAGTAATATATAAACTTTTCAGTAATACTACTATTGTAGTTTGTAATTTTACGGTTAAATAAAAAAGTTTAGAAAATATGCTATTGAATAATTTTCTAAACTTCTGAATTTCTGATTATATTCTTGTTAATTAACTTTAAATTCTGTACCACCTGTAGGTAGCAACGGCTTTTGCCGGAACTTTCCCTGAAATTTGAACTCCTTCACATACTATATTAAAGTATTGTTTATTCTTAGTTTGATTGATTATAACAACAACTATTGTATTGTCAGGATTTAAAAAAGCTACATTTGTCAGAGTTTCTGGTGATCCGTAATTACTCTCTATTCTCTTTGCACCACGCTGTATAAACTTAGAAAATTGGCCAAGTATGTAGTATTCAGGAAGGCACCAATAATTATCATATACCTTTTTACTACCTATAACTCCGGTAGCTTCTGCACTTTGCAAAATCATTGCAGGCCCCGGCGTTCCTGTCCATTGATGAGGACCTATATTGCTATCAAGCATAGTTACCCAACCATTATAGCTGATAGCCCAATTTCTAAAGTATTGAGCTATTCTATCAGCCCCCATTGTTCCCCATACAGCACGTTCCGTAAGCATTATATCCTTAGAAGGAAATAACTCATGGGTCCTTGTCATTTCAATTGGCTCGCCATCATAGTCATGGAAGGCAATACCGTCAACTGCGTTAAAAGCCTCCTCGCTGTTGAGTACTCCAGCGGCAAACTCAACACCCTGTTCGAAATTATGGTCAAATATCCATATCTTAACGTCTAGGCCCTTCAATACCAGTTCCTTTTTTAAAGCTATAGAAAGTTTCTTCTGTTGGTCCGGAGTCATACCGCAGCTTGGATAAGATATTTCAAACAAGGGTTCATTCTGCAGCGTTATAGCATATATTTCTATACCCTGCTCCTTATAAGCCTCCAGGAACTTTATAAAATACTTTGCCAAAGCAGGTATATACTCGTCTTTAAGTTTTCCTCCGTTTAGATTGTTGTCATCTGTTGAAGCAAACTCTTTGCTTTCCTCTTTCATCCAACCCGGTGGGCTCCAAGGTGATGCAAAGAATTTCACCTCCGGATTTATATCCTGTATTTCTTTTAATGTATCAATTATATGAAAATCTATATCCTTTTGTATTGAAAAATGCTTCAAATCGGGATCAGTTGAGCCTTTTGGCATATCGTCATAGGAGTAAAACTTTCGGGCTGTAAAATCCGGTGTTCCTATACACACTCTAATTAAGTTCATACCGATACCTTTTACGGAATCAAACAGCTTTGTAATTACCTCCTTTCTTTTTTCAGGAGACATTCTGGCCAAGTTAAATACCGTAGTTTCTTCCATAGATGTCCCTATGCCAAGCATTGTCTGAAATTCCTTATTTACATCAATATTAATAGTGGTGACTTTTGAACTGTATTCTAGTTTGATCTCTGTGTATGGAATTTTATCCATCTTATACTCTATTTCCTTAGGCCCATTAAACCAAGTCCCTGATCCCGGTTCCCTTTCTGAACTTATCCAAAGCTCTGCCATTTTATTATTCATATATTGTTCTCCTTCCTTCACCAGTTCTAAAAAAGGACTATCCACTCACATTTATTCCAAGTTTCCTATGTAAAGCTTATCTCTATTTTATATGACTAATGAAAATTAACAACTATAAATATCACTATTTTATATATTTTTTTAGATAATGTTAGTTATACAATTTAAAAAAATGTAACCTTTTCGAAAAATAATAGCTTCTATACTGCCCAAACCTAAAAAAGTGTATAAAATTTCCAACCTTTTCTTAATTTTATGTACTTTTTTACCAATATAAAGGTTTATATAATAGCTTTGTATAAATAATTATAATTTTATTTCTAACAAATAGGAATGATTTACAATCTAACAAAATACCATTGAATGGAGGTGTATATGAATCCTTTGAAATATGTGCTAAGTAAACGTTAACAGGCACGGTGAAATTTTATTAAGGGGGAATTAAAAGTATGCTTAAGAAATCCTTGGCCAGATTCTTAGCAACTACATTCACTGCTACAATGCTTTTAGGCAATGTACAACCTTTGGCGGCAGTGGAAACACCAAAATACCTAAACTCAAGTCTATCTATAGCTGAAAGAGTTGAAGACTTACTTGGAAGAATGTCCCTAGAACAAAAGGTTGGTCAAATGATTCAGACCGAAAGAGCAACCACAAGTCCAGAAGACGTTAAGACTTATCACTTAGGCTCCGTACTAAGCGGCGGTGGTTCCCTACCTACTCCTAACACTGCAGAGAGCTGGGCAAACATGGTAGATGCCTATCAGGCTGCAGCCATGTCTACTGGGCTTGGTATTCCAATAATCTATGGTGTAGACGCAGTACATGGACACAACAATGTTGTGGGAGCAACAATTTTCCCACATAACATAGGTCTTGGTGCTACAGGAAACACCTCTCTTGTTAAAGCAATAGGTGAGGCTGTTGCTGAGGAAGTAAGAGCTACTGGTGTTCATTGGACCTTTACTCCAACACTTGGCATTCCACACAGTGAGAGATGGGGAAGAACCTATGAAACCTTTGGTGAAAATGCAGAGCTTGTTTCTAAAATGGGCGTAGCATATATACAAGGTTTACAAGGCGATAATCCGGATAAAAGTCTTCTGAGAACAGATAAAGTTATAGCTACAGCAAAGCATTTTATAGGAGAGGGCTTAGCTGAAAACGGTACAAACCAAGGTGATATTAAACTAAGCGAAGAAGACTTTAAAAATGCTTTAGAGAATGAGTTGCTTATACCTTATAAAGCAGCTATAGATGCTGGTGTAAGATCTGTAATGATTACTTATAATAGTTTGAATGGTGAAAAAATACATGGTAATCCTGAGTTGATAACAAAAGTATTAAAAGAAGAACTAGGCTTCACCGGAATTGTCATATCAGATTACAATGGAATTGATCAAATCGCGGCTTCCACCAAAAAGGATAAAATAGCTAAGGCCATAAACGCCGGTATTGATATGGCTATGGAACCTACTAATTGGAAAGGTTTCTATACAGATCTATTAGCCCTAGTGAAAGAAGGTAGAGTTCCTCAATCCAGAATTGATGACGCTGTAACCAGAATTTTAACGGTAAAATTTGAGATGGGACTTTTTGAAGACCCCTATGCTCAGAGAGATTTGTTAGACAGCTTTGGTTCAGAAGAACACAGAGAATTAGCTAGACAAGCTGTGAGAGAATCCTTGGTTTTACTTAAGAATGATAACGATATCGTGGGAAGGCTAAAGGATATGGATAACATCCTTGTAGCTGGGAAGTCTGCTGACGATATTGGGATACAATGCGGTGGTTGGACTATCAGCTGGCAAGGCAGTGCAGGTAATATAACTTCCGGAACTACTATTTTACAGGGCATTAAGGATGCTGTTGGTGATGGAGTAACGGTAACCTATAATAAACGTGGCAGAGCCTCCGCTGATAACGATGTGGCTTTAGTATTTATAGGTGAAACCCCTTATGCAGAGTCTAACGGTGACAAAAGTACCGATGCATTAAAGCTTGATTCTGAGGATCTAACCACACTAAAAAATATTAAAGAAACAAATCCCGATCTTCCAATAGTAGCTGTACTGGTAACCGGAAGACCTATAACAATAGCCGACCAAATAGAAGACTTTGATGGGCTGATAGCAGCATGGCTTCCCGGAACTGAAGGTCAAGGCATAGCCGACGTATTATTGGGTGATTATGACTTTACCGGAAAACTAACATTTACATGGCCATGGTATGCAAAAGACATCCCACTCAAGCATGAAGCAGGAAAAGCACTGTTTAACTATGGTTATGGACTAAAGAAAGGTGAAACTTCTGTGCTGCCTGAAAAGCCTGAGGAAGCTGATATACCAGCTAGTCCTATCCCTGGAAAATTAGAAGTAGAAGAGGCTAGGAATCAAAACGGATTTAGTTTTGAAAACTGCAGTGATGAAGGCGGTGGGCAAAATGCCGGATGGACAGATGCAGGAGACTGGCTTGATTGGTATGTTGATGTTGAAGAAGAAGCTAGATATAAAGTTACCTTTAGAGTTTCCAGCCCAGGCGGCTCAACAGGTGGGCTCGAACTCTATGCAGGTTCGAGACTTCAAAGTAAGGCTGATGTTCCTGACACCGGTGCCTGGCAGAACTGGACTTCAGTATCAGGCACAGCTAATCTTAAGGCCGGAAAGCAAACCATAAGATTTAGGGCTGGAGCCGGTAACTTTAATATCAACTGGATTAGCTTTGAAAAAGTTGGGCCATATGAAGAAGGACCGGAGGACCCACAAGAACCAGAGGTAATCTATACCCCAGAAGGAAACATGATTGAAGAAGACTATGTACAAGTATGGATGAGTTCTTCGGAACAATCTCAAAGCATGAGCTGGTATGATTCTCCAGAGGAAATATCTAACAAGCTAGCTAGAAAGTTTAATTTGGATATAACTTCACCGGATGGTCAAGAAGCAACGACTATACTTATTGATACTTCAAAGACCTACCAGACCTTCTTAGGAATGGGAACATCAATGGAAGAGTCTACAGTTAATAACTTAGCTAAGATGAGTCAAGAAACTAGAACAGACTTCTTAAAGAAACTTGTGGACCCAGTTGAAGGTGCTGGAATGAGTATCTTAAGAGTAACTATAGGTACAGCAGACTTCACCGGTCAAGAATTCTATACCTATTATGACGAAATTGAAGATCCAAGTAATCCAGACTGGTACAATACTACAGGCAAGGGATTTTCTATTCAAAAGGATATCGATTATAAAATAGTAGATACAATTAAAGAAATTTTAGCTATAAACCCAGATGTTAAATTATTCGCTTCTTCCTGGACTCCACCAGGATGGATGAAGCTCCCTACTTCAAACAGTAATAGCTACCCAGATAACGAAAAGCTTCTAAAGGGTGGAAAGCTCAATGATGATTTTATCGATGATCTTGCAAAATACTATGTAAGATTCATGGAAGAATACGCCAAGCTTGGAATTCCAATATATGCAATTACCCTTCAAAATGAACCAGAGTTAGAGATTAATTATCCAAGCTGTAATATGACACCTGCACAGGAACTTAAGTTAGCAATAGCTATAAAGACGGAAGTTGCCGCCAGTGAAATTCTTAAGTATCATAACATAGCTCCTAAGCTTTGGGCCTTTGACCATAACTTTAGCGGCGCTGTAAGCTATATGGCACCAATATTTGGAGACGAAGAAGGTTATGCTGCTGTAGATGGTGTTGCCTTCCACGATTACAGCGGCGAACCAACTGCAATGACTCAAATGCATAACTTATATCCGGAAAAGGAAATGCACCTTACTGAAAGGTCTGTCTGGGGAACAAGCGGTGCGGACAGAATAGCCCAATACTTCAGAAATTATGCTGAAAGTTATACTGCATGGGTAACTATGCTAGATAGCAATATTGCCCCAGAACAATGGACAGGTACCCCTGACCCAACAATGTTTGTACAAGATGCTAACGACCGTAACAACTATTGGGCCACTCCTGAATATTATATTTCCGGTCAGTTCACTAAGTTTATCCGACCAGGTGCTGTAAGAATAGATACAAATTATGGTTCTTCATCAACAGTTACTAACGTAGCCTTCCAAAACACAGATGGTTCTATAGTAATGGTAGTTATAAACCAGACTGATAAACCTCAGAAGTTTGTAGCTTTATGTGGCGGAACTCAATTTGGCGATGTAATACCTGCTAAGAACGTTGCCACTTATAAATGGTATCCAATCGTAGGTATTAAGGTTGTTCCAGGAAAAATAGAGGCTGAAGACTTGACTGGCGGATATGATTTTGAGGTTGAAAATGGTCATGTAGGTTATATGCATGAGGGTTCATATCTTGACTACATTATTGATGTAAAAGAAGCCGGATTATACAACGTTACCTTCCATTACGCAACCGCTGATTCAAAGGCCAAGTCAATAGATATTCTGCAGGGTTCAAATATCCTTGGTTCTGTAACTGTAATGCCAGGCACTGATGAGCATAACTGGCAGTGGGGATGGTTTAGAGATGTAAGAACCACAGTTAAATTTGAGAAGGCAGGCCAACAGAAAATCAGACTATTAATTCATACCGGTGAATTTAATCTTGACTCCTTCACTTTTGAAAAAATAGATGAAATACACACTTTACCGGGAATAATCCAAGCTGAGAACTTTTTAAAGGCTTCTTCTGTAGGAATTGAGAATCTGGACACACCGAATGTAACGGTAGGCTATATAGAGTCAGGCGATATTCTGGAATATAAGGTTAATGTACCGGTAGAAGGTGATTATCCGATTTCAGTTAGGCTTGCATCTGATGTTGATAATCCAGGCTTCAATTTCTACTCTGATGATGAGTTAATAGCTACAATGAGCTTCACAAAAACTGGTGGCTGGTCAAATTGTGAAATTCAAAGTGATGTAATCCACCTTAAGGCCGGCGAACAAACTATTAAGCTAGAAGCAACGAACGGTTTTAATATAGATTGGTTTGCAATAGGTCAGGCATTGATTGCAGCTTCGGAAGCCTCCATTTTAGAAGGTACTGAGGATGGAAGTACCATTACAGTTACTCTGATAAACGGAACATTCGCAGACAACTTAACGGCTGAAAATTGGACAATAGCTAATCTTCCCCAAGGGGTTACATTGGGCGCCGTTGAAAGAGTTAATGCTACAACAGCAGAATTATCTTTAGAAGGAAACAGGACTGTGGATTATGATTCCGATATTGAATTAACCGTTACTTGTGCCGCTGCTGAGTTCAATGGTATAGCCGGTACTTCTGCAAAGCTGATGGTTACCGCTATTAATGATGGTGAAATTTTAACTTCTGAATCAGATATTACCCCTAATACTTCGGAGGTAATAGTTAAAATTAACGGTGGTAACTTCATACAAGATAAAGTAAATACGATTACTTTGTCCGGTGCTATGATATCTGCAGGAAATGTTGCCCTTGACTCCGTAGAATATATAAATTCTACTGAAGTGAAGATTAAATTAAAAAACTGGAAGACCTATTATGAAGATCTGACTTTAACAGTAAATGTACCCGTAGCTGCCTACAGTGATTCTACTTCCGGAACTCCTCTTAAAGTAGACATCACTTGTGTACACCAAGGTACATTGCCTACCCCTATTACTTTAGGGGATGATCCGGTTACACTAACGGAAGCCATAGCCTTTAGACTAAAGGGTTCCTTAGTAAGTAATGTAGCCACCGGAAATAGGGCTGACTACTTCCTAAAGGTTGAAGAAGCGGGAGATTATACACTAACCTTTGCTGCATACAATAATGGCGGCGTTACTAACGCACTTAAGTTAAGTAAGGGCCGTGGTATTAACATCGATGGAAACCTCATAACCTACAACATGGGTAACTTCTGGGGCTCAATTAATGGCTTTAAGGACACAATCCGCTTAGAAGCCGGCGAGCAAACCTTGCGGTTCGAAGCTGTAAGTCCTGAATTTAGACTTCATTCCGTTAAAATTGAGAAAAAAGCTCAACCTATAGGAATTTCAAGTATCCTGGGCGAGAAATCCGTCATTATGGCAGATGCCTTCTTTAGAGCTTCAAATGATAAGGGTTATGCTATTGAAACCAAGAATGGTATCAAGAATATTGGCTGTACCGTAGCAGGTAGTTGGTTGGATTATTCAATCGATGTTTCATCTGCAGGAAAATATAAAGTTAACCTAAATTACGGAACAAACGTAGGTGGAGCCATAGCAGTTCTTCAGACAGAAACTGGTAGAGAATTATCAAGAATGCCATTAGCATCAAATGGTAGCTGGGATGCCTTTGTTGACACCACTACTCCGATGTATGTCACTTTAACTGCAGGCGAACAAATCTTGAGAGTTTATGTTGATGGAGATGGATACAATTACAGATCCTTAACCTTTGAACCTGTGGTAGATCAAGGAGCACCGGTAATAAGCGGTAAGGATGGTGCAGTAGAAATCGGAACTGAAGTTGACTTAATCAGGGCTTTGTCCATAGTTGCTACTGATGACTTAGACGGAAATATAACTTCAAAGGTAGTAATTGACGACAGTGCTGTAAACTATGCTGCCGCCGGAACTTATGATGTCAAGGTATCCGTTACTGATGATTCCGGCAATACTTCAGAAGTTACCTTTAAGCTCACAGTAAAAGAAGATGCTACAGCACCGGTAATACTTGGTAAGAACGCTGTAATTGCAGTAGGATCAACCTTTAACCCAATCAGAGATCTAGGTATTAGTGTTACGGATAACAAAGACGGGGATATAACTTCTAAGGCCATAATAACCCACCAAGTAGTAACGGACAAGGTTGCAATATTCGTAGTTAAGGTTGCGGCCGTTGATAAGGCAGGAAATTCTTCTGAAAAATACTTTGTTGTTAGAGTACTTGAAGAAGGTCAAGTCCCAACAGATCCAGAAGAGCCATCTGACCCAAGCGGTGGCGGAACTATGACACTACCGGAGACTGCTTCTATTGTAAATGCAGATGTAGCCATAGTTATTACTGTAATAAACTGCGTAACCAATAACGGAAAAGTATTTGTAGATATCACTAATAACAAAATAGTTGCAAAGGAAATCTTTGATGCTATCAAAGGAACGGATAAAACTGTTATCTTTACACAAAGTGGCATAGAATGGTCCTTTAACGGAAGAGATATTGCCGGTACAACCAAGACTATTGATATGACCTTTGCTATGGCATCATTAAGCACTACCACTAGCAGTAATAAAGCAGCTATAAGCCAGAAGGCAAACAATGAAGAAGTTCTGGTACTATCCTTTGCAAACAATGGACAGTTGCCTGGAAAGGCAAGAATAAAGGTTAAGCTGGATGAAGCTTGGCTTGATGGTAAGGACAAAAATAATTTAAACCTCTATTATTATAATGAAGTTTCTAAAGCTATAGAAACAGTAGCTAACGGCTTAGGATCAGACCCAGATGGTTATGTTCATTTCGATATAACTCATAACAGTGATTACATCATAATGGATAAAGACCTGACAAAGTTACCAAAGCCAATAACTACTGTAAGACTGGGCGGAGCAAACAGATATGAGACTTCTGTTATGGTTTCTCAAGCCGGATGGACTACTGCTGAAAATGTAGTATTAGCAAGAGGCGATGATTTCGCAGACGCATTATGCGCAGCACCTTTTGCTAAGCAGTTAAATGCTCCAATACTTCTTACTTCTACAAAGACTCTAGATAGCAGCGTAATTGCTGAGTTAAAGAGACTTAACCCTAAAAAAGTATATGTAATTGGTGGTATAGGTGCAATCTCAACAACTGTTGAAACCCAAGTTAAGGCAATGGGTATTGTTGTAGAAAGAATTGCTGGAAATGACAGATATGAAACTTCTCTGGCTATAGCCAATAGGATGACTAATAAGGGCCAAGTATTCTTAGCAACAGGAACAAATTTCGCAGATGCACTTTCAATATCCTCCTATGCAGCAGCTATAGAAAGCCCAATACTTCTTACCGCTAAGGTCCAAATCTCTGCTGATGTTGCTAACTTCATAAAGACTAACAAGAGCAAGGTTTATGTAATTGGCGGTGATGGAGTTGTATCAGAGGCTGTAGTTAAGAGCATAGCCGGTGCAGAGAGAATTTCAGGAACAGACAGATATGCTACCAACTTAGCAATACTAAATAAGTTTGAAGCAGACTTTGATTTCTCAAATATATACCTTACAACAGGTTCTGATTATCCGGATGCTATCTGCACTTCAGCCTTAGCTGCTTGCGGAAAATCACCTATTATACTGGTGAACACTAAAGATACTGCAGCACAAAATACCTACATCAAATCAATAATATCTAAGGTTAAGACTGTAAATATTATTGGCGGTGAAGGAGTAATATCAACAGACACTGTTGAGAAGGTTCTAAAATAGCTTCAATATATAATGACTAATTTTAAAAAAGGGGCTGTCGCATTAGCGATTTTTTATCGTTAATGTGACAGCCCCTTTTAAGCCTTTTATTGCATTGAATTTCTAAATTCCCTTGGAGTTAAGTTTGTACACTTCTTAAATATTTGAGAAAAATATTTTTCATCCTTGAAACCTACCTTATAAGCCACTTCATAGGTTTTATATTTCAAATCCGCAAGCAACTTTTTAGACATTTCAATTCTATACTTGTTGAGGTAGTCAACAAAATTAATATCTAATTCCTTCTTAAATAATAAACTTAGATAACCGGATGTAATGAACACCTTATCTGCCACCAATTTGAGGTTTAAATCCTTGGAATAGTTTTCGTGAATATAGTCTAAAGCCGTCTTTAAAACAACATTGATATTTTTACTTGCTGAGGACACACTGCTTTCTATTAAATTTCTATCTCGTATTACTGCAAACTCAATTCTCTTATCCTTTTCCACTATTTCCTTTGCATTAAGCACAGCTTTCAATATTTCCTCCGGCATACATGGCTTTAATAAATAATCGCAAGCTCCATACCTAAGAGCCAATCGGGCATAATCAAAATCGTCATAGCCACTTAAAAAAATGACTTTCACCTTCAAACCGTTTTCATTAATTACCTGTAAAAGTTCTAACCCCGTCATATTTGGCATTTTTATGTCCATTAAAGCTATGTCCGGATGAACCCTTCTTATAATATCTAAAGCATCTTGTCCATTATTTGCCGTTGCACATACGTCAATACCATTGCATTCCCAATCAATTACACTTTTTATGCCACTTATAACGTTAGGCTCATCATCTACTATAATCAATTTACACACTTCTTACTCCTCCATCAATAATTTTTTTACTATTAATCGGAATAATAATTTCAATGGTAGTTCCATTCATCTCTGTGCTATAAATATTGAAATTAAAATTATCATCATAATATAAAGATAAACGCTTTCTAATGTTTTTCATTGCGTAGCCGGTAGACTCATTAGCTATATTAGACCTGTCATCTGATAAAATCTTTGCTATTAATTCACTGCTCATTCCTCTACCATTATCTTTGATAGTAAATCTAATTCCTTTATCGTGCTGGTCTCCGGTAACAATAATCATGCTTTCAGTATTACTAAACTCTGTGCCATAGGCTATGGCATTTTCTACAAAGGGTTGCAATATGAGCTTTGGTATACGATATGATAATATTTCCTCATCAAATCTTATAGAGTAACTCAGCTTATCACCATACCGCATTTTCTGCAGCAAGAGATAGTTTTCAATAAAATCCTTTTCATTCTTAATGTACGTAAACTCATATCCTCTATTTAGCGTAAGCCTAAATAACTTTGATAGAGCATAGATCATTTCGCTTATTTCCTTGTTATTTGATTTCTGAGCCTTCCAGAAGATTGAGTCTAAAGTATTATACAGAAAATGTGGGTTGATTTGAGCCTGCAAAGCCTTAAGTTCTGCTTCCTTCTCCTGTATTTGCAGTAGATATACTTTATCAATCAGGTTATTGATATTATCAATCATGTCATTATATTGCTCTCCCAACACCCCTATTTCATCATTATATTTAAAATTGACCTTCTCCTTAAAATTCCCCTTTTTTACTCTTTCCATGGAATCTATTAATCTATTTATGGGAGAAGTTAAGTATGTAGAAATAAACATTGTGAATATCAGTGCTACAATGAGACAGCCTATTACTACCATGATTGTAGCAATGAGAACAGAATTCAAATCACTGAGGAGCTCCTTCATCGGCACAGTATATATGATTCTCCATGAACTTTGCTCAGTAGTATAATACTTATCCACCACCGTTTCTATATAAGCTCTACTGATTATATCCTTATCCGGCATTATTCTATAAATTAAAATTTTATTGCCCCTTTCTTAAAAATACAAGACTGCCATAACTGAAAGGGTATAACAGAAAATTGTCCATATATAATAAATATACCTCTTAAAGGATTATATAATAGTATAATATTTAATAAAAAAGTTTAAATTTTCATAATTCTTGTGATGTAACATTGAAATTTATAAGCGTAAAGAAGTATTGTATTTAAAAAGAGGTATATTTTGTTCTACACTTTGTGACTTTGTGCGGAACAAAATATACCTTTAATATTTAACCTTCACTTACTATGCTACAAGCTTCAGAAATTCATCCATAGACATAGCATACTGTATCTCCTTGGCTAACTCTTTCTCTTGTCTAAAGCCTACTTTTCTAAAAGCTTTTAATGACCTTTCATTTCTAAAGTTTACTTTTGCCACTACCTCTCCGGCTCTCCAATTAAAAAAAGCAAACTTTAAGCCTTCAATAATGGCGTTTGGTCCCAGCCCCTTCCCCCAAAGGTCCTTGTTGCCGATGACAATGACCATTTCTGCTCCACTTAGTTTTGGTACTAGTCTCAAGAAACCAATGGGTTCATTTTCATTGATGGTTATAACGAAGAAACTTCCATTTTGATTAAACAAATGTGTCAGTATAGGCATGTTTACTCTGTCTAAGACCTGCCTGATTCCACTGCATACATTTTGTTGTTCGTTCAAATATCGTATAACCTCCTCGTCCTCTAACCAATCGATGATTTTAAATACATCTGATCTGTACACCTCCTGCCGTAATTGAACACTTATACCTTTCATTAGTACAATCCTCCCTAAAAGTTATTAAAAGCCTTTCAAGGATTTATATCCTGATGGTTCTTTTCCAATTACCACCCAATAATACCATCCTGAAACATTTATGTAAAATAACCTAGAAAGGATTACGGCAAAATGCCTAAGGAAATATAAGTTTTTCGCCGTTTTACTGGAAAAAAGTTAAGCAATCCATTAAAATACTTTCCTTAAATTAATTTCATAAAATAAGGTTATGTATAAGTGCTTTATCACAAACATAACCTCATTTTTTTATACTTCTGCCTCTTTTTCCTTCAGTTGTGACATTCTGGAGTAAAGAGCCGTATATTTAAATGCATGCTTCTTAGTCATTTTATTTTTTTCTAAGTACTCCATATTAGCTTGCAGCACTTCTTCCAATTCGTCATCAGCCAATGGAATACTATAAAGAAAGCCTTGCACACTATCGCACTGCTTTTCTTTTAAGATTTCCAATTGGCTCTTTTTCTCTACACCTTCCGCAACCACCTGTAACCCTAAATTGTGAGCCATTTGAATAATTCCTTCACAAATCTCTTGATTCTTGGTAACACTTGTTAAATCAGTTATAAAGGACCTATCAATTTTCAACTTATCCAGTGGTATTTTCCTTAGATAGTTCAGTGATGAATAACCAGTACCAAAGTCATCAAGGGCTACTTTTATTCCTATATTCTTAAGTTCATTCAATAGATTTATATTACTATCCATGGACTTCATAAGAACGGATTCTGTAAGCTCAATTTCCAGAAATTTTGGTTCTAGCCCTACCTCATCCAGTATTTCATTTATTACATTTATTAAATCGTTATGTTGTAGTTGAATGGCGGATATATTTACACTGATACAGCCAAATTTAAGCCCTTTTCTCTTTAGATACACATTCTTTTCGCAGGCCTTCCTGAGACACCACTTTCCAAGTTCAACAATAGTTCCACTCTCCTCAGCAATAGGTATGAATTCAGCCGGGGAAACAGGTCCCAATTCCTTGCTGTTTAGTCTTAGTAATGCTTCTATGCCTATAATGGCACCAGTTTTTATATCATATTGTGGTTGGTAATATACCTTTAGTTCATTATTCTTAATAGAACTCCTTAGTATTCCCTCTATTTTTGTTTTTCTCTCCAGCCCTTTCAGCATATATTCATTAAAAAATATGTACTTGTTCTTTCCTGCTTCCTTGGCCTTGTACATAGCTGCATCTGCATTTTTTAACAGTCCGTTGGGGTCAATACTATCCTTAGGATATATGGCAATACCAATACTCCCAGAGATATAAACCTGTTTATCATTTATCTCATACATATTATTAAGTATTTGTAACGCCTCTTCTGCACACTTTATTATGTAGCTATTATCTTGCAGGTTAGTGAGCATTATAAGAAATTCATCTCCACCTAATCTGCAGGCTATATCTTCATTCCTAAGTATACTTCTTATTTTTCCTGAAATCTGTTTTAGCAATTCATCTCCATAATTGTGACCTAAAGTATCATTTACATTCTTAAAATTATCTAAATCGATAAACAAAAGTGCCAAAGAACTATTTTTTATACTAGCCCCAGTAATTTCTTCCTTCAGGCGTTCCATGAAATGTGTCCTGTTAGGCAGTTTGGTGAGGGTATCGTAATAGGCTAAGAATTTAACCTGTTCTTCTGCCTTCTTAAACTCTGTGATATCTATAATAGAACCTGAAAGAATTGGAGTTTGTCTTATAGCATCTCTTATAGCTTGTCCTTTACATAAAACCCATATTTCCTTTCCATCCTGATGGGTTACTCTAAACTCAATTCTTAAGCAATCTGCCTTTCCATATATATAGGCTGTCGTATCATTTTTTACTCTTTCCCTATCTTCCGGATTGATATGGCTTCTATCTATGTAGCTGATTTCCATATACTTAGGAATATCATCATACATAAGCTCACGCCATTTTTCAGTAGCAAAAAAGTTTCCGGTTTCCAAATCCCATTCCCAAAGAACTTCGCTTGCATTGGTTAAGGCACCATTGTATCTTTTTTCAATATCAGTCTTTAATCCTTCTAGATTCCTAAGTCTAGTAATATTTATATAGTTTAATATTAACATTATTAGCAATACAAAAACCAAAAATACCATAAGTACATTATTCAAGATTTTACCTCCAAGCTTAAAAAAATAAGTAAAATGTTTCATATGTAATCAAATTTTACCTTATATATTACCATAATTCTACAAAAAACTTCAAAACCCTTCTTATTACTTATGTTTTTTCATAATAACTTTGTCCATTGTTAAATTGATTTTGGAGGACTAAAATAACCTTAATTAGAGCATTAGTGGTGAAGGGGGACGGTTCAGCTTTTATCATACAAAAAATTGTTTAAGAATTTTGAATATAAGTTTGCATATGTAATGTTACAAGCAAAAAACACCCTGGTTATTACCAAGGTGAATATTTTAAGTAAAAATGTTGAACCGTACCTATACTTTATCCAGCTTGCTTTTCAAGTTATCGCTTATGTCCATCAGCGGTAATCTAACTTCGGATGATTTTATCAATTTATTTTTATGCAGGATATATTTTATTGGTCCAGGATTAGGTTCTTGAAATAGCATTGGTACAAACTCATGGAGTTGTTTCCATATTTCAAGTGCTGATTTGTGATCATTATTCTGTATACATTTATAAACTTGAACGAAATTTTCTGTTCTAATATGAGAAGATGCCAATATGCCTCCGTGCCCTCCAAGTAATAGTGTTGTATAGAATAGTGCATCCTCACCGGTTAGTATAGAAAAATCCTTTGGTGGATTCAAAAGTAGTTCTGTACTTTGTTTTATATCTCCACAAGAGTCTTTTATACCTACTATGTTTTTCAGCTCAGCTAGCCTGTATATAGTAGAATTCTCTATATTTCTACCGGTTCTGTATGGAATATTATATACGATAATATTTAAATCTGTTGCTTCCGATAATCTTAAGAAGTGCTCATAGATTCCTCTTTGATCAGGCCTGCTGTAATAAGGTGAAACAGATAAGATTCCATCAACCTTGTATTTTTCCAAGGTTTTAACCTGTTTTACAAGCTTTTGAGTATTGTTCCCTCCAAGACCAACATAAACCGGAACTCTACCGTTTACATATTCCATAGTCTTTTCAACAATTTGCTCAAATTCTTCTTCGCTTATTGTAGGACTCTCTCCAGTAGTGCCTAGGGGCATAATTCCTGAGATTCCCTTAGGTATATAATATTCTAAAAGGTTTTTGTATGATTCAAAGTCTATACCGTCATTTACAAAAGGTGTTATTATCGGTAGCCAAACTCCTGTTAACTTCATATTATCTCCTCCTTGTATAACTATCTTATGAACTAAAAAGTATTAAAATGCAATAAAAAAACTCCCACCTCCAAGACCTTTATATCTTGGGGACGAGAGTTGATAATTCGTGGTACCACCCCAGTTTATCAATATGTCGCCATATTGACCTTATTGAGTACGACAACTGCTTATCATGAACCATAATTAGTTGTATATACTCTAGCTCAATAACGGGAGCTCCCGTCACAGTCTACCCCTCAGTTGAGGCTCGGTGTGAAGCTCAGAGACCTTTTTCCATAGAAACATCTTTATTCCTTCTCAGCTAACGGAACTCTCTGCAAAAGACAGTGTCTATGTACTCTTCTCATCACGGCTTTATAGTAGATTTTTTATACATTTTATTTTATAATAATACACTAGATAGAATATTTTGTCAACTTATATTGGGACGGTTCAATACTTTGAGAAATTTGACTATTTCTTAATTTCTGGCTGTTTTTTCAAAATATCAGCTTGTATACATTATATACTTGTCCACTTATAATACAGTTTTTTAGAAAGTTCTTAATTAGCTTTTTTTGAGACTTACTCTACAATTACAAAGCATAAGGCAATATTTTTATGCGATACTAAGCTCCTTTATGATATCACTTATCAATGACTTGTATCTATTGTCCTCAGTAATTAGTGAGTACCCCTTTTCACAAAGCCTACTTACAGTAGAAATAGTGACATTGCCAATATATTGACATATATCCTTATGGCTATAATTTCCTAAAGACCGCATGATTAATATACATACAGCTTTTAGCTCTATATGTCTATGATTAAATTTAATATGTATATTAAAGTATTGGTTTGTATACTTTGATACAAAGTCAATAATGTCCTCTGCTTTTACATCTCTTAGTAAAATCTTACGTTCACTTCTACATTCACTTCCTTCATTTATAAACTCTACATCTATTTCCTCTTGCCTGTCAGATATCCTATTTATATATTCTAAGTAAGACTTTCTTGCTCTATCAACATTTATACTGAAGTGTCCAAGTATAAAATCAGTACCTAATATATAAAATTCATCATGAAATATTCCAAGATATACTCCTAGACTTGAATACTTATATCGTTCAACGCATTTTTCATACCTGGTAATGTCCTTGGGATTGTTGTGTATATAAGCTGATAAGGTCACCAGATATCTTTCATCATCTACGAGCTTGCTTTTAAATCTGTCTTGAAATACATGTCCATGCCTATTGTACTTTTTATTAAAATAGGCAGCATAGCACTGATTAATAGACTTCATTATCTTACTTATATCAGCTCCGCAGCAGTCAATTACAATATGCCCATGTGTAGTCATAAGACAATAGGCATATACCTTAAAAAGAAAGATTTGTTGGTATTTTTTAATTAAATGAAGATATTTATCCTTATCAACGTCATCCCTAAAAAGTGCTACATCACTTATACTTCTAACCATAATGTGGTAAATACCTGCTTCATTCTTAATTCGTGCAACTCTTGGCATGGCAATCATCCTTTCCTTTTTTTAGATTATTGCCACTGATGCTAATATTAAACAAAAATACTTGAAAAAATTATAATTAATTTAAAAATACATTATTATCTATTCTATACAATTTTGATACACACATTAATCAAGCTTCCCATCCCATGCCTGTATTTTTATATTTGCTAAACTTTTTATTAACTTCACCAAGATTTTTGACATGATACCTTTCTGGCCTAAACCATAGATAGCTTTATTTGCCTCAATAGTTATGCACTGTTTAAGTTCTGCTTCATCCATCCCCTAAGATTTAGCAATATCAAAGGCAGTCTTACCTTGGGCCCTTGCCTTCTCTATTTCAACTTCTGTAATTTTCAACTTATTCTTAAGCACTTCAACTACTCTTCTGCTGTACTTACTCATAGGCCTCATTTCTGTCCCGTATGCAATGTACCCAATATTTAAAATAAACAATAATAAAGTGAAAAATTTTAATATTTTCTCAAATTTAATATATTTTCCTCCTAATAAGAAGTTTCCATGTGTATATAAAAATTATTCCTACTTTCAATAATTTTCTTGGTTATAAGGATAAAGCCTATGCTTAATACTATTGAACCGTCCCTTTGCACGAGGCTATACAAATGTGGTGGAAGCCTTCTCATCCTTAGGCGCTGATATAGCAATATATGAAGATTCAGTAACAATGGAATTTTATATCTAATAATTAACTTCCTTTAGACAAAGTCCTTTGGCAGGTGCTATGGGCCCTGCTTCTGACCTCTTCTTTTCCTCCAATATTATTACCACATCTGAAGGTGTTAGTTTCCCTGTTCCTACTTCTATGAGAGTTCCGGTTATGATTCTCACCATATTCATCAGAAAGCCGTTTCCGTTGACTTCTATTTCTATGTTGCCCATTTCTTCCTTTATATTTATGTAATTAATAGTCCTTGTGGTGGATTTTTTATCTGATTTCAAACTGGTAAAACTTTTAAAATCATGTGTGCCTATCAGCACTTCAGCAGCTTTTCTCATCTCGTCTAAATTTAATTTTTCATTCATGTGGTAAACATATTTTCTGTTGAACACGTCTCTATACTTATTGTTGTTAATGCTATAGACATAGGTTTTTGACTTTACATTATACCTGGCATGAAACCGCTCTGATGTATCCTTCATAGTCTTCACCACTATATCTTCCGGAAGGAACTCATATAAGTAGTCCAGCATTGCCTCCACAGGAATAGTGGAATTGGTATGGAAGTTTGCCACGTAATTATCGGCATGAACTCCTGCATCCGTCCTTCCGCAGCCAATGACCTGGATGTCTTCACCCGTCATCCTTGACAATACATTCTCCAGTTTGGCTTGAATTGTTTGCTCTCCTTCTTTTTGTTTCTGCCATCCCTTATATCTGCTTCCGTCGTATTGGATTGTCATCTTTAAGTTTCTCATTATCAAACACCTCAAATTTATTTTTAGTATCAGCTGTAAAATACATTATTTTCTTTATTTTTGCTTTATTATTTCCTATACCTCTTAACATTATATAGGTAAACACCTATTAAATCTAGAGTCAACATTATCTAGAGTCAACATTATCTACAGTTTAAAAATAAAGTGAGGCATAAGTATCATTGCACTTATACCTCACTTTGCTTGTAGTTTCATTATTCCCTTATTTAAAAAATGCATCTATTGCAATGGTAGGTTTTCCATCATTGCCCCAAGCGCTGAGATTATAATGGCTCCAATTGGCTGCACCTTGAGGCTCCCAGTAAAATACACCGAGTCCTTTATCATCTTTAATTGCCTTTACTCTTGCGATAACTTCCCTCAGCATGTCATAAGTATTCTCAGGCTTTGTATACTCTCCGCCAATTTCACATATCATGACTTCTTTCCCGTATCTTGATATCATTTCATCTATGTTATTGCATAAGTTATCTATTGTTTCAGTATAGTCTTTATTAACCCAGTAAGGATAATAGGACATACCAATGACATCATATTTTCCCCCATTTGCATGATGCTTGTCAAAAAAGTTAATATATCTGGCTCCGTCGTCGCCCTGATCAAGATGGATAATGACCTTTGCATCCTTGCAGACAGCCTTTACAGCCTCATAGCCGCTGTTTAACAATTTGCTTAGTTGTTCAAAATTATCCGTGCTGCCCTCCGGCCACATCATTCCAAAGGGAATTTCATTACCTGCTTGTACCCATTCAGGATCTACATCACTATCCTTTAAAACTGTCATAACCTCAAATGTATAATCATAGACGTCTTTTACTAACTCTTCAAAACTATGATTTGCCCAGGCTGCAGGCTTTACCTGTTTTGCAGGGTCTGCCCAGGTGTCGCTGTAATGAAAATCTATCATTATCCTAAAGCCCATTTTTTTAGCTCGTAGGGCCATTTCCACTACTTCAGTAGTACTACAGTGTCCGCTTGCCGGGTCATCAGACGGATTCACCCATGCTCTTAGTCTTATAGAATCTATTCCATGTTCTTTTAGGATTTCAAGGCAATCCTTTTCCACCCCGTTATCATCATAAAATTTATAACCCGTTGCTTCCATTTGGGGGAGCCAGCTTACATCAGCTCCCTTTGCAAAGTTTGTCACCTTATTATCCATACAATTTTCACCCCATTATACTGACTTCAAAGTACATCCTGTATCGTTATATGCTTATATTTGCTCCTTAAGTATAGCTATACCAAAGGGCTTTAAGTTGATTTCATCCTGTACTTGGTCGCCGGAAAGTACATCGGTATATTTTTCACTACCTAATGAAACCTTCTGCTGTGTATCATTAAAATTCATTACAAAGGTAAATTTATTCTTTTCATCTACTCTTTGTTGAGCAGTTACCCCTGCAGGCAGCTCTGCCTTTATTGCTTTATTTAACATAAGAGTATCTATTAGTACTCCATAGAATGCATCATTAAAATCATCCTTTACCCTTGTAGCTATATAATAAGCCTTACCTGCTCCAAAATTATTAACAGTAAGAGCCGGTGTTCCTGCATAAAAGTCTTTCTGGTACACTCCAAGTACTTCTGCAGTCTCAGCATGTATCAATTCGCAAAGATCTATAGATTCGAATTTGCCTTTTATGTTAAGTAAGTTGTCTTTCTGAACCTCAATTTCATTGGTCTCCCCATCATACAGGCAATCTATTTCCTCTGCCCAAATTCCAAGCACCTTTCTCAGTGGTCCCGGGAAGCCTCCTAGGAAGCAACGGTCATTTTCATCTACTATACCTGACCAATAGGTGACCACAAGGGTTCCGCCGGCTTTAACGAATTCCTCTATTCTTTCTGCAACACCAGGTCTAACCATATATAGCATGGGTGCTATAAGCAATTTGTATTTAGAAAAATCACAGTCCATATTTATAATATCAACAGGTACTCCCTTTTTCCAAAAGGCCTTATATTGACCCTTTACTGTTTCGTCATATTCTATTCCGCAGTTTCTTGGTCCTTTTCCATCGTTAACTGCCCATCGATTTTCCCAATCAAATATAATTGCTGTCTCAGCAGGGACTGTTGTACCTATTACTTCATCCAGTTTAGTAAGTACTCTTCCCACTTCAGTAACATCTCTAAATACTCTTGTATTTTCATGTCCAACATGATCCACTACAGCACCATGAAACTTCTCACTGGCCCCTCTGCTTTTTCTCCACTGGAAATACTGAACTGTGTCTGAACCGTGAGCCACTGCCTGAAGTGAAGACAACAAGTGCATGCCAGGCTTTTTCAATTTGCTTATTGGCTGCCAGTTTGTAGTACTTGGTGTACTTTCCATAAGCATGAAAGGCTTTCCACCTTTAAGCGACCTATTTAAATCATGTACCATAGAGATAAAGGAAGCTAACTCTATATAATCAACATCACTATGCCACATAGGATAATTGTCCCAGGACACTACATCTATTTCCTTTGCCAGTTTCCAATAATCAAGTCCATCATAAGTTCCCATAAGATTTGTTGTTACAGGAAGATCCGCATTTACTTCCTTTAGTACTTTAATTTCATGCTTCATAAAATCTATAGTTTGGTGAGTTACAAATCTTTTCCAATCCAAGTTCAAGCCATGGAGAGTGCTATCTCCATGAGGAGCTGGAGATTGAATCTGGGACCAATCTGTATATGTATGGCTCCAAAAGCTAGTCCACCATGCCTCATTTAATTTATCTAAGGTTCCATATTTATCTTTAAGCCAATTACGAAAGGCTTCTTGGCATAGGTCGCAATGACATTCTCCACCAAATTCATTTGAAATATGCCAAAGCAATACTCCAGGATGATTTGCATATCTATCAGCCAGCTGCTTATTGATTATTGCAACCTTTTCTCTATATACCGTGGAGGTGTAGCAGTGGTTATGTCTCTCTCCATGCAAATTCCTCACTCTGCTGGAAGTAACTCTTAAAACTTCAGGATATTTAGCTGAAAGCCATGCGGGTCTAGCACCGCTTGGAGTTGCTAATACTGTATAAATTCCATTATTGTAAAGCTTATTTATAACGTTATCAAGCCATTCAAAATTAAACTTCCCTTCTTCTGGCTCAAGAGCACTCCATGCAAATATACCAACACTCATAACATTGCAATTAGAAAGCTTCATCAGCCTAATATCTTCATCAATGATCTTGGGATATTTAAGCCATTGGTCAGGGTTGTAGTCTCCTCCATGATAGAAATGAGGAAATTTATTATTTATTGGACCATAATTTTTCATCATAGAATCACCTCTATACATCTTTCAATTAGTTATATTAGGTACTATAATATAACTATATTAATATTATATGTCCGCATTTTATCCATAAACAATCTAAACATATTAAGATAAATATGAATATATTAAGGTGGTAAAGCATGAGTTATATAATGTTTACGGCAGCAACGGATTTTGAGGCCCATCTCCCATTTTATCTCGTAGGCGTAGGGATTAAACACCAGCAGGAACATGTAATACGTCCTTATGGATATCCTTACCTTCAGTGGATTCAATGCAGGAAGGGCTGCGGTCAGCTATTAATAGGAGGAAAGTCTTTCACTGTGCAAGAGAGACAAGGCATGCTTCTTTTTTCCAATGTTCCTCATGAGTACTATGCAGTTACAGCTTCTTGGGAAGTGGCTTGGGTTACAATCGGCGGTTTTGCTGCTGAGCAAAGCCTATATAATGGAGGAATATCCCAATCTGCAGTATTATCTGTATTAGATCCTGAATTATTTTTACTAAGAGCTGAGAAGTTACATGAAATGGCCAAATCCTATAATTCCTTGAATAGCCTAGAGTGTTCTAAAATTATTTATTCATTACTTATGGATATTTTAGCCTACACTGCTACTCCTAAAGTTGAGTCCAGGCTAAATCAATACTCTAAGCTAAAACCGGTTTTTGATTATATAGAGAGTAATTATAAGGATATAATTACCCTAGAAAACTTATCAGAAGTAGCTAACCTTACCCCTCAATACTTTTGTTCATTATTTAAGAAAACTACAGGAATCCGTGTCTTTGAATATATTAATAGTGTCAGGATTAAAAAGAGTAAGGAAATGTTAATAAAAAATAAGGATATGGCTGTTAAAGACATAGCATTAACATGTGGTTATGACGACGTCAGCTACTTTTGTTCTATATTTAAGAAACAAGAAAAACTGACTCCTTTGGAGTTTAGAAAACTTCATGGAGTATAAGCTTCTCTATATTAACTAATGGACAGGAATGGTATATAGAACCATCCTGCCCGTAAAATAATTTTTACTTGTTAGAATATCTTCTTTTTCTCACTGTTAGTGCTAAGCCAGAGGTTAGTATGGAAAATCCTATAATCATTAATAGAGTTTGATCTAACAAGAATCCTGTCTTTGGAAGTTGTCCTTTAGCAGTTTCTGTCTTTGCCTCTTCAGTCTTTGGAGTTTCTGTCACATAGCCTGTTCCTTCAGCAGGTTTATCTGTCTCATCGCTAACAGGTTTATCCCCCTTATTATTTTCAGCAGTATGGGAAGGTTCCTGAGGCTTTGGTTCCTCTGCATCTGTGTAAGTTTTTTCATCTACATTAGATACTTCATCTGTATTAGTTCCTGCTTCTTTGCCTATAACCACAATATGTGCTTCTGCCTCTATTCCATAAAAATCAACAATCCCCTTTATGGTAAAGCTTCCTGCATTAATATAAAGAACTTGATTTATACTGTTCCAGGTAACACTGACCTCTTCAGTTGTATTATCGCTAAACTTAGCCTTGACCTTTTCTGGCAAAACCGGAGCAATACCCTCGTCGGTTGTTATATTTACAGCATCAATAGCCACTATTGTTCTTGGAAGTTCACCTACCTTTACTAGTTTGAAATCATCAATTGCTCCCCAATTTCCTGCATTTCCATCTACCGAAGCTCCAATGGTAATAGTTCCATTTGTTATCTTAATATTTTCTATAACGGGTGTCTGCCACTCATTCCAGCCCTTAGTTTTATATTTAGCCCTTAACTCCTCTCCACCATAATTCTTTGCAAAAATAAATGCAGAATTCTCTCCTTCTCCGCCTTGTGCAAAAGCTGACAGCTTATAAATACCGTTTTCTAGTCCGGTTATATTCTGAGATACAGTAAAACTAAAGGCTGCGTCTGACCAATAATGAAGAGTTTTACTTCCGGAATGTCTGTCATTAGAGGATATATCTGCCCCAGTTCCTTCTAAAATCCAATTTGATAAGTCAGTCTCAAAGCCTGGATTTAGCACATAGCTTACCTCTTGTTTTGCTATAACTTCTATCTCAGCTGTAACCTTTATATCACTATCTGCTAAGTAACCGCTTACAGTAAACCTTCCTTCCTTAGAGTATTTCGAAGCTTCTATTTCTTCCCATGTTACCTCTTTTTTATATGAATTCCCGTCGCTATAGACTGTTTTAATTGCTGAAGGCAGCAAGCTAGCTGGATTAGTTCCTGCTTCTGTTGTTAAGCTTACCTTTTCCATTTGGATAATTATTGGGGCAATGTTTTTATTAGTGCTAACAGCATTGAATACATCTAAGGAAGGTAAAGTGTTTCCTTCAAAGTCGAAGAAAGCTTGATTTTCCCATGCGTTGCCTTCTCCAGCCTGCCATCCGGCTCCATTAACAGGAATCCAGGCTCCTTCCCAATAAAAAATTCCCAAACCCTTACCATCAGGCACCTGGGCCATGGCATTCATCATGGTTCTAACCATTGTAGCTTGCCCTTGAAGTGAAGCAGGGTAGCCTCCCTCTTCCTGTTGATCTAGCCCAAAAATATTGCCATGTTCATCTCCATCTTCCAAAGTGTATGCATATGCTGTTTCTGCAATAACAACTTCTTTGTTGTACCTCTTGCTGATATCATTAGCATTGTATATAAGTTCCTCCGGTGTTCCATGCCAGTAAGGATAGAATGAAAGTCCTATTACGTCAAACTCTACACCTCTTTCAGTGATTTCATCAAAGAACCATCTAAAAGTATGGTTCTTTCCCCCATCTGCCAAGTGAAGCATTATCTTAACATTCTCTCCCTGCTTTAGCGAATCCTTTACTCCTTTTATACCGCTGTTTAATAGTTTGGCCAATCCGTCAAAACCTCCGCTGTCTTCTCCCCAGTTCTTACCATCAGGCCAAAGCATACCGCCGTTTATTTCATTTCCTATCTGAACCATCTCCGGCAGTGAATTTTCACTCTTTAGTGCAGTAATTACATCCTTAGTATAGGAATAAACTGCATTCTCCAAATCTTCACCGGTAAGATTCTTCCATGCTTCCGGTTTGTTTTGCTTTCCAGGATCCGTCCAAAAATCACTATAGTGAAAATCAAGTAACAGCTTAAACCCTAAGGCTTTTGCTCTCTTAGAAAGTTCAATGGTGGTAGCCAAATCATTTTCACCGCCGCCTTTACCTGCGGGGTTGTTCCAAATTCTCAATCTTACCCAATTTACTCCATGCTCCTTAAATATTAGTAATGGATCCTTTTCAATTCCATTTTCATAGAACTTACCACCATTGTCTTCTACCTGTTTTAACATGGAAATGTCCATACCTTTTATAAAATTCTCTGGTAGATTTTCAATAGCCGGAATATTTAAAGGTTCTATTACAATTATCTTAGCCTTTGCTTTAACCTCGGTACCAGCTATTGTTCCATTAAGCTCAAAACTTCCTGCTTCAGCCAAACTTGCTTCGTCTATATCCCTCCAAGTTACAGCTACATCCTCTGATGTGCCATCATTTCTTGTTATTGTTACCTTTTGAGGTAATACCGGCATCTCAGCTATATTAGTGTATACCGTTACAGGTCTTACAGTAAACTGTGCCAAATCTCCAACCTTAATGAGCTGAAAATCATCTACAGTTCCCCATTCCCCTGATTTACCGTTGCCATAAACTCCGATTGTAATTGTGTTATTGGTAACCAGGATGTCATTTATAACAACGTGATTCCAATCCTTCCAGCCCTTTTCTTTTGAGCGTGCAGTAAGTTCTTCTCCACCATATCCCTTGGCAAAGAGTGTACATGTCTCTTGATTCGTGCCGCCTTGTGTATATGCAGAAAGAGAGTATCTACCATTTTCTATACCAGTTATAGTTTGTGAGAGAGTAAAACTGAAATCTACATCATCCCAATACCATAAGGTATTATCCCCTGTCTTTGCGGCTTCACCCCCCTTAATAGCTGCTGCATCCACGGGTGTTGCACTAAAAGTCCAATGTTCGTAAAGAACTTCGGATTCAAAACTTGGATTTTGAACTAGGTTTCTACTTTCATCTGCTCTAACGGCCTTGGCTCCGGAAAATGATGAAACCAACATACAAAATGTTAATATAAGTATAAGTAGTTTGTATGATTTATTGTAATTTTTCATGAACCGTCCCCCTACTGTTTCTATTACTATATTTTCACAAAACAAATGACAGATAACATGCTTATAAACTTATGTCATGCTCTCTGTCATTTTGTTATTTTTCACGTGTTAGTCTTTTGTTAAATGCTCATAATAAAAATTCTGACCAATTACTTATGGTTCTTCATAAACTCATCAGCCTGAGCTTGAACTTCTTGTAATACTTTATCAAGACCGGCTTCTTTTAGCTTTTGCCTATAAGTAGCAACTCCGCTGCTTACATCTACCATACCAAGGTTAAGAGGAAGTCCGTACTGAGACACTACGCTGTTAATTGCAGCCATTTCATTTTTCACATTGCTATCATCGAAGGAAAAAGTTTCTAATGGATTGTGCACTGTATCATTTTTTGCCCATAAATCCGTGAACTTCTGAACAACTGCTGGTTCGTCTACATCTCTACGATTCAAGGGTGTATGCCATCCCCATGGACAAACTCCACCTGCCGGGAAGTTTCCGGTAGCCTCTAAAGTCTTATACTTGTCTTCGCCAACCGGTTCCCAATGTGTGCCCTTTATTCCATAGTTAGTTAAGTCATATATGTCTCTGTCATATCTCAATAAGTCTATAGCCATTAGGGCTCTTTCTGGATTTTTTGAAGTTGCATTTATAGCCATACCGTTGTTTGTATAAACGTTTATTAATTTTTTTGCACCAGGATTTATATCAACAACTTCTGCTTTCCATTCCGGATGTGCTTGGTTCATAGTAGAAACAGCATTGGCTACAGATCCTAGATTCCAAACCATGGCAGCAGCCTTACCTGATTTAAATGCATCATCTCTTGTTTCTTTGCTAACGATTGAGTTCTTAGACCAATATCCCTTATCTGCGAATTCCTTCATCTTTGTGACGTAGTCAACATATTCTTCCGTTTCCACCATTGAAATAATTTTTCCGTTTTGATTGTTTACATCGTATACGAATAGAGGCTCTGATCCTGTTCCTTTTACCAAAGTAAGATTTCTTCCTTCTATTTCATATGGCCATTGAAGGTTCTGGCCTCCCCCATTTACTATAGGTACTATGTCTTTCTCATTTTTTGCAACGGCATCAAGGTACCTTTCAAAATCTGCTTCACTCTTGATTTCACCAATTCCGTGCTTTTCCCTTAGGTCTCCTCTGATACCTATAACGTTATATGCATATTCGTTCTGATCATTAGGAACCATATATATCTTTCCATTAACTCTAGCTTGTTCCCATGCAACTTTAGGTTGCTTCTCCCAAGTATTTGGCGCATAGTTTGAAAGCATTTCCTCAGTTATTTCATAGAAACCGTTTCTAGTAGCTATCTGATTATAGAAACACCATCCGCTTGCTGTGAATATTAGATCAAATTCTTCACCTGATGAGAATAGTAAAGGATATCTTGTATTCACATCTCCCCAAGGTATGAATTGTACATCTAATGTTGCGTTTATTTTTTCTTTCATCAACTTGTTTACTTCACCATAAACCAAATCAAAATCCTTTGGCTTGTCTCCAAGTAAGTACATCTTAAGGGCAACTTCGCTTAATTTTTCAGGTTCATTTGTAGATACAGGATCCTTTTCCTTTTTACCACATCCGCCCAGCACTGATGTCAAAGTCATAGCCACAGCTACTGATAAAGTAAGTTTTTTCAGTACCTTTTTCATTTTAAATCCCCCTTGATTCATTATTTTTTGTATATGATAACCCGATAAACGGGGTTTATCCTTTGACTGCACCAACGGTGATTCCCTGCACAAAATATCTTTGAACAAATGGATATAATAGTATAATAGGACCAGTAACTATAATTGTAAGTGCCATCTTCAAGGATTCACTGGGCAAAGTCATGTTTACGTTAACAGTAACCCCGTTTTGAGCCAGTATAGTCTTGTAGGCTTCTATATTGTTTACCATCTTGTAAAGGAAGTACTGCAAGCTGAACTTCTTTTCATCTGAAATAAACAGCATTGAATTATACCAGTCATTCCAATAAGCTAATGCGGTAAACAGGCCTACTGTAGCCAGTGCAGGCTTAATTAATGGTAATATTAACCTGAAAAATATTGTAAAGTCTCCTGCCCCATCTATCTTTGCAGATTCTGTTATGGCTGTAGGAATACCACTCATATAACTTTTCATAACAAGCATGTTGAAAACGCTTAATAATGGAGGCAATACAAGTGCTAAGTAACTATTTTTCAGATGTAGATACTTTATCATTAAAATGTACCATGGTACAAGTCCTCCACTGAACAAAGTTGTAAAGTAGAAGTAAAAAGAAAATTTATTTCTCCATTCAAAATCTTTACGCTGGAGTACATAGGAAGTCATAGCTGTTACAAATAATCCTAAGAAAGTTCCCATAATGGTTACTAAAATTGTTACACCATAAGCCCTAAGTATGGCTCTTGGATTTTCTAAAGCCAATTTATAGGCTTGAGTAGAGAACTCCTTTGGAAGGAGGCCAAAGCCATGTTTTATAATGGCATTTTCAGAGGAAAATGATCCTGAGACAACCATTATGAAGGGTATTAAACATGCAATTGCCACCACAAGTAAAACTATATGTGCTATTAAATCAAAGACTATTTTATCTTTTGGCTTTTTATTTCTGCCTCTTTTTATATGTTTCTCCACTTTCAAATCAGATATATTTGTATTCTGAGATAGTCTGCTCAAAATTAACGCCTCCTTCTTCTAGAATAACGAGTAATCTTCATCATATTTCTTTACAAAGTGATTCACAGTAACAATTGTCAGAAAGGCGAAAACTGATTGATATAATCCTGATGCTGCCGCCATACCAAACTCGCTATTGTTAACTAAGGCTCTGAAAGTGAAAGTATCAATAACATCCGTAGTATTAAACAAGGTTCCATTATTCCCAACTAACTGATAGAACATCTGGAAATCACCTTTGAATATATTTCCCACAGCAAGCAGTATAAGAATTATCATTGTTGGTTTTAAGCATGGTATTGTAATTCTGAAGATTCTTTGGAAAATATTTGCTCCGTCTACTTCTGCTGCTTCATAAATCTCAGTATCTACTCCCATAATCGCTGCCAGATACATTACAGTTCCATATCCCACGTTTTTCCAAGCATTAAATACAATTATTATGAATATCCAAGCCACCGGTTTAGTATAAACATCCACCGGCTCCATATTTAAAGCCTTTAGTATATTGTTAAAGGTACCAGTTTCAAAATTAAATAAGTTATAAACCATAACTCCTACAATAACCCAAGAAATGAAGTAAGGAAAAAACATAAAAGATTGTGTAACCTTCTTAAAGTATTTGCCCCTTATTTCAGAAATAAATACTGCTATAGTAACCTGCATTACAGTATTTACAGCTATAAAGGCCAGGTTATACAGAACTGTGTTTCGTGTAACTTTAAAAGCTTGTCCAGAAATGAAAAAGAATTTAAAATTTTCAAAGCCTACCCAAGGACTGCCGAAAATACCATCTCTGAAATTGTAACTTTTAAATGCTAATATTACGCCTGTCATTGGTACATAACTGAATATGAAGAAAAATAGAGTTGCAGGTAAAAGCATAAGCAGTAATGTATTATACTTTTTAACCTTATAAAAGAAACCTCGTTTAGCCATCTATCTCGTCCTTTCTAAATGCTAATACGTTTTCATATCTGTTACTAAAATATTAACATGGACTGCAATTTTATAGTTTAGTAATATTTTAAGATAGTAGTAAAATATTATAATCTTACTAACATAAATTTTTTCCATAATTTTAAAAGGTAAATGCTTGTAACAAAATCATGTAGGTCCATTGTATTCTTAGATAAATGGATATATAATTATCCTAAGTTTTATGTAATGTTGTGATTGAAACTTTGGAGGTGTGGAACATGAAGGTACTGATTGCAGATGATGAGATCTTTACCCGCGAAGGTATAATTGAGCAGATCCCTTGGGATTCGTTGTCAATAACTGAAATTCAGCAAGCATACGATGGGTTAAATGCTCTTGACATAGCATCTGTTTTTGAACCTGATATTCTGCTTACCGATGTCAGGATGCCAAGGATGGATGGTGTAGAGTTATCCTTTAAGCTAAGGGAACTATACCCTTCCTGTGAGATTATTTTCATGAGTGGTTATTCAGATAAGGAATACCTTAAATCTGCAATTAAACTTAAGGCAGTAAGTTATGTGGAAAAGCCTATTGATATTGATGAGTTAGAAAATGCTTTGAGAAATGCTGTAGCTTCAAAATCAAAGGATATAAAAACAAAGGAAAATATTAAAAGGCATATGTCACTGGAACTTATCCACAATCATGCTAATACTTCAATGTTAAAAGAGTTCTTTGATTGCCAGACCCTAAACCAGCTTATGCATTCAAATTTTATTACAGTTTTAGTTGACATTGTAAACTCTGACACCTTGATAAAAGAGAATATTCTGAACAATATTCAGAATATGGTTGTAAAAAATGGTTATAACTGTATGTCATGCTTTAAAGATGATAGAATTTTACTCCTCCATCTTTATTGGGATATGGATAAAAAACAATTGTCCAAGCATCATAGACTTGAACTGCTATTTAATTCTCTATCAAATTACCTTAGAGATTACAGTGACTTTTTTTTAGCAGTAGGTAGACAAGTTGCTGGTTTTGACAAAATATATGAGTCCTACGAGTCTGCATCCGAAAACTTAAATAAATCCTTCTATTATGATCATAATTCAATCATATATCCAAGTAGCTTTAAGTCACCACTATACAAACATGATGATAAACTTTTTGATGAACTTAGACAGTATCTTTATCAAGAAGATAACCAACATACTTTTTTATTAATCAAAAGGCTCACTTCGGAGATTAAGCAATGTAAAGATACTCCGGTGAATTATATAAAGGAAATTTATTTTTTTCTCTTTCTACAGCTTGTGGATTTCGCTTCTGAAAGGAAACTTGGTCTTACTGATAACGATTTTAACAATAAATTGTCATTTGAAAAGTTTTCAGAATTCCGTACTATATATGAGACAGAATCATATATCATAGAAAAGGCAGAAACTATTTTTAATTATTTGTCCGAGAAAAATATGGCAGGAAACCCAATAGTAAACATAATGAAATATATCCATGATCATTATGCCGATATAGATTTATCTCTTCAGTCCATTAGCGAAAACACCTATTTGACGCCAAATTATATATGTACTATATTTAAGAATAATACAGGCAAAACAATAAATAAGTACATTTTACAATATAGAATCAGTAAGGCTAAAGAGATGTTAAGGGACAGGAAAATGAAGATTAACGATATAGCCGCTAAGGTAGGATACAGTGATGGAAATTACTTCACAAAAACTTTTAAAAAAGAAACGGGTTTAACCCCATCAGAATACAGGCAGAAAAATTTAACATGAAAATCCGCTTTTTCCCAAGATTAAAATTAATGCATAAGTTTTTGTTATCCTACTTTGCACTTATAATTATCCCTCTATATCTTCTATCAGCCCTTACTTACAGTAAAGTTTCCTCTATACTTGAAAACTATATAAGATTTTCAACTAAGCAGGCTTTTGATCAAACCAATTCCTTTTTATCCTATAAAATGTACAGGTTCCAAGAGGTGTCTGATATACTTCGTATCGATGACAATATAATTCATATTCTAAGCAAGGACCCCAGAAATTATGACATACATTCACAGGTTAAGGACCTGACTTATCTCCAGAAATACCTGGACTCTTTTCAAGATGATGTGGATATCTATAGGGTACGGTTGTATGTAAACGACGAATATTACTACTCTGCTGATACAGTAAACCTTTTCGCCTACACGCAGGCTGTAAATTCTAAATGGTATCCTATTCTTAAGGAGCCGGGCAGAAAAAATCTATGGTGTCCTTCTTCATACCTTGATGACATAAATGATCAAAACTTTAGTTTGCTTTCTGTGGCTGCATCTATTCGTGATCCTGTAGATTACAGCCGAGATATAGGATTTCTCCGTATCGATTTTAAGAAACAGATGATAGATGATATTATGCAAAATGCCAATACTGTAGATGGTAGCTTTACCTACATTCAAAATGCTAACGGAGTGATTGTATCCGCTTCTAATGAAGAACTAATTAGTAAGTATGGAATTGGTGTAGAATTGACTAAAAAACTTTCTAGCCGTTCTGCTTCTATGGAAACGCTAAACATTAACGGCAGTGAGTGCCTGGTGGAAAGTAATTTAATAGCTAATACAGACTGGTATATGATCACTGTGATACCCACAGAAAGCATATTTGTCAAAATAAGATCAATAAGAAAAGACATGCTGTTTCTTATGGGAATCATAGGTACCATTGCCTTTGCTCTTGCTTTTTACTTTTCCAATTCATTGAACATAAGGATTTCAAAGCTAATTAAAGCAATGAGAAAAGTCCATACAGGAAATCTGGATACCTTTATAGCTAATACAAGTAACGATGAAATCGGGGAACTTATCGATAATTATAACTATATGATAAAAAGGATGTCAATCCTTATTGAACAGCAGTACAAATCCGGTAAGAAGGTTAAGGCAGCTGAACTTAAAGCACTGCAGGCACAAATTAATCCTCATTTTTTATACAATACCCTTGATATGATTAATTGGATGTCCTACAAGAATATGAATAAAGAAATAAGCTCTGCAGTAAAAAACCTTGCAAAATTCTATAAACTAAGTCTCAACAGAGGAAAATCTTTTACCTCAATTAAGGATGAACTAACTCACGTTTCCCTTTATGTAGAAATTCAAAATATGAGATATACAAATAGAATAAATTTATTAATTGCTGTAGAAGAAGTTGTTTATGAATATTCTATACCCAAAATAACTCTTCAGCCTATAGTTGAGAACTCCATTTTACATGGAATACTTGGAAGAGAAAATGAAAATGGTAAAATAACAATAACTGGCAGGATTAATGGTGATGACATTTTAATACTTGTTCAAGATGACGGTATTGGTATTCCTGAAGATAAATTAGCCACAATTTTCTCAGAAAATACAGAAAACCAAAAAGGCAGCGGCTATGGAATACAAAATATTAATGAGAGGATAAAAATTTCCTATGGCGAGCAATATGGATTAAGCTATACCAGTCAGTATGGTAAAGGAACAGAAGTATTAATTAAAATCCCTGCAATAAAACATTCCGGAACTTAAACAATTATATAATTAATAGAAACTTCGTACTAAGCCAATTTTCTAACCGTATATAAATTGAAGGTGAAATAATAAAACAATAGAAAAGGGGTGCCTTATGAATAAGTTTTTAATAGTAATAAGTTCTCTTCTCCTTCTCCTAACCGGCTGTGTTTCCAAAAACAGTGCAGGTAGCAATATCCCCAATCCCAGCAGTAATAATAATGAGACCAAGAACCCTAAGATGGTAGGCAAGGTAAGCCAAATAAATTATGTTGATGATGAGTTAAATTCAATATTAATTTTTGATGAAGAAAATATGGCCTTTGTTTTCCGTATAGATGATAAGGTTGACTTTAAGGAGAAAGATAAACTCAAGACCGGAGATAAGGTGGAAATTGAACATGCCGGTGAAATCCGTGAAAGCTATCCTGCCCAGGGTACTGCCCTAAAGGTAAATATATTAAATAGTAAGAGTGATAAAACGGTAAACGTAAACCCACTCACTTATACAGTCATACCAATAAAAGCTGACTATAAGGAAGATTACTATCAAAGGGCTTTGTCTAATGTTTTTGGGATTACTACCGATATTATCGATGATAAGTCTGAATTTGACAAATATATGCAGGATCTAAACTTTGTTCCAGATTTTAAAATTAATATTACAGGGAAATATGACGAAGTGTTTTTTAAGAATCATAAGTTAATATATATCTCCAAGTTTACCAGCAGCACACCTACCTATGAAATAAAGGAATTCAAGAAAAATGGAGATGCTATCACTGCTGTCATGGAAGAGAAGACCTCTGAAGTACAAACCGACGATATAGTTATCAAAGGCTTTCTTATAGAGGCTGAAAGCAGCCTAATCAATGAAAACACTGTTATAGAAACTGAATATCTTCGAAGGGTTTCAACTAAGTAACCCTTGGTGTAGAAAAAATCAGCCCCGCACAGGAAAAGCGGGGCTGATTTTTGTTGGGCTTATTTTAGTTTTCCGGATACTCTCCTACTCTTTGTTGAACTCCATCCTTATTGGCAGACTTTCCAGTATCGTTGATTACATGGGTAATCTCCCCATAGGTACCGCCGCCTAAGGCCATGGTGACCATACGGTGAAATTTTACCCCCGGCTTATCAGGAGCCTCTATGGCACTGCCTAGCTTAACTGAAGGATTAGTTCTGAAGAAATTATACAGGCCAAGTCCCCAGGCTTCGTGTCTATCTACGGAGTCTGCTACCTTATATCCCGCATATCCATTCTTATTGCCACTCATCCAGCTTTCTTGATCCGGAACGTCATAGGGAATCTCACATTGATAAAAATATGTGCGGCCCCTCTCTCCCTTCCATAAGGTCTGATACTCATGATAGTGCTCAACAAACAAGCCATATATGGTTACATCATTGCCATTTACAACCAGGCCGTTTTTAGTTGTGTTTATATCCCAGCCAACTCCATCACCATGATCTGCACGCCATATCCAGAAGTGGTCTCCTATGACATTATTGCTGTTTATTTGGAGGCTCACATCAGCCTTTCCAGCTCCTGCCCCTCCAACTCTAAAAAATACATCGTGTAAGGAGGTTGGATTGGCTGAGTGGTCCAGTGAACTGCCCACTTCTCCCACTTCCAAAAGCTTTGGTGAGTTAACCTCGCCCGCATCAAAGAGAAGTCCCGCTACCTTAACCCCATCCACATCAGCGATGGACATAGCTATTATTCCATTGTCAGGTATCAGGGTTGCCATACCCAAGCCAAGTATAACCGTATTGGGTCTTGTGACCTTGATAGTTTCCTGTAGATGATATACTCCCGGAGTGAACAATATGTTCTTCCCTTGCTTTAGGGCGTCATTGATACTCTGTGCTGTAGCAGTTTCCTGCTTTGCAATGTAAAACTCCTCAAGGGGAATAGAAAACTCACCTTCCGAATCCCGCTCATTATTCTTCCAGGTGGTACCCTTAGTTTCATATCTAAGTCCCGGAACAAACACCTTATATTTATTATCCTTGTCTATATAGAGAAAGGGCTTTTCTCTAACAACCGGCGTAGAGCTGATAGTGGTATAAGGTGGAGTTGGCCATTTGTCATCCTTAGGCGCATTTTCAACACCTTGGAATACCATATTCCAACCGTTTCCTCCCCATGCACCTATCTCTGAATTTCTTGTATACCACTGCTGTTGACTTCCGGAATCTATTTTCCCCTCCACAAAGGAATCTGCCAAGAAACCGCCACTGGAATAGCCCCTATCCCATAATGCCAGATCCCCCTTTATGTGCATCCTTCTGTAGGGTGCCGCTTGTGAAACAGCCCAGGTATTTGTACCTGAAGCAGGAACTACGGCCAGGTTTTCACAGGAACGCCAGAAGTTGCACAAGGCGTTGCCATTGCGCCAATTGGCATTGCCCCCAGCAGAACCATTTATAGTAACCTCATCGGGAGTCAAGCCTAGGCCTGCTGCCTGAGTATAAAAACCTATAGTTACTTCCACATTATATGTGCCCGGTTTAAATAAAAGGGCGTACCTCTCCGGACCAAAATGGTTTCCCTCCTGCTGCTTTAAGATATCATTACACAGTTTTTGAATGGCCTCCATGGACATAGATGAATCAAAAACGAATACATTAGGTCCAAACTCACTTGTTGTAAACAGCTCTGTTGATAGCATTTCAGTTACCTCCAAACAGCTTAATCATAAGCTTTTCTAAGTTATTCTTATTAATATACTAAGCATCTGGCCTTTCTTAAAAAGCCCACTCAATACCGTTATTGTCCAGCATAACTAACCTGTCCTCACAATAATCTGATCCGGTAAAAAACGGCACTGCCGCTGCTGCGGATTCTTCCGGCTCAATGTCACCTTCAGCGGCCTTAGTACCACTCATATATGACCGTACCCATCCCGGATGGTATAGACGGAAGGTATAGCCCTTAGGTCTCAAGTCGTTAAACATAGTCTTAACGGCCATATTTAAAGCAGCCTTTGACATGCAATAGCCAAAGACCTTGTCTCTCTGGCAATTGATGATGCTACCGGCCTCTGAAGATACAAAGCATAGTCTTCTCATGCCCTTTTCCATCAGTGGAAGAAATCTTTGTACCATTCTTACAGGTCCAAGAGCATTGACATCATAAATCTTCTGGCTAAGAGAAAAGTCCAAGCCTTCTCTTATATCCCCTTCAATGCCGTAGATTCCCGCATTATTAATTAACATATCTACATGGTCTGTATTTTCTGCTACTAGCTTTGCAGCCTTCTCAACTGATTCTAGTGAGGCTATATCTAAAGGAACCATAATTAACATGTTGGGATATTTCTGAGATAAATCATTTAGTTCAGTCCATTCAGGCATGAATTGGCCGGCAAATACCTGCCATCCTTCTTCTAAAAGCTTTTCACATAAGGCCAATCCAACTCCGCGGTCTGCACCGGTAACCACTGCTATTTTTTTCATAGAAGCACCTCCTACATTTCATACTCTACCATGGCCATTCGCTGCCTTTCCAGTCACGCATAACCAGCCTGTCTTCATCACCTGGGTTATCAAGCCCTCTATTACAACGTTTACTTAGGAAGTACGCAATAGCGCACTCTGCTGCCCTATCTGCTTCCAGTTCTCCATTGAGATTTTTGACTCCGGACATGTACGACCGAACCCAACCCGGATGGTACAATCTAAAAGTAAAGCCTTCAGGTCTAAGGCGGTTAAACAGTATCTTTACTCCCATATTCAGGGCAGCTTTAGACATAGAATATCCATACCAGGACTGACGGTGGCAGAAATTGATACTTCCTGCTTCAGAAGAAACAAAGCACAATCTTTTTAGGCTGCTCTTATCCATAATTGGCAGGAAGGCCTCCACTACTCTTAGCGGTCCCATGGCGTTCACATTATAAAGCCTCTTCATATCATCATAGTCCTGCTCTTCACTGATTTTATTTTCTTTTGTGGGTGAATTGACACCGGCATTGTTTATTAGTAAGTCAACTCTGTCAGTATGTTCTGAAACAATTTCTGCTGCCTCAACCACTGAGTCATCCTTTGAAACATCCAAAGGTACAATGTTGACATTCTGAGCATATTTTGCAGACATCTCCACTAATTCAGGCCACTCAGGCATATAGCAGCCGGCAAAGACCTTCCAGCCCTTTTTAGCTAACACTTCAACCATAGCCAGCCCTAATCCACGGTCTGCTCCCGTAATAAAAGCCACTTGCTCCATAAGAATCTCTCCTTTTAAAATGGATTTATATTTCTTTACTGCACCAGCTCAATGCGTTCTTAAGCATCTTCTGAAAGTTTGGTTCCAGCCAAACCTCCAGGTTATGTCCGGGAGTAAGTACACATACGCGTCCCTTTCCCTCAGTTCTGGTCCACCCTCCCGGCTGGGTTCCGTTGAAAGATGAAGTATTAATGAATACCTCTGCCTCTGAGTCATCAAAATTCATAAAATAATGTTCATCCTTGATTGTAAAGTTACTACAGCCTTCCACTATTGGATGGTTGTTTTTGATCTCTACCGTAACCTCACATTGCTCCGGATGATGAGTAAATACACCGCCCATTAAGGCACGAAGCTTTGCAGAATCCGCATAGCCTGAAGTTCCGGAGTGAATTGCTAAAAATCCTCCACCCTGCTGAACGTACTTTGTGAAAGCGCTTTGAACTTCTTCACTGTCCCAGGGAGTTGTGTCCTTTGATGAAATATTATTGGACTTAGTAAATATTATTACAGGATATTCATACATTTTTTCTTCTGACCACTCTTTAGCATCTTCTTGAAAGTCAAATTCTATATTCTGGGCCTTCAGAGGCTCAAGTCCTCCCTTAATAACGCTTGATGGATGATAATAGTCATCACAAATTACCAGTACTTTCATCGTTGTCCCTCCTCGTATAACTTTCTGCTTATAGTGTAAATGTTTTGTCAGCTTAATTATATTACTGCCTATATGTAATGTCTACTAAACATATCCATAAAAAAGTGTACAAATCTAAAAAGTATATAAAATATAAGACGGACCAGAAGTTGGTCCGTCTGCACTAATATTATTTATTTTTCTTCACTTTAAACCCGTCTTTACCGGTAACAATCTTTATGTCTAAGCTGTTTACTAGCTTTTCCAGACTCCTTAGCCGGTTGATATATCTGATATCCCTTCTGCTCACCAAGAGATCCACCATTTTAATGATATCCTTCTTCTGAGCTTCATCAAGACTGTTTTCTTCCTTTAGGCACCAGGAATTAATATAGGCCAATGTAGTCCAAATCTGTTCATTTGCTATTTTATTAATATCAGTGAGTACCCAAGTGAAGTCTTTCCTTCTGGTATTAGGTGGATAGGCTTCCTTAAAGAACTCAATAAAGTGATTTACCGGCCGTGGGTCCATCTCATTAACATATTTGCCAAGGGCAGTTTTTAATTGAGTCTTTAAGTAGTAATTGGTGTTAACTTTTATAGTACTTCCCATTGCATCTATGCTGTTAAAAATAAAGTTATAGGTATCCTGCAGCTGTTCACTGCCAGCTCCGCTTTTTCTAAGCACCTTCGTAAGTTCTATGTATTCCAGTATATTCTTTTTTGTGTTCAACGCTTTACCGTACAGCACCTTCCATACTTCCTCAGCATTAAGGCCCTCAAAGTTTGGTACCTCATCTGTTTTTGCTTTGGTCTCTATGTCATTTTTCATACCTTACCATCCTTTTCACTTTTGTCTGTAGTTTGACAGTATTTTTTACAGCTAATTTTCCATATATAATATAGCATTAAAGAAATCTATTGTTAAGGTATTTTTTAGGATAAATTTTCATTTACCTTTAATCTCTAGTTATAATTAAGGTAACTTTATTTAATATACATGCCAGGATATTATGGTAGTGGATTCATTTGTTCAAAGTTTAAGCTTGCCCCAAAATCTTCAGCAGATTTTGGGGCAAGCTTAGTTTACAGAGAATTTACTTCTGTTGCAGTGAATTCTCTATCACATACTCAGTGCGCTTCTTTTCAAGCCAAGTATTGTACACCGTTGCCAACTTATCTTCAAGGAGAGCCTTCCTAATTTCCTGTTTACTCTCTTCATAGTTTGCTTCTTTTGCTTCTTTCTTTTCAATTACTTTAATAATGTGGTATCCAAATTCTGTTTTAACTATATCACTGATTTGTCCAACTTCTAAAGCAAAGGCAGCATCTTCAAACTCCTGTACCATTTGACCTCTTGGGAAGAATCCAAGATTTCCGCCGGTTGATGCACTTGCATCTGTAGAATATTCCTTTGCCAGTTCTGCAAAATCTCCTCCGGCATTCAGCTTTTCTTTAACTTCTTTAGCGGTTTCCTCAGTTGCAACTATAATGTGGCTGGCATTTACCTGTTCTTCTACATTAAAGCTTTCCTTGTTTTCCTCAAAGTACTTCTTCATCTCATCCTCTGTTATCTCAATAGTAGGTTCAAGAAGCTTCTTTATCATTAAATTCTTTTGAACATTACTTTTTATTTCGTCCATAGTATAGCCATAATATTCAAGAGTTTGGTTAAAGTATTCCTCTCCACCATTTTCCTCAATCATTTCATCTACTTCTTTTTTTATTTCCTCTTGTGTAACGGTGATATTTTGACTCTTAGCCTCAAGCTCAATAATTTTATCAGCTATTAAGGAATTTAAAGCAGCCTCTCCATTTTGCTGCACCATGTAGTCATATAGTTCATCTTTGGTAATAGCTACTTCACCAACTCGTCCAACTATAGTATCTTCTGTCTTTGCAGATGGTGTCTCTGTGTTTTCTGGATTTGATGATGTCTTAGCCATATAGATAAGTACACCTGCAGTAATTATAATTACTGCTGAAATCATAGCAGCCAATGTCCCTTTTCCGTTAATCAATTTTTTCAAGTCGCTTCCTCACCTTTCTTAGGTTATATTTGGGAATTGTGTCTTTGTAAAATAACAACACTACTTATTATAAATCCAGGTCCATATCCACTTTAATATTGTATCACAAGGACCTTAAATGAACCTTAAATGTCCTAATGTCTATAATATTGCTATCAAGTAAAATATGCAAGCTTTATATGATCCTTTTTCCTTCTATTATTCCAAAGCAAATCAAAATTTACTTCATGACGCTCACCATAAGATGAGGTTGTAATATAAAATTTATTATCTGCAGGATTAAGTTTCAGGTGAGTTATGGTCATCCAGTGCCATACATACTCTTCCAACTCCTTAATAGGATGAGTTAATACCAGTATAGCAACAGGCAACCTTTGTTCCAGTGCCTGTGATATAAATTGTACAGCCTCCATAATATTAACTGTATCATCCTCCAGGATATGAGGTACTAAGGAAATACCTTTTTCACTTGCGTAGGCCATTGTATTGTCTGCAAATTTATGGACAGATGTAAGCCCTCGCCAACCCGGTACTACATATTTACGAACCTCTATCATATGTGGAAGAAATTCCTTCTTATTTATATTACCTTTATAGGGATATAAGGGCATATACTTATCGGCAAAATTTATAGCCAGATACGCGGTTATATTTGCAGCGGCAATGGGTCCACAACCACTTAGCTGATGAAACTTCTTTGGGAACCAGTACTGATTTCCTCCATAGGAAATTTTGTCCTCATCATATATGTACAGCTGAATTTCCTGTAAGTGATCCAAGCCTGGTACAGTAAACTTTTCCAATCCACTCACCTCTCCTCCACTGATTTTATTTTATAGTTTTTATCACAGTCTACATTAAAGCACAAACCTTAGTCAATAGTTCAAATCCAGATAATATTTCCAAACTATACATGTCTAATACCCGGGAAATGTGTTATAGTTATATTATGAGTATTCATAAATCTCTTCTGAAAGGATGTCTGTGGAAATGTCAAATAAGACTAAGCCATTTATGCTATCTCTTTATTTCATAGTATCCATATTTTTTATGGAAACTCTATTAAGGTTAAACACTACCGGCGGTATTTTTTCTTCTGCATTTTTCTTAACCTTACTTTTCTCATCCTCTTTTGCACTTATATTTTATATAATATGTAGTTTCTTCAAAGCAAAAATAAGCTGTATTGTATCCTCTGTGGTTCTGGCACTGATTGCGCTTATCTTTTCCTCACAACTGGTATATTATAAGTTTTTTAAAACTTTCTATACCTTATATTCTGCTGGCAACTCCGCTCAGGTTTTTGAATTTTGGAGAGATATTTTAACCATCACCTTTAAAAATATATTTTTGATTATATTATTCTTTGTACCTTCTGTTTTAATAATTATATTAAGAAAAAACTTGTTTTCTTCCAAAAAATTAAACTGGCAGTATAGATCAATATTTGCAGGTGGAGTTATTGTGTTTTATCTGCTGGGTATCTCGTCAGTATATGCCGGCAGCAGGGACCAGAACTCTGCCTACGACCTATACTTTGATAATAGCTCTCCAGCTCTTTCCGTAGAGAAACTAGGTCTGATTACCACTATGAGGCTAGATATGCAGAGACTTGTCATGGGCTGGTCACCTACTTTAAAAGAAGATTTCCTGGATATACCTGTACTTTCGCCAAGTACAGGAGATAAGGATCCATCTGAAACTGACGGCGCCGAGACCTTTGACCCCGACAGCCCCAATGAAAATACAGATAAGCCCAAAGAGATAGAATATAATGTTTTAAATATAGATTTTGATAAACTCATATCAGAAGAAAATGATGATGTCCTTAAGAATATGCATCAATACTTTGGGAAGGTGCAGCCTACTGAAAAAAATGACTACACCGGCAGATACAAGGGATGCAATCTTATCTTCATCACTGCTGAAGCCTTTTCACCTTATGCTGTACGTCAGGACCTTACACCTACATTATATAAGATGGTCCATGAGGGCTATAACTTTACAAACTTCTACAATCCAATTTGGGGAGTCAGCACCTCCGATGGTGAGTATGTTGCCACTACCAGCCTCATACCTAAAAGTGGTGTATGGAGCTATTATAAATCAGCAAGCAACTATATGCCTTTTGCCATGGGAAACCAATTTAGAAGCCTGAATTATATTACAAAGGCTTATCACAACCACAGCTTTGACTACTACCGCCGTGATCTTTCCCATCCAAATATGGGTTATGAATACAAAGCTCTTGGCAATGGACTGGATGTAAAGAAAACCTGGCCGGAATCTGACCTGGAAATGATGGAAAAAACTATTCCGGAATATATTAATAATCAGCCCTTTCACACTTACTATATGACGGTAAGCGGTCACATGCTTTATGACTTTTCAGGCAATAGCATGTCTGCAAAAAACAAAAGCTATGTAGAAAATTTGCCCTACTCAGAAGCAGCACGTGCCTACTTAGCTTGCCAAATAGAGTTGGACAGGGCCATGGAATACTTATTAAAGCAGTTAGAACTGGCTGGTATAGCAGATAAGACTCTCATTGCCTTGAGCGCAGACCACTATCCCTATGGTCTTGAGCATGAGGACCTTGAGGAGTTAGCGGGTCATAAAGTTGAGAAAAACTTTGAACTTTATAAGAGTACCTTTATTCTATATACAAAGGGGATGACACCCGAAACCATTGACAAGCCCTCTTCAAGCCTTGATATCATACCAACCCTATCAAACTTAATGGGACTTGATTATGATTCCAGGTTACTTATGGGTAGGGATATCTTCTCTGACTCTGACCCTCTTGTAATCTTCTTGAATAAAAGCTTTATCACAGATAAGGGGCGTTATAACTCCCAGACCGGTGAATTTATTCCGGCGGAAGGAGTTACAGTTGATGAAAGCTATAGAAAGACTATTTCTGCTTTAGTTGAAAGTAAATTCTATTACTCTACAAAAATATTGGAGACTGACTATTATGCAAAGGTATTAAAGCAGCAGCAATAAAGGACATTACAATTGTTTAATGGACAAAAGAACCTCTCGCGTGGAGAGGTTCTTCTATTTTGCATATTATTGTTTTAGAAGGTATTCGTATACCAAGCAGAGTCGTACTGGGCGCCACCTTTAACATAGGTAAACTGGTATTTTACTGTAGCTCCTGAGGATAGACCGGTAATATCATAGATCCATGAACTGCCGCTGCTTGTCATATAAACATTCAGCTGTGTTCCATTGTTTACGATGTAATGAAGTATGACATAACTTGAAGTGCCGTAGGTTGGAGTAAAGGTTATTCTTGCAGTACTGGAGCTTTGTTTAGCAAAAGAGTAATTAAAATCTCCAGACTGACCGCCACCGTTATTGCTGCCGGCATCAAACTGTATCCAGTTCACATTGAAGCCGCCGGATGCTGCATATAGCCTCAATGTCTGATTACCCACAGTTAGGTTAACTGTTGCAGTTACTGTTGTCCATGCCTGCCAGTCTCCAGTGTTTGGTACCACTGTTGTGGCCAAAACTGCAGCTCCGTTTCTAAGCTGTATGGAACCTGCTGCGCTGGTGCTTGCTACCCTGTAGGATACTGTATAGGTACCAGCTGTAGGAACATTGATGTTGTAATCCATCCAGTCACCGGTATCTATCCAGCCTACATTTAATCCGCCCTCTACACAGCTTTCCGTTTGAACTCCGCTCATGGCATTATAGTTCTCAGCCTCTATTTTTCCAGGTATAGTTGTATAGTTATTTACCGGCGGAGTAGTTGAACCATTAGATGTAGCCATAGAATTTGCAGGTACATTTAAGACATAGCCATCGGTGAAAGTTACAGTTTTAGCAGTGTTAGCTGGGTTATAGGCCACATAAGTCTTAGTAGTCCCCTTCTTAAACACTGCATATAAGGCGGTATTTGCCCTAACCGTAAAGTCAGGAGTTCCCATACCGTTCAGGTTATGAATCCAATGACAGGTATGAGCTTTTGTTTCACCGGCTTCCGGAGATATGTTTCCATTCCATTTGCTTAGTGCAAGGGCTGGGTCATATAGGGCCAGGTATGAGTAGATAATATCCTGCCATTTATCCGGTTCCGCATTACCCATCTCTCTGTACAACTCGTCATAGTTTTTCTTGACGTAGTTAGGATCTGTACCTAAGTATAGGGAGCCTCCGGTTATAGGCAAGAAGTTTATTCCATGAACTTCTGCCGCTGTTCCTGCCCACCATATTTCATGAGTATATTTTCCTCCCCATACCATTGATGCATATTCATGTCCATAGCTTGGATGAAAGATATCATTATATATATCGAACCAATAGTTATTAATAGCTTGAACTTCTGTGGTATAAAGGTAAATACCCAAATCTCTTATGGTCTTATTTCCAGTGGCTTCTCCCCAAAGAATGATGGACTGCCAAGCATTGATTGCTTCAGAAGAAGACTCTTGATTATTTCCATCTGCAAATAGTGAGTGTCCGGATGCCCAGGAGTGTCCTTCATATGGATCAAAGCCTCTCAAGAATGGATATGCGGTATCATTTCTATCCCAGTTTGCTATATCTTTTATTAATAAGTTAACCATTCCACCCCAGTTACTGCTTGATGCCCAGGTCTTGTCTCTCAAAGCTATATGGGCTGCTGCATTTATAAAATACCCATAGTGAAAATGATGGTCATTTATTTGGTCATTGGTACCGTAGCTTGGTTCTACCCCAATCAGGGTTCCCCATTGATCATTTCTATAGAAATAACGGGAACCTTCGCCGGCATTATACTTAAACCAGTTTTCCAGGTTGCTCTTTAAAAGATTTAAGAAGTAGGTCGCCGCAGATGTATTTCCTACCTGTTCAGCTATAGGAAGTATTTGTGCTATCTTTCCTAACTGCTTTCCATTCCAGTAGGTATCTGTAGCACTTAATGGATTAGGTTCATTTTTAACTTCTTCTACATAGCTGTTTAAAGTTGCTTTGTTATAGGTGCCATTGTCCGGAAGATTAGGGAGTATACCGTTATAGTTATAGGTTGTGGTAAAGCTTCTGCCTGAAATAGTTTTCATTTGACCTCGGATGCTGGGGTAGGTATATGTTAAAGGACTGATTGCAGTGTTGTTTCTCCATTGATGGGGATACAAGGCTATTATGGTATCAAGGTTTGAACCTTCTTTAGCGGTGGTTGTGAAAGTAAAGGTGGTAGTTAACACACTGGCCGCTTCATTAAAGGTCCAGCTGACTTTTGTATCCGTTACAAAGGCATAAGCTCTGGCCTGAAAATAGGAGAAAGCAGCCGAGCTGCTATCCGGTAATACAGCAGTTGAGAAATAGGTTTTGCCTGCCGGTAAATTACAGGTTATGGTACTTGTACCTATTCCGCTCCAGGTAGCTCCTGCAGGAGCAAACAGACCATAGTTTTTACCATTGACGGTTATTCCAAGATACTGGGTTCCGGAGTTCCCGTAAAATACTGTTGGAGTTGAATTGAATACCAGTCTTGGATTACCTCCTGTAAAAGTGTAATAAGTATATGGACTTCCTTTGACAAGAGTAGCCTTAAAATTATTTGCGCCGTTAGCCATTACAATATCCGTTGTCCAGTCAGTAACTTTCTCCGCTTTTGCATCAGCAAAGGTTGTTGCATTGCTCATCTGCATTTTGTAATCAACAGTATGTCCGTAGAAGTAAGCTATCCCACCTCCACCGCCAACTGGTCTTCCTACTTCTAATCCTGAAGAAGATGCCTTATAGCTAAGTGGATGGGCAAACATCGGTTCAGAATATTGAGTCCATAGTACTGAACTCTCCCAACTGGTAGTAGGTATAGCCCCTGTTAAGTTTGAGGTTTTGTAAATAGTTGAGGGCGGCAGTGCTAGGCCTGAGGGTGCAGTGTCGGTATAACTGCCCAGACCTACACTAACGGTGGCAGCCTTTACGGCCACCCCATTTGTAAAAGCACTAAGCAGCATAGATAGGGTAAGACAGGATGCAGTGAGTAGCTTTTTTCTTGTTTTTCTCAAAATATTACCTCCTCGTATATTTTTAAAAACAACTTTCAGTTTCTGAAAACGTTGTTTTTTTACCCATAAAGCTTTGTCATTTAGGGATCAGAGCTTATGTACTTTTTATAAGTTATTAGGGAAGTAAATAAATTTATGTTGAAAAACAATATGAATCGTCAGGTTAAGGATAAGCAATTTGATTACACAAAAGAATCTGTTGTGCAGATAAAATCACGATATATGGAATATATTTCCATTTACTTATATAATACCCTATTATTTTTAAAATTACAATACATTCCGTAACAAAAATAAACCTGCCGACGTGACAGGTGATTTTTACAATTATTTGCGGGCATCTGAAACCCGTAAAATGATATTTGGTACTATTTTTTCATATTTATGATGCTTACAGCTATTTTTAACCTTTTCCATTAATAACTCACTGGCTCTTTCTCCAAGTTTAAAGGTGTCTATATCTATGGATGTAAGTGCCGGTGAAATATACGGTGCCAGTGGGAAATTGTCAAAAGCTATGACTCCTAGCTCCTCAGGAACTTTTATAGATAACTCATTTATTGCTCTTATAGCACCAAAGGCAGTGTAATTATTTATGGAAATGACAGCATCCGGCGGTGACTCCAGACTTAGGAGTTTTTTCAGAGACTCATAGCCATCCACATCTGTTCCCATAGTATTGATGATATATTGAGGATCTACTTCAACCTTCAACTTTTTTAAGCATTTTTTATAGCCTTCAATACGCTGATTTGAAATTACCTCTTCCTTTGATCCCGCTATAAAAGCTACCTTCTTGTAGCCCCTTTCATACAGCCGTTCACAGGCTAATTCTCCTGCGGTAGTATTGTCAAAATCTACCCATGTACTCTCAATATCTATATTAGGATTTCCTATTATCACGTAGGGAAAATCAATTTCGTTGAGTTTTGATATAATCTCAGCATTTACCATAGATACATGGAGGATTACACCATCTACTTTTCTATTATAAACAAAGCGCTCCAACAAGTTCTCTGAAGGATCCAAATAGCTGAAATCACAAATGGTCAATTCATAATTATTGGATAAGACAACACTTTGCAGTCCACCTATCATGTTATAGAAGTAAAAGTCCACCAGCACGTTACTGCTGTGTGAGTTAAACAAAAAACCTATGTTGAAATTACTTTTCATAACTAGCTGTTTAGCTGTGCTGTTGGGCACATAATTCGTCTCTTTCAATATCTCCCGTATCCTTTTCTTTGTTTCATCGGAAATTCTGGGACTGTCACTGATTACCCTGGATACTGTAGATATGGAGACCCCTGCAAGCTTAGCTATATCTCGTATGGTTGTTGCCAATTAAGCCACCTCTTCCAAAAATGGATGTATTTACTTGATTCTTTATTATTTTTCCAAGAATACATTATATAGTATAATACAAGAGGCTCTGACATATCAAGTTTAAAGTTCTACCGGATTCGTATCACTGTTCCGGTCTGCTATAGCAGAAGCTTATAATTCTTAAGATAATGCACCAATAAAAGATGCTGTTGCTTTATTTCAAATTATTAACATATTCTACTTTACTGGACAAATAAAGAGCTGCCGCTCTTTTTATTGCGACAGCCCCCAAGTGCTTATTTAATCTATAACTGAAAACTTATAGATAGTAGTATGTTTATATTCATCCCCTGCTTTTAGTACTGCAGAAGGAAAATTGTTCTTATTTGGTGAATCCGGGAAGTATTGAGTTTCAAGACAAAGGCCGCTGTGATTGCGGTAAACATAGCCTCCCTTGCCCACAACGGGACTTTCCTCTAAGAAGTTACCCGTATATAGTTGAACTCCTGGCTTTGTAGTATATACTTCCATAACTCTTCCACTATTTTCGTCTACCACTTCTGCAGCCTTCTCCTTAAGGTTTCCATTGGTATTCAACACCCAATTATGATCGAAGCCCTTAGTATTTTGGATTTGCTGGAAGTCTGCATGTATATCCTGTTCTACAGGCTTCATTATTGTAAAGTCCATAGGTGTACCCTTTACATCTGCCAGTTCTCCTGTTGGTATGGAGGCTTTGTCCGTTGGTGTAAATTTATCTGCATTGAGCATTACCTTATGTCCTAGGATATCGCCTGAATTGTGGCCTGATAGATTGAAATATGAATGATTGGTTAAATTAACAACTGTATCTTTATCTGAAACTGCATGGTAGTCAATTCGCAGTTCATTGTCTTCCGTTATGCTATAAGTGATTTTTACATCAAGGTTACCTGGATATCCACCTTCTCCTTCTTTACTCCTATAAGTCAGCTCCAGAGCTTCAGTTCCGTTATTGTTAACGACCTCTGCCTGCCATACAACTTTGTCAAAGCCTTTAAAACCCCCATGGAGGTGATTTTCACCTTCATTATTATCAACCTTGTATTGAATTCCGTTTAATTCAAAGGCAGCTCCACCAATTCTGTTGGCATAACGTCCTATAGCAGCCCCTAAATATGGTCCCTTCTTTTCATAATCAGCAAGCTTGTCAAATCCAAGCACTATATCCTCAACTTTTCCATTTTTATCGGGTACCATTAAAGATACAATAACTCCTCCAAAGTTTGTTATCTCAGCAGTAATTCCCTTTGAATTCTTTAATGTGAATATATCCACCGCTGTTCCGTCGGCAGTATTTCCATAGAAGCGCTTTGTAATGCTCATTGCTATTACCTCCCTGATTTCCATACATACAATTCTACTTTATGCAATATAAGTCTCCTTGTCAAGTAGACTTATATGGATAAGTCCTATTGTCAAAATACTGTCTTAGTAGTAAAATTAAAGTATAAATTGTACGTACAAGAACTTATACTTTGTATGTACATGTTCTACATTCTTTTCTATACCACTACATACACGTCAAGAAAAGGTTTACTTTTTTTTTTATGAAGTTAACCCTTTACATATTAAAGTTCTTTAAAATTCATATTTTATGGAGGAATCAAAATAATGAGTGATATCAGGAATTCCATTATCAACGGTAAAACAGTACTGGGTATTGAACTTGGCTCAACTAGGATTAAGGCGGTATTAATTGGTGAAGATAATTCACCTATCGCTTCCGGCAGCTACCAGTGGGAAAACAGCTATATAGACAATATCTGGACCTATAGCCTGGAGGAAGTTTGGAAAGGTATACAGGATAGTTATCAGGAGATGGCTAGGGAGGTGAAGCAAAAATACGGCGTTACCCTTGACACCATTGGCGCCATAGGCTTTAGCGCCATGATGCACGGCTATATGGTTTTTAATAAAGAAGGCGACCTTTTAGTCCCCTTCCGTACCTGGCGTAACACTATTACTGAAAAGGCTTCCGCAGAGTTAACAAAACTTTTCAACTATCATATACCCCAAAGATGGAGCATAGCACATCTTTACCAGGCTATTTTAAACGGAGAAAAACATGTGGCTGATATTGACTTTCAAACAACCCTAGCCGGATATGTACATTGGAAGCTAACCGGCAAAAAGGTTATGGGTATCGGTGAAGCCTCAGGCATGTTCCCTATAGATATATCAACAAAAGACTACAACAAGTACATGATCAGGCAATTCAATGAATTAATTGAAGATAAAAACCTACCCTGGAAGCTTGAGGATATACTGCCCAAGGTCTTATTAGCCGGTGAAAATGCAGGTGTTCTCACCGAGGAAGGAGCAAAACTTCTCGATGTTACGGGCCAGTTAAAGGCAGGTATTCCTATATGTCCTCCAGAGGGAGATGCAGGAACAGGTATGGTCGCAACCAACAGTATTACAAAACGTAGGGGTAACGTTTCAGCAGGAACTTCTGTTTTTGCCATGGTGGTACTGGAAGAAGATCTAAAAAAAGCCTATGAAGAGATAGACTTAGTTACAACCCCTACCGGCAACCTTGTAGCTATGGTTCACAGTAATAACTGTACTTCGGATCTCAATGCATGGGTTGGTATATTCAGAGAATTTGCCGAGACAATGGGTATGGAAGTTGAGACGGATAAGCTCTTTGCAACACTTTATAATAAGGCCCTTGAAGGAGATGCAGATTGCGGCGGCTTATTGGCCTATAACTACTTATCCGGTGAGCATATAACTCATTTTGAAGAAGGACGTCCCTTGTTTGTTCGTTCAGCAGACAGTAAGTTTAACTTAGCTAACTTCATGCGTGTAAACTTATTTACGTCCCTGGGTGCCTTGAAAACCGGTCTGGATATTCTTCTGAAGGAAGAAGGGGTTAAAGTTGATGAAATGCTAGGTCATGGCGGCTTATTCAAAACTAAGGGTGTGGGCCAGAAGATCATGGCTGCAGCTATAAATGCCCCTGTTTCTGTCATGGAAACTGCCGGTGAAGGTGGCGCTTGGGGCATGGCCTTACTTGCTTCCTATATGCTGAACAAATCAGCAAATGAAACACTGGATGATTACTTGAATAATAAGGTTTTTACAGGTCAAGTTGTTACAAAGGCTGAACCTGATCTCAAGGATGTAGAAGGCTTTGATGAGTTCATGAAGCGTTACACTAAAGGACTTGCAATTGAAAGAGCTGCCGTGGATTTTCTCTAGGGACAGAGGGGACAGAGGGACGTTGTTTGTGTCCCTCTGTATCCGTAAGTTATACGGACAACTAGTTTAATTAACTATTATTTAGATTAAAAGTAGGTGTAATATTGGATGACAGACGCGGATAAACCAAAGTATCAAAAACTGAGAGATTATATTATAGAAACCATCAGTTCAGGTAAGATTAAGGCAGGTGAAAAATTCTACTCAGAGAATGAGCTGGCTGAACACTTTGAAATTAGCCGAAGTACCGTAAGGCAAGCAATAGGTGAGCTGGTTAATGAAGGTTGGTTATACCGAGTTCAGGGTAAAGGTACCTTTGTATATAGGCAGCCTCTTCAAAATAGTGATAAGGTAAAGACAATTGCAGTTGTAACTACCTACCTAAATGATTATATCTTTCCTTCTATCATAAGAGGTATAGACAGTGTTCTGTCAGTTAATAGCTACAATATGCTCCTGAGCTGCACAGGTAACCAATATCAAAAGGAACGCTTATGTCTTGAAAACCTCTTAAATCAAAATATAAGCGGTTTAATAGTTGAACCTACAAAAAGTGCCTTGCCCAACCCCAATATAGATTTGTACAAAAAGTTTGCAGACTTAGGCATTCCTGTGCTTTTCATGCACGGCAGCTATCGGGAATTGGATTCTTCTTATATAGTTGAGGATGACAATGAAGCAGGTTATCTGGCCACCAAGCATCTCATAGAGCTAGGTCACAAAAATATTGGCGGAATCTTTAAAATAGATGATATTCAGGGTCACTATAGGTTTGCAGGTTTTCAAAGGGCTCAAAGGGAAGCTGACCTTGAAATTTTGGATTCACTGGTTATGTGGTATGAAACTAACGATCTCAGCGAGAAAATTGATATAAGTAATCATCAATTAGAAAACCTCTTATGTCAAAGTTCTGCACTGGTATGTTACAATGATCAAATTGCCGTTAAGGTTATGGATGTTATAAGAAAAAAAGGCTTAAAGGTTCCGGAAGACATATCACTGGTTAGTTTTGATGATTCTCAGCTAGCCTTAGCTTCAGAGGTAAAACTGACAACAGTGGCTCACCCGAAGGAAGCCCTAGGCTGTGAAGCTGCAAAGTCAATTATCAATATGATTGAAAGAAAACAAGACTATTACGCTTTAAAGTTTAAACCGGAATTGGTTCTGCGTAATAGTACACAGCAAAAATCATCATAAGATTAAAGTATATTTATAAGGAGTTGAAATTCAATGCTGGAAAGTTTAAAGCAGGCTGTCTTGGAGGCTAATTTAGAACTGCCAAAGAGGGGTCTCGTTACTTATACTTGGGGTAATGTCAGCGGCATAGATAGAAATGCCGGTCTCATAGTTATTAAACCCAGTGGGGTTCCTTATGAGGAATTGAAGTTAGAACATTTAGTAGTACTGGACCTTGATGGAAATAAGGTAGAAGGTAAACTGAATCCTTCATCAGATACCGCTACCCACCTTGTAATTTATAAAAACTTTAAAGAAGTTGGCGGCATTGTTCATACCCATTCCAGATGGGCTACAATCTGGGCTCAGGCAGGCAAGAGTATTCCTGCTCTTGGAACCACTCACGCAGATTACTTCTATGGAGAAATCCCCTGTACAAGAGTAATGACCGATGCTGAAATACAGGGCGAATACGAAAAAGAAACCGGTAAAGTAATTGTTGAAACCTTTGAAGGTAAAAATCCTATTTTTGTTCCCGGCGTTGTGGTAAATAACCACGGACCTTTTACTTGGGGCAAGGACGCCCATGAAGCTGTACACAATGCAGTGGTATTAGAGGAAGTTGCCATGATGGCTTACCATACCTGTGCACTGACACCGGATATAGGCCAGATCAATCAAGCTTTACTGGATAAGCACTTTTTAAGAAAACATGGTGCAAATGCTTACTATGGGCAAAAATAAGGGAGCATAAAGATTAATAATCTTTACGGGCTTATAAAAATAAAAGGAGGCATATATAATGTTAAAATTAAGACCCTATGAATTTTGGTTTGTTACAGGCAGTCAGCATCTATATGGACCAGAGACTTTGGAACAGGTTGCTAGGCATTCTGCTGAAATAGCAGAGGCTCTTGACAAAGATAGCCTCATACCTTTTAAGCTTGTCTTCAAGCCTGTATTAACTAATCCTGAGGATATAAAGAAACTCTGTATAGAAGCTAACTCAAACGAAAACTGCGCCGGCCTTGTAACCTGGATGCACACTTTCTCCCCTGCAAAGATGTGGATTGGTGGATTATCCATTCTTAATAAGCCCTTGTTGCATCTGCATACCCAATACAACAGAGATATCCCATGGGACAGCATCGACATGGACTTCATGAATCTTAACCAATCAGCCCACGGCGACCGTGAATACGGCTTTATTGGTGCAAGGCTCAGATTAGCCCGTAAGGTTGTAGTCGGCCACTGGCAGGATCCTGAAGTCGTAAAGAACATAGGACACTGGATGAATACCGCTGTGGCCGTAACTGAAAGCCGAAATATAAAGGTTGCCCGTTTTGGTGACAATATGAGATATGTTGCTGTTACCGAAGGTGATAAGGTTGAGGCTGAAATTAAGTTCGGTTGGCAAGTTAACGGTTATGGTATCGGAGACTTAGTAAAATATGTGGATGCTGCTACAGAAGCAGAAGTAGATGCAGTTATGGCTGAATACGAAAGACTTTACGACTTTGCAGAAGATTGCAAGAAAGGCGGTCCTAAACACGAAGCCGTTCGTGAGCAGGCCCGTATAGAAGTTGGCCTAAGAAAGTTCTTGGAAGAGGGTAACTTCCAAGCCTTCACAACTAACTTTGAAACACTACACGGTTTAAAGCAACTTCCCGGACTTGCAGTTCAGCACTTAATGGCCGAAGGCTATGGCTTTGGCCCTGAAGGTGACTGGAAGACCGCTGCCCTAGTTAGATTAATGAAAATAATGGCTGACGGAAAGGGAACTTCCATAATGGAAGATTACACTTATCACCTGGAGTCAAGAAATCAATTGATACTGGGAGCCCATATGCTTGAGATATGTCCAACTCTTGCTGCTACCAAGCCAGTAATTGAAGTCCACCCACTAGGAATTGGCGGAAAAGAAGATCCGGCCCGTCTGGTGTTCAACGGAGGAGCAGGCCCTGCAGTATGTGCCTCCTTGGTTGATATGGGCGGAAGAATGAGATTAATCGTTAATGATGTGGCGGCAGTGGAATTAAAGCATGATATGCCAAAACTACCGGTAGCCCGAGTACTTTGGAGACCGGACCCCTGCCTTAAAACTGCTGCAGAAGCATGGATTTACGCCGGTGGGGCCCACCATACAAGCTTCTCCTATGTAGTAAAAGCAGAGCAATTGGCTGATTTTGCTGAAATGATGGGCATTGAATTTGTTCATATCTGCAAGGATACTGATATTCCTGCCTTGAGAAAAGAATTAAGACTTAATGACATAGCTTGGAAATTGCAATAAAATAAAGGGACGATTTGTTTGCCACTGCTTGATGAAAACAAATCGTCCCTATGCTATTAATTAACTAGAGTTAATCTCCACCGCTGATTGCTATTGCCGTTATCATGCCATTGACCTATTTTTTCACTATTCGCAGTACAGGCAATTAATACATTATGGGGCAGGTTACTGGCTTTATTTACTATCTTCTTTACTCCATTACCTATATATCTTTAACCCTAAATCTTTGAACATCTGTACCGTTATCAGAATATTTCGGGTAAAATGTATCATTACCTAAGGCTTTATAGCACCAGGTGTGCCAATGCAGAAATTAGGTGCACACATTTGCATTAGTATAAGATATGCACACCAGCTTCCAATCCTATTGATTATCATTTAATTTCCCAAAATATTGTTAACTAGTTTCTGTAATACCTCCCTGCTAAAGTAATTTTCAGACTTTATTATAATAAAAAAGACAAACTTCATAGTGAAATAAACTCACTTTGCAATTTGTCCTTTGTTATTAATAGTAATAAATCCTCATTGTTTTACTCTTTACTTCCGGAAGGTTCAACTATTTCCTCCCCAACCTTTACCGGTGTTCCAAACACCGGATAGTCACCTTTCCAAGTAAATTTCTGTGCTCTTACACTTCTTCCTGCCCAGCCTCCGCCGCTAAACTCACAGGCATGGTATACTATCCAGTCTTCCTTACCGTCAGGGGACTTTACAAAGCTAGCATGTCCAGGCCCATAAGCAGTCTCTGCCTTAGAGAATACCGGTCCTGTCTTTTCCCAAGAAGCCGGATTCATTACATCTCCATCCTTACAGGTAAGAAGCCCCAGACAGTAGTCATCTGTCCAGCTTCCGCTGGCTGAATAAACAATATGGATTGTATCATTTTTCTTCAATATTTGGGGTCCTTCATTTACATATGGTTGTCCATTCATTTCCCAGTCTTGCTCCGGCATTGAAAGCAACACTCTTTCACCTGAGATGGTATATGGATTACTCATTTTAGCGATATATATGCCTTGTCTTACATTTACGTCCCCTTCCCATCCTGACCAAACAAAATATAGCTGTCCATCCTGCTCTAATACAGTACCATCAATAGCCCACTTATCCGTCTCTGCAGCTATTTTTCCTTTAAATTCGTAGCTGCCTTGTGGGTCATCAGATTTGCTCTCTAAGCAGTACATTCTATGATTCTCATTTCTTCCATCGTCTGCTGCAAAATATATATACCATTTACCATTTAAAAAATGAAGCTCCGGCGCCCATACTTCAGCAGAATATTCTTTTCCAAAGGGTGCTGTCCAAACGTTTGCTGCTACTTCCTTATCCAGATTTTGAAGTTTCTTTGTTTTAGTAACATATATTTTATTACTTCCGTTGGAATAACAGTAATAGTAATATCCATCCTTATAGACAACCCAAGGGTCTGCACTGGTAGCAGGTCTTATAGGATTAGTAAACTTCTCTCTTTTAGCGCACTGACTAAGCGAAAAAGCTCCCAAAGTAAATAGTAAGGTATACACGATTAAATACTTGAGAATTTTACTTTTCATACCTATGCTCTCCTATATTCTCTTATAAATTAACACTTCTTATTTTTTCAGGGTCTACTTTTACTTTCCTATCTGCAGTCATAAGCCCGTTAACCTCTTGCATTACATCTGTAAGCTGAGTATAACAATATCCTCTTATATACGGAGTATTCTTTATTGCAGTTGTAATACTTGTATATCTCTCCATAAAAGCTTCCTCATCTTCTACACTGCCGAAATACCCCCAATTTTCCTCAGATTCACTCTTAAAGGCAATACCACCGTATTCGGTAATCATAATTGGCTGACCAGCATACTCATGTCCTTCTGCAAAAATCATTCGGCCAACGGCATCTTTTCCAAGAATTTCATCTTTATTGAAGAACTTTTTAGTGAAGTTTTCACCCCATGCCTCATAATCATGTATAGCACAAATATCTGTGTCCCGTACCATTTCCCAGCCATCGTTGGAGCTAACCAATCTGGTACTATCCATGGCCTTTGTAAGATGGTACAAGGATGCCGCAAAATTCTGCTGGGCCTTGTCTACAACAATATTTCTCACCCCCCAGGATTCATTCAGCGGTACCCAGGTTATAATACAGGGATGATTATAATCTCTGTTAATAAACTCCACCCACTCATGGGTTATATTTTCTATCTCCTCTACGCCGTAGTCATAGGAACTGGGCATTTCTCCCCATACAAGAAGACCAAGCTTATCTGCCCAATAGTAATATCTTGGGTCCTCAAACTTTTGATGTTTTCTTGCTCCATTAAATCCAAATTTTTTAGTCATTACTATATCATATTGGATTGCTTCATCACTTGGCGGCGTCAGTAAGCTTTCCGGCCAATAGCCTTGATCCAGAATAAGTTTCTGATAATAAGGTCTATTGTTTAAAAGAATTGTGTCACCCTTCAATGATATTTTCCTCATACCAAAGTAACTCTTAACAGCATCAACTACATTTCCATCCGCAGTTAATGTAAATTGAACGTCATAAAGATTTGGATTTTCAGGGCTCCAGTAATGAATTTCATCGATATAATCCTCTTCTCGAATATCCACTGTGCATCTTGAAACTTTGTGATCTATTCCATATGCCAATTCCTTAACTAACTTTCCTTTATACATAACAGAAATATTAATCTTTGTATTAATTTTATATTCATTAAGGAATATCTCCAGATGAACATTTTTCCTGTCAATATCCGGAGTCATCCTAACTTTATCAATATATATATTCCCAGTGGTCTCTAACCAAACTGTCTGCCATATGCCTGAGGTAGGTGTATACCAACACCTATCATTTTTTTCTTTCCAATATTGTTTTCCTCTTGGCTGGGCTGTTTCGTATTTATCTTCTACCCTTACCACTATTGTATTATCACCTAGGGATAAAAAATTAGTTATATCCATTTTAAAGGACACGTGTCCTCCCTTATGGTCTCCAGCATATACCCCATTTACCCAAACCTTAGTGTAATAGTCTGAGGCCCCAAAGTTTAACAATACCTTTTTCCCCATAAATTTCTCGGGCAGAGAGAACACTTTCCTATACCAAAGAACTTCATGAAAATCTTGAATATCTATACCGCTCAATTTACTTTGATAACAAAAAGGGACTACAATTCTTCTTGCGAAAACTCCTGTATCATACCATTTTTCTTTCTCGCCAATATTATCATCATCAAATTCAAACTCCCATTCTCCATTTAGATTTAGCCATTCTTCTCTTTCAAAGTCCGGCCTAGGATATTCATTTCTTAGTACATTATCATTATTCATCATTTTATCCTCCGAATTTCCATTATCGCTATTGATTTGTTTCTTGCTAATGCTATTACGGCTGCTGACATAAAAGCTATGCATCCTATAAAATCCATACAGAAAAAAGATATAAGAGAACAAAGTATAAACCATATAGGTATCTTCTTAGCCACTTTTTGAGGGTTAAGCTTATAAGAGCAATATATGTTTATAATACCTAACAATACAAAAAAAACGCCAAAGGTCACAGTAAAGCTATACAAATTCTTTGCTACTACCCGAGAAGACATCACATCCAATGCTGATGCAGATTCGCTGTCCAGTACCTGACCTCTTATCCATGTTCCATAAAAGAATATGGTAATAACTCCGGTGATAATCTGCCAAAAGGCCCCCATCAAGCTAAGGGACTTTTCAAATTTCCTAGACATTTTAAGTCACCTATCCTTTAACCCCAGAAGTTATAGCTAGCCCTTCTAAGAAATACTTTTGCGCAAATAAGTATACAATAAAAGTAGGTATCATTGCCAGCACTGCTCCGGTCATTAAATGCGCAAATTCTGATTCATATACACCTTGCAGTAACTTCAAGCCAGGGGTTAATGGTATTTTTTCAACATCATTAAAAACTATTGAAGGCCATAGAAAGTCGTTCCAGGAGCCTGTAAAACTAAATAGGCCTACTACCGTTAAAACAGGTCTTAACATTGGAAGAATGATCTTTATATATATGGTAAATTCGCCAGCCCCCTCTACTCTGGCAGCTTCGTCAAAATCCTTTGGTATTCCAAGCATAAATTGTCTGATGAGGTATATGTTTAGTACCCCACCGAGTCCAGGAACAATAACTGCCATAGGAGTATTTATCCATCCTAAGAAATCAGATATCTTATAAAGCGGTACTAGATTCACTATACTTGGAAACATCATAGTGGAAATTAGTATAATAAATATTGCGTCTCTGCCCTTGAATCTTAGTCTTGCATATGCATACGCAGCCATTGAAGAAACTATTATAACTAAAATAGTATGAGTTGTGGAAATAAGTAAAGAATTAAAAAACCACTTAATTATTGGTGCCGAAGAGGTATTTGTCAGTATACTTACATAGTTTTTAAGAACCCATTGTATTGGTAATAGCCTATAACCGTTGGTTACAATTTCCGCTTCCGACTTAAAAGATGTCAATATGGCCCAGGCAATGGGCACCAACCATATGCAGGCCATAAATGCCAAGAAAATAAATGCTACAACCTTCGATACATTCTTTCTTAAAAATTTCATTATTTACTCACCTCGCATTCTAATCACTATTTCGCATAAGTCTATATTGGAATATGCCAACTACTAATATGCATAATCCAAGCATAACAGCCATAGCCGATGCAATACCAGCTATAGATTCACCGGTACCGAAAGCCGCCTCTCTAATATACATAAGCAATACAGTTGTTGAACCCGATGGTCCCCCTCTTGAAAACATATATGGCTGGCCGTAAATATTAAATTGAGCCACAGTAGTAACAATTAGGGTATAAGATAAAGGATTTTTTATGGAAGGTAAGGTTATATAAAAAAACTTCTTTATGGCATTAGCACCATCTATGGATGCAGACTCATACAACTCCTCCGGAACACTGGCTATAGCAGATTGGTATATAACCATATTGCCACCTATACACCACCATACTGTGATCATTACTAAGGCAATCCAAACATAGGGTTGAGTCCCTGTCCAATTGACATTCAACTTTATTATATTATTAACAGGTCCAAGGGTCTTATTTAACAAGAAGGTCCAGGTTATAATAACCGATGTAATTGATAAAAGCGAGGGCATATAAAATATAGATTGGAATAATCTATGTCCTTTTGGTTTAGTATGCAGCGCCACTGCATAAAGTAACGGAACTATAATACAAAAAGGAACACTAAATAAAACAAATTTTAATGTATTTGCAAAGCCTGTATGAAACTGCTTATAAAAAGTTGATTGTTTATTTACAAGTATTTCATAGTAATTATCCAGTCCCACAAATTGCGGAGGGCTTAATAAATTCCATTTCGTAAAAGAAATAATAATACCAAAGATGGCCGGAACAGCAAAGAAAACCACAAATAAAACCAAGTGGGGTGTTATAAATAAATAAGGTGTAAGCTTCTTTTTATTCACCGTTTTATTCACCTCAAATCATTAAATAGTAACTTTTATTAAAATTGCTGATTATTACTACACATCCAGTAATGCGCAATAATAATCAGCGCAACATTTATAATTACATCTACTTCTTAACTGCAGCTATCTTGTCTTCTGTCTCTTTCACCGCCTGATCCAAACCTTGCTTAATATCCATTTTCCCAAATACTGTATCTGTTACAATTTTATCTAAAGCTTCAGTAGCAAAACCGTAGTATTTGTACATAAAGATTTTCTGTGTTCCTTTGTCTTTAAGTAAGAATGCTTGCGGCATTTTGTTAAATTCTTCATTCTCTAATATCTTGAATGAAGCTGGAACTTGTCCTGCTTTAGCCCATTCCAAAGAGTTTTCTCCAATCCAATTTATGAAATCCATTATTGCAGCTGCTCTTTCATCATCCATTTTAGGATTCTTCCACATTACAAATTGATGTGATGAGGACCAGTTTACCTTTTTGGAAGCATCAAAAGTTATAAAATGAGTCATACCCCAGTTTAAATCTTTTATCTCGTTAAGTCCATTCATCATCCAAATACCTTCAGGCCAAAGAACCAACTTACCTGCCTTAAATAATTGTCCTGGATCTTCTCCATCCTGGTTAGCAACTTTTGTATCAACTAAAGATTTAACGGTTGACAATACCTTTTCCCCTTCTGCATTGTTAAAGGAAGGTTTTTCTCCATCTTCACTCAGTTTACCGCCTAATTGATCATACCAGGCAAGAAACTTAACTCTCATCCAAGTTACACCCATACCGGTTATTCCATCTTTTTGGCTGGCTTCGCCTATTTTCTTTACTTCATCAATAGTAATAACACCATCATCTAAAACACCTGGCCCATACTTTGCCATTAAGTCCTTGTTGTAGTAAGTGACGAAGGAGTGAACATCAAGAGGCAAGCCATATCTCTTTCCATTAACTTCTCCAGCACTCCAGCCTTCAGCAATATAGTTTTCGCCCTTGATTTTACCATTGGAAGATACATAGTCGTCAATTGGCAGCAGCATGTTGCTTTCAACGAAAAGCGGTATTCTCTCTGCATGAACAATATTAAGATCCGGAACATCTTTACCAGAGTTAACTACAGAAGGTAACTTTGTATACATGTCACTTGCTTCTATAGTTGTATGCTTAACTTTAATCTTTGGATTAGTTTTGTTATATGCCTCTACCATTCTAGTCATATTCTCTCCGTCAGGCCCAGTAAATGGCGTCCAGAAAACAATTTCCTTTTGACCTGATTTACAGCCTGTAAATCCTGCCAAAACTGTAACCGTTGTCACTGCTGCACAAAGAATACTTTTTAATTTTTTGTTCATAGGATATCCCCTCCATAATATTTATTAATTATTTTCAAGTGCAAACAAAATTGTTTACACTGAAGAACCTAATTAGATTATTGTGTAACCTTAACATTATCAGCTTGTTTCCTCTTGCTATATTTTTATTGTCTGCGAAAGCTGTTAAGGAGTATATAAATATTAAGAATACCACTTTCATGTAGCTGCTCTGTAATCCGGTGATGTAAAAATTATCAAATTTAGATTTTATGGTGAAAATCATTACATTACTTATAACCAATGAAAATAGTAGATTTTGCCCCAATATCATTGTTGAAAAAAGTAGGTAATAATACTTTTCCAGATATTTTCAAAGTAAAAAATATAAATACAGGATAATCATTGGCATAATGTTCCAAACGACAGATGGCAAGAATCTGTTAGGTAGTGCTTTTGTAACCATATAACCCACTGTTGGAAGTGCAGTAAGAATAATAGCTCCAGTTAAAACTCTGATAAGTAACAAAACAGGTGAGAAAAAGTTCAGTTGCTGAAATTGATAATGTATTCTATGCAGGAAGAAATACCTGCATCGGAAAAGAATTGCATTATTGTACTAATATCATGCCAATAACTAGGATGCCTTTAAATATATCTATAGAATATTCCCTTTTCATATTCTCACACCCTTATACTATAGTGACATATTTTTTGTTTTATTTCAATTTTTATGTAACTTTTGTTAAAAAAATTTTTTAATCGACAGGTAATTAGAGCATTCTGTTATTTATTTACCTGTCAAATTAAAAATTATATACTATAATCTATTCTCATAACAATATTTTGCTCATAATCACCAAACTTTTCTCCGAAAATGTTTATGCCTCCAACATTTTGAGCATCATCTTTAATTCCTATCCTTACAGATATATAATCATTCTTGCCAAGTTCCAAATCCTCTATATTAATGTCAGATACCTTTTTCTCATCGATATACGCTCCATCCTTACTGACTTTCCAAGCTTTTAAAAGCCCATATTGGGTGCAGCCGTCCGACCAGAACACAGGGTTTAGTCTTCCCCTTCTCCCTCCAAAGTCTCCAGGACTTGTCCAAGTCCCAATTTCCTTTCCATTTATCCACAAAGTAATATCCGAAGGCCAGTTGTTTCTGTAATTTGGCGCCTCAGAACAAATCTCCATGGATATTTCTATAGACTTTTCTTTTCCTATTTGAAGTATATTGTTTGGAAATCTATATTCCAAGTATCCTTTGTAAAACCATATTAACTGAGCATTCGTTCTCAGTGGATTATAAAAGGCTCTCGGACTGTCTTCCCTATCAATATACCCCATTTCACTTACCATACCACAGGTCGGTTGAACTGCACAATCTACAAAATTTCCTATCGGCATATTTATGTAGAAAGAGTTATCTCGAGAATGTACTATGTCCGAAGTTAACTTAATAGTTATATTATCATTTTTCCTGCTACAAACCTTCATAGATCCTCTAACCCCAGGCTGAAGTTCGGTATGAATCAACCCCGCATCCTCCAGCACCTTAACATTTAAAGCCGCTGAAGAAGTTGGAATATTTAGCTTTTCAGCAATTTCGTTTACATTATAGCTGTTGAAATTCAGTAGCTTAATTATCTCTATTCTTACTTCTGAAGCCAATGCTTTAGCTATATTGTATAACTCTTCAGCGCGATCTATATTCAAATCGATATCCTTACTCATAAAACCTTTTCACCTCGTTCAACACTAATGTCATATTTGTACATTTTTCATTTTTAACTTAAATATTTGTATATTATACTATGAAGATTTATGGTTACGCATTATTTATAACAGAATCTATATTATTAATCAACTTTTTTGTTTAATAACAAGTTTTATGTTTTTTTACAATTTTATTGTATTACTAATATTCATAATAGTCAACAATTTCTTAATAAATTTCTTATAATAATTATAAAGTCTTTCAGTTATTTGTATCTATATGTAAGCCAAAAGCATCCGCAGGACTTGTGGTTTAAAAACCTTAGCCTGCGGATATTTTTCTCCTTATTTAATTACGAATGTATTAAAGGACTATGGTTTTAATGTTACTGTGAATTCTTCACCCTTGTTCTTAAATCTGAAGATACAATCTCTATCCATTGCGTTGCTGACTGCAACAGTTATTTCCCCATTTGGATTTTCAAAGGCTAAAGATACACCTTCCCAATGTGCCTTAGTTCCAAGTCTTACTGCACCAGGCTGTACAAAGTGGGAAAAATGCTTCATAAGGTAAAACTCCGGATTGAAGATAGCCACTTTTGTTTCAGTAGCGATTGTAATCATGGAGTTCTGCAAAAATTAAAATTGCAGCACTGTTGATTGAAAAGTTCTTTGATCACTTTTTCTCTCTCTGCTTCGGAAACCTTAGCCAGTGCAATCCAGCCAAGCTCATTAAAACAGCCTCCAAAACCGTGAATGGTCTGGTGCTTTTCTCCCGTTAGCTCAAAAGTGTCTCTTCCACCGTCTGTGAGTTCTATATCATTGTCTTTCCAAACCTCTTTTTCTGTTGTAGAAATTTACCTAATACTCATATCTTTGTCTCCTTATGTTCAGCTTATAAACTTTTAATTACAGTTATTTAATTTATCCAGTAGCTCTTCCAGCATTTCCTCAGAGAACTTTCCGCCGGAGAAATTAACTATGGAGCGTAACACAAAGTCCTTCATCATCGCAGCCATATCTGTTCCAAGACCCTCAGTGTCAGCAACTTCCTGCTGCTCTCCAAAGAAGCCCTTCATTAAATCTGCAGCTATGACTTTTCCTGCAGGATGACTCATTACATCCCCTACCGTTGAAGTCTTTGTAAATTTCTTCTTGATAACAACTGTTGACTCAACCTTTACAATTTCTCTTAGGGGAAGTGATACAGAAGATCCTCCTACCAATATCTCAAAATCTCCGCTTTCTACGTGCCAATCCTTTATTTCTGTGTTATAGTAAGCAAAGGCTCTCTTATCCAAAGTAAAGGTTACAGCCTTTTCTTCTCCCGGTTGAAGGTCTACCTTTTCAAAGCCCTTAAGTTCTTTTTCTGGCCTGATAACACTGCTTACAACATCTTTTACATAGAGCTGAACAACTTCCTTACCTGCAACCTTTCCAGTGTTCTTTACACTTACACTTACCTTTAAGGTATCCTTATCGGTAAGCTCTTTCTTATCTACTAATATGCCTGTATATTCAAAGGTGGTATAACTAAGTCCATGACCAAAGGGGAATAGTGTAGCCATCTCTTTCTTGTCATAATACCTATAACCAACAAACAACCCCTCTTTATATTCCACTTTATCTCCTTCACCGGGGAAGTTTAGGTATGATGGATTATCACTTAGCTTTATCGGGAAAGTTTCTGCCAGTTTGCCACAGGGATTAGCTGCTCCAAAGAGTAGATCTGCTATAGCTCCTCCAGCTGCTTGTCCTCCCAGGTAAGCTTCCAGTACTCCCTTTACCTTACCTATCCACGGCATTTCTATTGGTGACCCGTTGCTTAAAACTACAACTACATTTTGCTGAACTTCAGCCACAGCTTCTATGAGTTTTATTTGGTTCGAAGGCATGCTCATATGAGTTCTATCGTAGCCTTCAGACTCATATCTGTCCGGAAGTCCTGCAAATATTACAGCAACATCGCTGTCTTGAGCTGCAGCCTTAGCCTCAGCAACCATATTATCATCACTATTATCACTGTTTAAATCGAAACCTTCAGCAGATACTATTTCTGCACTGCCAGCTAACTTCACCATTTCATCTAACACATTGTCTATTTCTGTAGGATTTACATGGGAACTTCCCCCTCCTTGATATCTTGGCTTATTCACAAAGCCACCGATAACTGCTATCTTTCCCTTCTTCATAAGAGGAAGAATATCATCCTCATTCTTTAATAGTACCATACACTCCCTGGCCACTGCTCTTGCCAAAGCATGATGGGCCTTTTTATCATAGGTTGCATTTTCTTTTCTGTTATCAACAGCTTTAAAGACGATGTTTAATATCCTTTCTACCGCTTTATCAAGAACCTCTTCTGATAATTTACCGTTCTTTACCGCATCCACAATTTTCTTATCTCCTAAGCCATTGCTGGAAGGCATCTCTAATTCCAAGCCCGCCTTAAGTCCTGGGACTCTCTCATTTACTGCACCCCAGTCGGAAACCACAAAACCTTCATGTCCCCATTCTTCTTTTAATATGGTAGTCAACAGGTATTTATTTTCCGAACAGTATTCTCCATTAACCTGATTGTAAGCACACATTACTGTCCATGGCTGTGACTGTTTCACAGCCCCCTCGAAGCTGGCAAGATATATTTCCCTTAGGGTTCTTTCATCCAATATGGCATTTACAGACAGTCTTCTGTGTTCTTGATTATTTACTGCAAAGTGTTTTAGTGAAGTACCTACACCCTGACTTTGAACCCCCCTTATGTGACTGGCTGCTATCTCCGAAGATAGATATGGGTCCTCTGACAAATACTCAAAGTTTCTACCGCATAAGGGTGAACGTTTTATATTAGCAGCAGGTCCTAATAGCACAGAAACCTTTTCTGCCTGGCATTCTTCGCCTAAAGCTGCTCCTACCCTTTCTACAAGGCTTCTATCCCAAGAAGATGCTAAAGTTGCTCCCGCAGGAAAACAAGTTGCAGGAACACTGCCATTCATTCCAAGATGGTCTGCAGTTTCCGCCTGTTTTCTTAGTCCATGTGGTCCATCCGTTACCATAATTGATGGTATTCCTAATCTCTCAACAGCCTTTGTACGCCAGAAGTCAAGACCGGAACACATCCCTGCCTTTTCTTCCAAAGTCATTTGAGAAATAATCTTTTTAATATCTCTGCTCATCTCTTAACCCCCATAGCTACAATTTTTATTTTGATTTTATCATCTTTTATGATATATTTTTTGTATGAAACTCATATTTTTGGTACGAGCTTACCAAATTGTTAATTCACCGCAGATATAAAATAAGTGACATAAAACACAGAAAAAACGGAGAACAATGAAGGATTTTTCTATGTGATTAACTTTCTTCCAGGAGGTACCCATAATGTTTTTCCAGAATATTCACAGATCCATACCAGAGGATATTGAGTATATATGCAAGTTGATCTTTGAAGCTTTTAAGCTGCCGGTTTATTTTTTAGATGCAGCCAATGAAGTGTTTTATTCCTTTACTTACGGCTATGCTAATAATCCATTGGCGGAAGATAAAAATAAGCTTTTTATAGAACTCTTTCAAGGCACAGAAGCCAATACTTATCCTACCATTAAATCCACTAAGTATTATGAAAACTATTTTGCTGTGAATTTGAATATAGATGATATGTATTTAGGTAAATTTATCGTTGGTCCTTCAACCTACTCCTACATTAGTCCCTATGCCGTAGATACTTTAATTACTGACAATCAAATTCCTATAAGCTATAAAAGAGATCTGGTTAACTATTTTAATTCATTGACGGTTATGGATTATAGAAGACTGCTTAGTGCTAGCCAGTTGCTCAATTTGATCGTCTACAGAGAAAAATTAGATTTGGCTGCAGTAATAGAAAGAAACAGCTCCTTGAAAAACATCGGTATGAAAATTAATAGCAGCTATGAAAACAGCTTATCAGAGAACAGAGAAAATACCTTTTTCCATCATTCCCTTGCTGCAGAGAGAAGTATACTCAAATGTATAAAGGAAGGTGATGTGGAAAGCTTAATTAAACTCCAGCAGGCTCCTAAAGATGGAGAGTACGGTATCCTTTCAAAAAATAATCCCTTAAGAAGTGAAAAAAATCTCTCTATCTGCCTAGTAACCCTTGCTACCCGTGCAGCCATTGAAGGTGGTCTAGATGCGGAATTAGCCTTCACCCTCAGCGATTCATCTATACAAGCTATAGAAGAGATAAATGATGTGACAGATCTTTGGAATCTAAACAATATTATTCTCTGTGACTTTGCCAGCAGAGTACGGAAGGTAAAGTCCCTTAACTATTCTAAGAATATCCTGTTATGCATAAGCTATGTACAGAAGCACTTGTATGAGAACATCTCTGTATCTGATTTGGCAGAGATTTTAGATGTAAACCCCAACTACCTGTCAGAATTGTTTAAAAAAGAAGTAGGAATAACCTTGAGTGAATACATACAAAGGGAAAAAATCGAGGAAGCCAAAAGATTATTGACCTCCACCTTGGATCCCATCTTATACATATCTGCCAGGCTTAATTTTCATGACCAAAGCCACTTTACAAAGTTATTTAAGAAGTTTACAGGGTTGACTCCCAAAAAATACAGAAATAAAAATCAATAATCAGGTGGTATTTACCAGTATATTTTTTCGAGTGAAACTTTCTCTACCATTGAGTCATTTCTATTACGCCGCAGCTTTCCTATCCTCCTCACTCTTTTTAAATCCTCCTACCTGGGACAACAGCATTCCCGTCAACATCAAACCGCAGCCTAGAAATCCCCTTAAGTCTAAACGTTCATTTAATAAAAGCATGCCACCGATGCTGGCAAACACTGCTTCCATGCTCATGATGATGGCAGCATGAGAAGGCTTGGCATGTTTCTGTCCAAAGACCTGCAAGGTGTATGCTATACCTACGGAACATATGCCACCATATAGAATCGGCACAAGCGCTTGGCTTAGACCAAAAATAGATATGTTCTCAAAGCTCACTGCCACTATGAAACTTAGTATGGAACAGGTTATAAACTGAAGAAAGGAAAGGGTTAGTGCATCTACCTTCTTGGTTAAATAATCTATTGTCAGTATGTGAAAGGCCCAAAATAAGGCTCCGATAAGCTGCAGTAAATCTCCTTTGTTGATAGAAAAGTCCTCATTAACACTTAGAAAGTAAAGCCCTACCACTGCAAAGGAAACACCAATCCAAGTAGTAAAGTGGACTCCTTGTTTTAGGAAAATACCTAAGATTGGCACCAAGGCAATATATAATCCTGTAATAAAGGCTGCTTTTCCTGCGGTAGTATAGGCAAGTCCCACCTGCTGCAGGGATGATCCCAAAAATAGGGCACTACCAGCGACAAGCCCCCCCAGCAATAAAGTTTTTACTGCAGCAGTGCTTTTTTTATTTTGTCCTTCATTTACTTTTTTCTGATATATAATCAATGGCAACAGTGATAGGGCCCCTAAAGCAAATCTTACGGCATTAAAGGTAAAGGCCTCCACATAGTTCAAACCTACCCTTTGAGCCACGAAGGCAAAACCCCATATGGTTGCAGTTATCAATAGTAAAATGTTAGATCTGACTTCTTTTGTATTCATTTTAATCACCCTTGTCCTATTTAATCTGAATAAATAACTAGAGGGGGCACTAGTGCCCCTTCTTAACTTCATAATAGTTCATAACGGCTTCTTGTCTAAAGCCGTAAATATAGGATGAATCTTCATCACTATCTACTCTTATCTTACCAATAGTTCTTCCATTCAACTCAAGCATACAGGTTATCTTGTTATGTTTCTCCTGGTCTTTAGGGTACTCTATTTGAATATGGGGTAAGCCAAAAAAATGCTGTTTTGTATTCCAATCGCCTCAGCATCAGGATTTTTAGCTTTTCTAATAAGAATTCACTATTACTTAATGATACAGATTTAAGTAAAACTAGTCAATAACAAGCCAAGAAGTAGTTTATATCAGTAAATATACATATATCATAAGAATATGTTATAATTTCCATATAAATTATTTGAATGACTTTCAAAGTAATAATTTTGTGAGGTGCTTAACATGATAAGTATTCGAAATGAATCCACAGACCCACATTTCAATCTTGCCCTAGAGGAATATGCTCTCAATTATCTTGATCCCAAGGAGGATTATGTGATTATTTGGCAAAATGAGCCTTCGGTAATCATTGGTCGTAATCAAAATACCGCAGAAGAAGTGAATGCCAAGTTTATCAAAGATAATAATATCCATGTGGTGAGAAGGCTATCCGGTGGTGGAGCAGTTTATCATGACCTGGGAAACCTAAACTTTACCTTTATAGTAAACAGTGATAAGGATGTGTTAAGCAACTTTAAGAAGTTTACGGAGCCAGTAATAAAAACTCTTGGAAAGCTTGGTATCAATGCAGTGTTTTCAGGGAGAAATGATATAACCATAGATGGTAAAAAGTTCTCGGGTAATGCTCAGTATTATATTAAAAACAGACTTTTACATCATGGAACTATACTTTTCAATTCTGACCTTGCTGTGATTGAAGAGGCTCTTAACGTTAAAATCGATAAGCTTCAGTCTAAGGGAATAAAATCAGTAAAAAGCAGAGTTACTAATATTTATCCCTATCTTAAGGAAAAAATATCTGTTAAGAAGTTTAAGGATATTTTATTAAAATTCTTAATGGAAGATGAAAACTATAGTGAAAAAGAATACATATTAAATGACAGAGATCTTTCAAAAATAAGAAAGCTGATGGAAGAGAGATACCTAAGCTGGGAGTGGAATTATGGTGAATCACCGGCCTTCGATGTAGAGAAAGCCATGCGGTTTGAAGGCGGCAAGCTTGAACTTAGATTTAACGTTAAAGATGGCTTACTGCAAGGGCTTAAAATCCATGGAGACTTCTTTGGCAAGAAGGATGTTAAAGAAGCAGAGGATGTTTTGAAGGGAAAACAGTACAGGGAGGAAGCCATTAGGGCGGCACTTGAGGTCATAGACTTTAGTGAGTACTTCTCTGCTATAACAATTGATAATTTTATTGAGTGCATGTTTTATAATAATTAAGACTACCGGAGGATTTTATCAGCTTCTCTACGAAAACTCTTAAATTTAATTAGGCAGAAATTTAGCCAAGCTGAATTTCTGCCATCATTTTTGATCATTGAGCATAAAATAATGGGCGCCTGTAAAGTGTGGAGCCCTGATACCCTGTTCCACATAGCAGCAGCAGGCAATACACCTTTCCTTTTGATTTTCTGCCCCTCTCATACCGTGGCCAGTCAAGCCTTTGTCCAGAGCCCCAAAATGAAACTCTCCCAACATCACAGGCATGTCAAGCATTTCGCCTATATGGGCAATCTGTTCATTAAGCTAGATTTTCAGCACATCTTCTCATAAAGTCCATCAGTGTTAAGGTGAATACGATTGTTACTATTAAAACAGCAAACACATAAATAAACGCTATTGGTGGTATAAAAATAAGGATAAAGCTCACTAAGCCTGCCAATTGAAGCAGAAAGTACTGCACCCATCTTTTGTTGGCCTCATGGTATATATCTTGCTTTTCTTTCTTTTCAGCTATAGATTTTATTCCACAGAACATATAGTAAACACTCATTATTCCTATTATTACTGCAGCTATTCCTATTAGAATGCCTAATGGACCAGAAATTCCATAGTTAATGCCACCATCTTGTGCCGGTTTTTCATATATAGAAAATATTGATAATGCCAGCATTACGATATTCAAGGCTTCGGCCTTTGAAAAATGTTGACTGAAATCAGATAGAATATGGAAGCCCTGGGCAAGAAAAACATACCCGATTAAATCCGGCAACACATCTATGCCCTGCAGCCTGAAATCAATCATAATAAATAGGAATCCCCAATAAAATTTGTTGAAACCTTTTTCAATTAACATCGAATACCCCCTATTACTTTATATTTTATCCCTCCCAAAGTATATGTCAGTAATCATTAGTTTGTCTCCTTCCTATCTTTGTTTACAACCATACAGGCCCAAAGAAAATGTTAATGTTTTAACAAATAAATGACTATATAAATTCAGCTGGGCTGAATTTATACTAGAATGACAATTATTGATTCTTTAAGTAGTAATATTTCTGTGGAGTATATATTACGATTTAAGTTAATAATAAGAATAAAAGTTTTACTTTGAAGTGCCGTTGGAATTGTCTTAAGATAATATATTATTTACTTGAAATTATACCATTTAGTGGAAAGGTTTTCAATAGTTATCTGTATTATTCATAAACTAAGGGAAAAAATATCCCCACCCGTATTCTTTGTGTTCTCAGTGGATTCCGTGTTTAATTTTTTGCTTCGCAATTTTAGTATATTAGCTCTATCCCTTTTACAGCCTAAGTCTGACCTCTACCTTATAGTCTACCATTCAAACTTACAGTTCTTAATTTCACTTTCCCATATCTCATTGAGCTTTTGAACATATTCTTCAGGCATTGCTTCTTCTGCTGCGGATATATTCTCTTTCAGCTGCTGAAGATTCTTTGCACCGGGTATTACTGTAGCTATTTCCTCGTAAGAAAGAATAAATCTAAGGGCTGCTTGAGTCATGGAGGTTTTGTCGTTAGTAATAAAGTCTATTTTCTTCAGCCATTCTGATCTTTGTTTTATTGTTTCAGCACTCCAGCGGCTGCGGATGCCATGAAACCTGCTTTCTGAATTGTATTTTCCAGATAGCCAGCCCGAATCCAACGGAACCTTAATGATCAGGCCAATGTGTTTCTCCTTAGCCTTCGTAAAGACTGCTGCGGTTTCTTGATAGAATATATTAAACATCACTTCCATAATCCCTGAGTTACTGTTATCTATTACCTCCAGCATCTCCCGACTTGAGTCTACAGAAGCACCATAGGCCAAGATTTTTCCTTCAGCCTTCAGCTGTTCAAGGACTTCATATTGGGGTGCACTGCCGTTAAGCAATTCAAAGGGTGGATTATGCAGGAGTATTGAATCCAGATAGTCGGTCTGTAGACGTTGCAAGCTGCCTTCCACCGCTTCACGTATTCTATCCGCCGAGAAATCACTGCTGCCATCAGCATGATGGCCGTACTTAGTATTGATTACAACTTCATCTCGTCTCCCCTTCAAAGCTCTACCCAGCAGTTCCTCACTTTTTCCTAAACCATAGCCGGGAGCCGTATCAAAAAAATTTACTCCACAATCCAAGGCGGCATGAACTAGTTTAATTGCTTCCTCATCGCTCATTGTTCCCCAATCTTTGGCATTGCCAAGCTGCCAGGCCCCAAAGCCAATTTCTGAAACAAATTTACCTGTAGCACCATAAGGTCTTTTTTTCATCTCTATACATCTCCATTCATAATAATAATAATATTCAACTTAGAAACCTTTATGCTCATATCTATTCTTAGGTTCGGTAATAAGTTAATTTTATCAGAAAGGTTAGTACAATAATAGTAATTTCACACTCTCCGGTAAATTTAATACGTGATTTAATAAAAATCAGCAGTTCATGAGGTTCCTTCTGCATGAAACTGTCTTAATGCATTGTTGACTTTTACCTGCTTGTATCTTATACTAAACACATAACTGATACAATGGCTGAGAAAAGAGATCCGTATTAGATCGGAAGTACTTGTACTTAGATTTAATACGTTTTTTTTAACTCTGATTATAAAACCTTTACATAAATTATGCAATGGGGAGGGAAACTTTATGGCAAAGTATGTAATGGCCTTTGACCAAGGCACCACAAGCTCTAGAAGTATTTTATTCAATGAAAAAGGACAAATTGTCAATGTGGCACAAAAGGAATTTACTCAAATTTATCCCAAGGCAGGCTGGGTTGAGCACAATCCCATGGAAATATGGTCAACTCAGTTCAGTGTTGCTGCAGAAGTTATGGCAAGATTGAATGTTTCTGCAGAGGAGATTGCCGCCATCGGTATTACAAATCAAAGAGAAACTACTATAGTTTGGGATAAGAGAACAGGTTTGCCCGTGTACAATGCCATCGTATGGCAATGTAGAAGAACCGCAGAATACTGTGATGAGCTTAGGGCCAAGGGCATGGACACTATAATAAGGAAAAAAACCGGTCTGGTATTGGATGCTTATTTCTCCGGCACTAAGATAAAGTGGATTCTTGATAATGTTACCGGTGCCAGAGAAGAAGCTGAAAAGGGGAATTTATTATTTGGAAACGTAGATACATGGTTAATTTGGAACTTGACCAAGGGCAAGGTTCATGTTACCGATTATACAAATGCTTCGAGAACAATGCTTTTTAACATATATGATTTAAAATGGGATGATGAATTGTTGGAGCTCCTAACAATTCCCAAATCCATGCTGCCTGAAGTAAAGCCCTCCAGCTTCCTATATGGATATACAGACCCTGTTTTGTTTGGTTCCCCAATTGTCATTGCAGGCGATGCAGGAGACCAGCATGCCGCATTATTTGGACAAACTTGCTTCACAGAAGGTATGGCCAAGAACACATATGGTACAGGCTGCTTCATGCTGATGAACACAGGAGAAAAACCGGTTAAATCCAGTAACGGCTTACTCACTACCATAGCCTGGGGAGTTGGAGGTAAGGTTCAATATGCCTTAGAGGGAAGTATTTTCGTTGCCGGAGCAGCTATTCAATGGTTACGGGACGAACTTAGAATGATTAAGACTGCCGCTGAATCAGAAGAATATGCAACAGCCGTTGAAGATACAAACGGAGTCTACCTGGTTCCGGCCTTCGTTGGTCTAGGTGCTCCCTATTGGGATCCATATGCCCGCGGAACAATTGTAGGCTTAACAAGAGGAGCCAGAAAGGAGCACATAATAAGAGCAACTTTGGAATCCATAGCCTATCAGACTAATGATGTTATAAAGGTAATGGAAAAGGATTCAGGTATAAAACTAAAGTCACTAAAAGTTGATGGCGGTGCCTGTGCTAATAATTTCTTAATGCAGTTCCAGTCAGATATACTTGGCGTACAGGTAGACAGGCCACTAGTCATTGAGACAACCGCTTTGGGAGCAGCTTATTTAGCCGGTCTTGCCGTTGGTTACTGGAAGAGTAATGATGAAATTGCTGAAAACTGGTCCATCTCCAAATCCTTTATCCCAGCTGCTAATGAAGAAAAGAGAGAAAGACTCCTAAAGGGATGGCACGATGCCGTTGGCAGGTCTGCAGGATGGGCTAAAGAATAGGAAATAATATGCTAACCTCTAGGAAAAACTAAAAATAAAGTGACTAATTTTCCCTAGAGGTGGTACCATGGATATATTTAATTCCTATAGGCTGTTAAAAGAAAAAGATGGTTATTCCATCATTCTATATATTGATGATAGCCTAACAGAATTTGCAGAGGATATAGTCCAAAGTAATAGAGAAAGTAAGAAGAGCTTTAATACTGACATTAGACAGTACCTAGCTGAAAGATTTCCAAATATAAAGCTACTTTCGGTTAAGATTATGTATCGAGGAGTAATCCTCTCATTTTTTGCTTTTAATTCTCTTGCTCCAGGTGCTTATGCACTTACAGAAAGTGTCCCCGCTTCTGTTGCCAAGAAAATCAAAGATACGGTGCATTTTTTTAAACGTGGGGATAAGCCTATATTAATTTCAAAATTACATAAAGCAAAACTCAATCCAATAAAGAAGGTTTATTATATAGTTAAGCCTGGTGATACCCTGTCCTCTATTGCCAAAAATAATAACACTACAGTTGAAACAATAAAAAATATGAATAACCTTACATCAGATAAGCTTTATGCCAATCAACTGATAATGCTCCCGGGTTCACGCGACTCTGCTGCTATTGAGTCTGGCGCTGTTAATCCCTTTACGGCATTAGTTGAACTGCATAAAAACCTGTCTGCAACTCCGGTAGTTTATAATGTTTCATCTAATAATACCAGCCAGTGGCTCCCGGCCACTAATGAGCAAATAGAGTTCTATATAAACCCAGATAATTTTATAAATGACCCCTATGGCAAATATCAATTTTTAGTTCTAAACTATACTTCCGGTATTACAGCGTCAGATTTAAACAGTATTCTAGCTGGCAAAGGAGTTTTAGAGGGTAAAGGTGCGGTATTTCTACAAGCTGCTGTCACTTATGATGTAAGTCCCATATATTTAGTTTCCCATGCACTATTAGAGACAGGAAATGGCAGTACAGCCTTAGCTAAGGGTATTACGGTAAGTACGGTTGACGGGGTTTCTGTTACTCCAAAGGTGGTATACAATATGTTCGGTATAGGTGCTTATGATATTAATCCCGATAAGTATGGGTCACAGTATGCTTATAAACAAAATTGGTTTTCCGTAGATGCTGCAATAAACGGTGGAGCTAAATGGATCTCAGCCCAATATATAAACAATATACATTACAGGCAAAATACCCTATACAAAATGCGGTGGAATCCTTCTAGTCCAGGTACTCATCAATATTCAACAGATGTAGCTTGGGCATATAATCAAACCTATAATATTAAAAGGTTGGTTGATAAATTATCCAACGCAAACTTAGTGTTTGATATACCAAAGTACTGATGATAAGGCAGTCATTACAGACTGCCTTAATTTTTTTACAGAATATATTTCCAGACCTAATGGTATTTTATTGAAGTTTATATCAGATTATGTTACATTATAACCATATTATTTAAAAGGAGGGTAAAAATGAAATTCAGGAAAATAAGTATTAAGATCTTGGTAATGCTTTTACCAATAATTATACTATCTGTATTTGCAATTTCTCTGGTAGCTTATTCCTCCAGCAAACAGATTGTTAACGAGGAAATAAGCAGTAAAATCACCGCTCTTCTAGGTGACAACATAGCAGCCATTGATATCCCCTCAATACAAGAAAACATTTCAAAAGACTTGAACTCTAATCTGACTAGCCTAATGTATAAAATGCTAATTATAGGATCCTTATGTCTAGTAGTATCAATTATTGCTGTTATTCTTCTGGTAAGATATATAAGAGTTAATATAGATAAGGTAAATTCAATGGTTAAAAAACTTGGAGAAGGAGACTTAACAGATAAAATTTCAATAAATACAAAAGATGAGTTTGGTCAAATGGCTGAAAATCTAAATAGCATGCTAGATAATATAAAGGCAATTATTCATAATATTACTGATTATTCTAATGATTTGAGTGCAGCAAGTGAAGAATTGTCTGCAACTGCAGAAGAAGTTTCTTCACAGTTTGAGACTATAAATAAATCCATACAGGAAATCAATGCAGGTGTTCAGGAAACCACTGCTACAGCTGAAGAAATATCTGCATCCATGCAAGAAATCGATTCCAATGTGAGTCTTCTATCTGATAAGGCTGTTGATGGAAACAGCAATTCAATTAAAATAAAGGAACGAGCTGCAGAAATGCAAAATAGTAGTAAGGAAGCTCTTGAAGAAACCGAACGGGTATATGCAGACAGGCAAAGTAAAATTCTCAAGTCTATAGAAGATGGTAAAGTGGTAGAAGAAATCCGTGTAATAGCAGATACCATTGCCAATGTAGCTGAGCAAACAAACCTATTGGCCTTGAATGCTGCCATAGAGGCTGCCAGGGCCGGTGAGCAGGGGAAAGGTTTTGCTGTAGTTGCTGATGAAGTAAGAAAGCTTGCTGAACAGACCGCAGCTTCCGTAAACAGTATTAAGATGATAATTGATAAGGTTCAAGTTTCCTTCAAGGATCTTTCTCATAATAGTAGACGCCTGCTGGTTTTTATGAATGAAAATGTAAAAACGCAGTTCGGAAACTTCGAGAGTATTGGAAGTCAATATCATGAAGATGCAGACTTTGTAAGCAGTATGTCCGAGGAATTAGCTTCCATGACTAAAGACTTAAAAACTACAATAGGTCAAATATCTTACGGAGTTCAATCCCTAGCTGAACTTTCTCAAAATTCATCAATTAACTCACAGCAAATTAATGAAAGCATAAACGACTCTACTGCAGCCATGGAGCAAATTGCCCATACAGCTCAAAGCCAGGCTGAGTTAGCCCAAAAGCTAAACGAATTAGTTCTAAGATTTAAAATATAATACCTAGTAAGAAAATTAAAATATGCCGGCACAGAGGAGGTACCATGCCGGCATTCCAACTAATGAGTAGACGTAGCTATTGCTTGTTTCGGTGGAGTAAAATCTGAGCCATATTGAATGTGAACCTACCCTTCTATACTGGGACCCACAGAAAATGCTGAAGTAATATATTGGTATCTCCAATCAATGACAATTGGATTATCATTGATTGGATTTATACTATACCATATATTACTACATATTATGCCATTATAGGACAAATTGTTCCACATTTATAAGCCAAAATTTGCCTATGCCCCCCCAATCCTTTAATATTTTATGATCTATAAGTACATAGATTATTTTAAAAAATAGGTATTGACGAATAAATAAATTTCATATAAAATAACTTAGGCATGGAAATCAATTTAACGGGGTGTGGCGCAGATGGGAGCGCGCGTGGTTTGGGACCATGAGGTCGCAGGTTCAATCCCTGTCACCCCGACCATTGGATTCATTGGGATATCGCCAAGCGGTAAGGCACAGGACTTTGACTCCTGTATGCGAAGGTTCGAATCCTTCTATCCCAGCCATTTGGTTCACTAGCTCAGTCGGTAGAGCACATGACTTTTAATCATGGTGTCCGGGGTTCGATTCCCCGGTGAGCCACCAAGTGTGCAGATGTGGCGGAATTGGCAGACGCACTAGACTTAGGATCTAGCGCCTACGGCGTGGGGGTTCGACTCCCTTCATCTGCACCATTTATTTTAAATTTAATATGCGGGAGTGACTCAATGGTAGAGTGTCACCTTGCCAAGGTGAAAGTTGCGGGTTCGAATCCCGTCTTCCGCTCCAATAGAAAGAAAACAGAGACAGGTTCTCTGTTTTTCTTTTTATAAAATGTACAAGTTCCCTAGGTTGTGGATCTTTTAAGTCCTTTAATTCCTCAAGCAGTTACTATTTTTAGTGTAGTTTCACCAAATTTGATGCTATATTAGCATAAAAAAAATATGGCTATCCCTATAGTGGATTACCTATAGCTACAGCAAGCTCGCCAACAACTAATTTAGAAGAATCCCCATAAACTGCAGTTGTTAAGTCTGAAGCTTCTATTTTTAAAACTGCCAGATCGGTTTTGGCATCTTTACGTATTAACTTTGCTGATATCTTTATTATAGAATTGCTTCCTTAAATGAAGCTTAAATATTTGTATTTCAAAAACCTATAAATTTTCATGTCATTTATGTCAAATTACTATGATTGAACATTATTCTTGGAATGTATACGATTTAATAAGAACCATTAATATATATAAAATCCACCGAAACAAAAGTGTATTGGAGGTTTTAACTATGTTTAAATGTATAGATATCAGTGGAATTTGGAATTTCCACCTTGACGGAAATAAAAAAGGCATGCCTCCTGTTTTCAGAGACACAATTACCCTGCCGGGCACCACTTCCTATGCCAAAAAGGGCAATAGAAATGAAAGCAGAGAAGTTGGCTTTCTAACAGATATTTATGATATAACAGAAAATCTATCCCTTGGGAAACATATCATTAACATACTGGTGGATAATACGCATTACCCAACAAAGGGCGGCCATCTAACCTCACCGGATACGCAGACAAATTGGAAGATTATGAGATGGGTGAGGATGTTCTTTTATGGAGCGAATATGAGCCCAACCTCTACACCTTTAAGCTTGGTTTAAAAATCAATGGTTCTCTAGTAGATACGGCTGAAGTTACCACTGGCTTAAGAAAGCTTGGTTCCGATGGGGATAAATTCAACATTAACGGAGCAAAACCTTTATGCGTGGAAAACACGATGGCTTGATCTTCCCAAAGACCGGCTTTGCTCCCACTACTGTAGAAGAGTGGCTTAAAGTGCTTTCAATATCCAAGTCCTATGGCATAAATCATTACCGCTTTCACACCTGCTGTCCACCGGAAACTGCCTTTGTGGCTGCTGATATATTAGGAATCTATATGCAGCCTGAACTTCCTTTCTGGGGAACCATGACTGACGAAAGCTACGAAAATCATAATGCCGTAGAGCAGGAATACTTAATAGCTGAAGGTCTTGCCATGTTGAAGACCTACGGCAACCACCCTTCCTTTGCAATGATGTCTCTTGGCAATGAGCTGTGGGGCAGCAAGGAAAGGATGGCAGAAATTCTGCGCCTCTATAAAAGTATTGATAACAGACATTTATATACCCAGGGCTCTAACAACTTCCAGTTTACCCCGGTTATCTTGGAGGAAGATGACTTTTTCAGCGGTGTAAGATTTTCACGAAACAGGTTAATAAGAGGTTCTTATGCCATGTGTGACGCTCCACTGGGCCATGTGCAGGTGTGCGAACCAAGCACCATGAAGAGTTACGATGAGAACATAGTTCCAACAGAAATAGAAATCGATAAGACTTCGGTAAAAGCAGCCGGAGAAACTATTGAAATACAATTTGGCACAGGAACAAAGAAGGTGGAAGCAATAAGCTCCGATGTCGGACTTATCCCCAAGGTACCGGTGGTTTCCCATGAGATAGGCCAATATCAAACCTATCCCAATTTCGATGAAATATCCAAATATACCGGTCCATTAAAGGCAGGCAGCTTTTATATTCCATACTGAATTACTTTAAATCTGACAAATTCCAACCGGCTGACGTGTTAGATGTTGATACACTAAGGAAAGTGCTTAATACAATTTACCATTGACAATGGACAATTGTCAATTTAACAGATATTACAATACGGGAGTGATAATAATGAATTCAAACAAAAACAAGTACGAGTATCCCTTTCAAAACCCCTCCTTGCCCATGGAAGAAAGAATTAACAACCTCCTAGATCTTTTGACAAGGGAAGAAAAAATTCAGCTTTTGGACAGTGGTAACCACACCATCTCCAGGCTTGGTTTTTCTGTGGCCGGCCAGGTGGAAGGCTATCATGGTGCTGCACTAGGAGGCCCCGGTAAATGGGGGGGCGATGTGCCTATGGCCACCACACAATTTTGCCAAGCTATTGGTCTAGCAGAAACCTGGGATCCCATACTGATTAAAGAAGCGGCTGAAGCAGAAGCTATAGAATTCAGATATGCCTATCACAAGCTTGGCAGAGGCGGTCTTGTAGTAAGGGCCCCCAATGCCGACTTAGGAAGAGACCCTCGATGGGGACGGACAGAGGAATGCTTTGGTGAAGATCCATACTTCAACAGCGTAATGACCGTTGCCTTTGTTAAGGGCTTGCAGGGGGATGATCCGAAATATATCCGGACAGCTTCCCTCTTAAAGCATTTTTTAGCTAACAGTAATGAGGATACCCGTACCTCCTCTTCTTCAGACTTTGATGACCGCTTATTCAGAGAGTACTATTCCTATCCCTTTATGAAGGGTTTTACGGTGGGAGGAGCTGATAACTATATGACGGCCTATAACAAATATAATGGCATCCCCTGTATAATAAATCCCTTTATCCGGGATATAACTATGAAGGAATGGGGTGTGGACGGTATTATCTGCACCGATGGAGGCGCCTTAGGTCTTTTGGTAACAGATCACCACTATTACGATAATAACAGAGATGCTTCCGCCGCCTGTATCAAGGCCGGTATAAGCCAATTTTTAGACCCCCTATACACCGATGGCGTTAATGAGGCCTTGGATGCCGGTTTGATAAGTATGGAGGACATCGATGAAGTTTTGAGGAGAAACTTGAGAATCATGATCCGTCTTGGCCTTCTGGATCCACCTGAAATGGTGCCTTATACAAAAATTGGACAAACGGCTCCCTGGGAAAGTGAGGCGCATAAGGCCCTGGTAAAGAAGGCTACACAAAAGTCCATAGTGTTATTGAAGAACAGTAATGACTTACTTCCTCTTGATAAGTCTTCCTTAAAAAGTGTTGCCGTCATCGGCCACAAGGCTGACATTGTACACGTAGATTGGTACGGCGGAGATCTGCCCTACTCTATCACTCCACTGCAGGGGATAAAAGATAAGCTAGGAAATAATGTTACTGTAAATTATGCCTTTGATAATACCAATAATGCAGCTGTGGAGGCAGCATCAAAATCGGACGTAGCCATAGTTATAATAGGTAATGATCCGGTATCCGGAAACTTAGGCTGGGCAATCACGCAAATGGACAGTGAAGGCAGAGAAGCTGCCGATAGAAAGTCTATAAACTTAGAAAAGGCCGATGAAGACATTCTGCAAGAGGTACTTAAGGCCAATAAAAATACCATCCTTGTGCTGGTTTCCAGTTTCCCATATGCAGTTAATAGGGCTCAGGAAACTATACCTTCCATTTTGCACATGACCCAGAACAGCCAGGAGATGGGCAGTGCTCTGGCAGATGTAATTTTCGGAGACTATAATCCTGCTGGCCGTCTTGTGCAGACCTGGCCAAAGTCCCTGGACCAGGTGCCGGATATTATGGATTATAATATCCGAAACGGCCGAACCTACATGTATTTCAAAGGTGATCCACTTTATCCCTTTGGCTATGGTTTAAGCTATACAAAGTTCAGGTACTCAGATTTAATACCAAGTTCAACTGAAATAGGTCCAAATGACACTCTGACAGTCACTGTAGATGTTGAAAACATAGGGTACCGGGACGGAGAAGAGGTAGTCCAGCTGTATGTTGAATATGTAAACTCCTCTGTGGAACGTCCTATAAAAGAATTAAAAGCCTTTAACAGGGTTATGATCGAAGCCGGTAAAAAGACTTCTGTTGGGCTTTCCTTTGATGCAAGGGATACCGCTTATTGGAATGCTGAGAAGGCTGCTTGGGTAGTGGAAGATGTAGAACTCATAATAAAGGTTGGTGGTTCTTCCTCCGATAAAGATCTATACCAATGCTGCAAAGTAAAAATAAAACATAACAATTAGGAGGCAAATATGACTACTATAGTCACCGGTGGCTTCACAGGGGTATTCTTTGGCTTGTATGCCACAAGTAATGGAACTGATTCTACTTCCAATGCTACTTTTCAAATAATTTAAGATATGTAATAAAAACTATCCACAAAGCATAACCCTTTCAAGTTATACTTTGTGGATAGTCTGTTAATTCTGTATGTTTCTATATCCCATTTGTGTGGAAACCATAAGTACTGCACCCTTATTCTGCACTTTTCAGGGATTCAATCATATCTATCTTGTCAAATCTCTTATACATAGCCAGGTTTACCGCTACGGAGAACAATATGGTCAATAACACTGAGATCAAGAATGAAATTGAACTGATTTCTTCCAAGAACATTATTACATTGGTTTCTGCGGCATACAGGACAAATTTATTCATCAGTATTCCTGCAAGTATTCCCGCTAAACTGCCTATTACAGTAAGTATCATGTTTTCCCTGTATATATAAAGGGCCAGTTCGTGGTCATAGAAGCCCAGGAGTTTTATTGTTGCAAGCTCCCTTCTTCTTTCTGTAATATTGATATTTGTCAGGTTATAAATTACAACAAAGGCCAGGACTCCAGCGGAGATTATAAGTATCAACACTACGGAATTTATGCTGTCTATACTCTTGTTGTAATCAATGTGGATGTTATTCTTAAAGCCCACAGAGGTTACCCCTTCTATAGTTTTCAGTTCTGCAGCGGTTTTATTCTGAGCCTCCTCGGAAGTGTCCTTAAGCAGTCCATAGAAGCTGTTATAGCTTACATCACTGCCCATAAGCTTTTTATAGTAAGCTGGACTCATATAAACATAATGCTGGATATAGTGCTCTGTTATACCTGCTACCCTTGCTTTCACAACCCTATCCTCTAGGGTAAGCTCAATGGTATCCCCAAGGGCTTTCTTGGTAAGCTTGGAAAGCTTCCTTGTCAATATGACCCCATCATCCTGAAACGCTATTTCTTGCCCCTTTGTATTTAAATAAATATAGCTATTAAACTGATTCTTATCTTCCGGAACAATTATATAAGCATCCTGACTTTTTGAGTCTCCCATACCTACAGACCCATTCTTTGAATAAAAAAATAATATGGACTTAACGTTATTATTTTTTTGCGCCTCTTCCTTTATGACATTTTTGTCTGATTCAGTAACATTTTTATTCAGATTTCCCTGCATGTTATACCGGTAGATCTCTTGGAATTGAGCTTCTGTTGCACCTATTATTCCTTCCTTAAGCCCAAAGCCGGTGATCATTAAGCCTGTGCAGGCAGCTATACCAATAACCGTCATGAAGAGCCTCTGCTTATATCTGAAGATATTTCTGGCAGTAACCTTCCTTGTGAAGCTCAACCTTTTCCATATGAAGGAAATTTTCTCCAAGAATATGACCTTACCGGACTTTGGTGGCTTTGGTCTCATAAGGGAAGCAGGCACTTCTCTTAACTCATCTATGGTTGCCCCCACTGCCGCCGCTGCGGTAAAGAATACGGCCAGCAGTGAAGCCTGAAGGGCAAGACCTCCATTAAAGGGTGTTAGGGTATCCGGAATAGCATAAAGGGATCCATAGGCATTTATAATAAGCGGCGGAAACAATCTAAAGCCAATGGAAATTCCTATAAGACTTCCAACAGCACTGGCTGAAAGTGAGTATATCAGATAATGGGCTACAATGGCCCCCTTGGAATAGCCAAGGGCATTAAAGGTTCCGATCTCCATCCTCTTTTCCTGCACCATTCTGGTCATAGTGGTGAGGCTTACCAAGGCTGCCACCAGGAAAAATATTAGGGGGAAAGCCTTCCCGATATTATCGATTCTGTCACTGTCCTGCCTGTAGGTTTCGTAGCCTATGTTAGCAGACCTGCCTAAGACATACCACTCAGGCCTTTTGATGTCTGCAAGCTTTTCTCTGTTTTTCTTAATTTCAGCTTCAGCCTCTGCAAACTTCTCATTGGCATCCGCCTCTTCCTTCTTTAATTTTTCTTTATTTTCTTCCAGTTCTTTTTGTCCATCCTCCAGCTCTTTCCTTGCGTCTTTAAGCTTTGTTAAGCCTTCCGCTCTTCCCTGCTTCAGTTCAACTTCCGCTTTTGCAATTTCTTTTTTGCTCTTTTCAAGCTCCTCTTCACCTTTTTTAAGGGCTTCCTCCCCGGCTAGGAGTTCTCTTTCTTTTGCCTCCAGCTCTTGTTTACCGCTGCTTATAGTGGCCTCTGACTTGTCAAAGTCTTGCTTTAAGGTCTCTATGTCGAAATAGGCCTTTATGCCTTCCAACATATTATCATTTTTCAGTGCAGCATACATGTCGTCAAAGTTCTTTCCTTTGATGTACTTCTCATAAAGTCTGTTTATGTCATTATACTGATAAGCATAGGTAACATCGGTAGGATCTGCTTCCATCAGCAGCCTTGCCTTTTCCACCTCTCCACTTATTCCAGCGGAAATACTTTCTGCGGCCTGCTGCTTTCCTGCTGCTAGCTTAGCTTCGCCTTCCTCAAGTTCTCTCTTGCCGGCTGCAAGCTGAAGTTTTCCCTCTTCTATTTTATTTTTATTGGCAGCTATTTCCGCTTCACCGGATAAGATTCTCTTTTTCCCATCCTCTATCTGTTTTTGTCCATCTGCCATCTTTTGATTGTAGCGAGCCTCATTTTTCTCTAATTCTCTCCACCCCCTGGCTATTTTCTCTTCTGCATCATTTATCTGCCTATGGGCATCGGCAAACTTTTCTGCAGCTTCTTTTTTAGCGTCTTCAAGTTCAAGCTCTGCCTCTCTCAGTTTATCCTCTGCTGTATTTAGAACCTCAGCATATCTTAACTCATTTCTTGGCTTGCCTAAATCCTTTAGTGACTTTTCTATATTACTGATGTAATTTTTGTAGGCTTCATTGTCCAAAAGGCTGTTAGTAGACTCATCGCTTTCAGTTCTCACATAGATCTCTGTATATACTTCACTTTTGAAAACCTCAGGCAGTATATACACAAAACCGCTTACACTGCCGTTTCCCAATGAGCTAAGCTGTCTTTGGGCAGATACGTATAAGGGAGATTGGGCCGTTCCCACAATAGTAAATTCCATATGTTTCAAGCTATCTTCTAATTTACTGTCGTTGCCGGACTTAAGGATTAGCTTATCCCCAAGCTTTAGATGAGCCCCTTCCAAAAATTTATCCTCTACCACTGCTTCCCTGGAATTTTCCGGCTTTCTGCCCTGGGTAAGCCTTATATCGTTGATACCCCCTTCCGGACTGAGAGAGTTGATATTCAGCACCAGCTGCCTTTCATTCAATTCCGTCACCGCATCAATGGAGTAAGCCCCCTCAGCCTTTGTGACCCCATCTAACTTTTGAATTTCAGCCAGGTCTCCCTCAGTAAGACCAAGAGTGGAAATTATCCTAAAATCCATAAGATTGGTTTTACTGAAGTAAGCATCTCCTGATATCTTCATATCGGGGCTTGTTGCCCGCACTCCTGCATAAAAGGCTACGCCCACTGCAATGATTATTACTATTGATAAAAACCGTGAAAGTGTCTTTTTTATGTCTCTTAGTAAATTTTTTAAAAAAGTTTTTCCCATGTTTACCACTCTATACTTTCTATTGGAGCCGGATTTTCATTCCTTTTGATACTTGCTATTTTTCCACTCTTCACGGTTATAACTTTATCAGCTATTGGTGCAATAGCCGAGTTATGAGTTATTACAACCACTGTCATATTGTACTTCTTTGCCGTATCTGACAGCAGTTTTAATATAGCCTTGCCGGTGTTATAGTCCAGGGCACCGGTAGGCTCGTCACAAAGCAATAGCTTAGGATTTTTTGCAATAGCTCTGGCTATAGATACCCTTTGCTGTTCTCCTCCGGAAAGCTGTGAGGGGAAGTTGTTGAGTCTATCGCCCAGTCCCACACTTTTCATCACTTCCTCCGGATCCATGGAATCCTTGCACAGTTCCACTGCCAGTTCTACATTTTCCAAGGCATTTAAATTCTGCACCAAATTATAAAATTGAAATACGAAACCAATGTCTTCCCGCCTATATTTTGTAAGGAGCTTCTTATCAAACCTGCTTATTTCATTGCCATCTACAAAGATACTTCCCTCCGTTACATAATCCATACCGCCTAAGAGATTGAGTATTGTTGATTTTCCTGCACCGCTGGCCCCGAGAATGATAACAAACTCACCCTTTTCTATAGAGAAGGAAACATCATCTACTGCTGTAATCACAACTTCGCCCATATCATAACACTTTTTTACGTTTTTTACTTCTACAAAACTACCCACTTTTTTGCGACTCTCCTTTCTTTATTTCTGATTAAAGTATCATTAATTTGAAGATTTTGGCAAGAAAAACAGAAAAAATCCCCCATAATTATTCATTATTAATTGATGAACCGACGTTCTCTTTTCACTCAAAAATATAGCTTTCTATCACAGAAAGCATATTACTATTATTCTACATCTTCTGTATCTAATTTATTTACAAGGTCCGTATAGAAAATGTCTATTAGGTTTAGTATAATTTTTCTAACTTCCTCACCCTCTTGCTTTTCCCGCACTATAATAGCAATAGATTCCACCAGGCTGTAAGAGATGAGATAGATACAAAAGTCGTCCTTGAGTCTCTTGCCCTTAATTGACAGTTCATATTTCATCTTTTCTGCAGTTACTCTGCTTATAAAATCAACAAATATACTCTTACAGTTTTCATACTTAGAGCCTTTACTTTGGTTGAGAAGTATTGAAATTTCAGTACTGCTGGAGTTAAAGATCTCCACTGTTTCTTCCATAAGCTCATCAAATACTACAGATGCCCTTTCATTAAGCTCTACCTTGTCAAACTGCCCTATATAGTTAATAAGCCTGTGATACACAGAGCCTATGAGATTCTCATATATATCTTCTTTTGAGTAGAAGTACTTATATATGTTTCCCACTGAAGTATTGGATTTTTTAGCTATACTTCTTATGGACGCCCCTTCATACCCCTTCTCCATAAACTCCTTCAGGGCCTCTTTAACTATACGGTTTCTCACTTCGTCTTTCAGATATTGCATTAGAAAACCTCCGTTCATTTTTAAATTTTATACCTCTTTTTTTTTAATGTCAATAGTTTGTACAGAAAGAAATTATATGCAATGAACATAAAAATAAAATCATGGAAAAACCCAATAAAATAAGAATTTTCCCATGACATATATTCACTATTATGGAGTTAATATTATTCAAAACACAATCAATATGTTTCAGCATAGTATTTCATACTATTCCTTTACACTTCCTACATTTATTCCAACTACGAAATACTTCTGAAGGAAGGGATATACCAAAAGTATGGGCGTTGCTGCAACAATGGTAATTGCAGCTCTTATGGATTGCGGGGTTACACTATTGCTTAACTGGGATCCTCCGCTCCGGGCAGCTATACTGCCTTGAACTGCTGAGGCAGTGGCACTGGTGCTCATAGATGTGGCCAATACCTTCATAAGTTCATACTGCAGAGTACTCAAGTGCTGCTTTGAAGAATTATAAAGGAAAGTATCAAACCAAGTGTTCCATGCTCCAACAGCCACAAAGAGTCCTACTACAGCTAAAACAGGTTTACAAAGAGGGAAGATTACCTGCATAAAAATTTTAAACTCTCCTGCGCCATCAATTTTGGCAGCTTCTACCATACTATCCGGAAGGGACTTTATATAAGTTCTTATAACGATAAGATTAAAGGCACCTATCATGGATGGAATAACATAAACCCAGAAGCTGTTTATAAGCCCAAGCCTTTTTATGAGGAAGTATCCCGGTATCAAGCCGGCGTTAAAATACATGGTAAGAACAAACACCACAGTGATGAATTTTCTGAAAACATACTCTTTCCTGCTCAAAGTATAAGCAAGCATGGCAGTAAAGAACAAATTAAGTACTGTTGAAAGTACTGTCCTTGCTACAGATACGAAAAAAGCACGATACACATAACCGTTTGCAAAAATGGATTCATAATTAAACAATGTCCACCTTCGTGGCCATATATAAATTCCTCCACGCATGGTATCTGAGGCATCATTAAAGGATATTGCCAATGTATTTAAAAAAGGGTATAGGGTTACAACAACGAGCGCCAACATAAATATTGCATTAAATATATTAAATATTCTGTCTCCAAGCTTCATTTTTTTTCTTCTCTTTTTCATATTATACTGCCTCCTCTCCTAAACCAGCTTTTCTTCTCCGATTCTACCTGCAATGAAATTTGCCATAAATAGCAGTGTTATACTAACTACACTTTTGAAGATTCCGGCTGCGGTAGCAAGGGAATAATTAAACTGCTCAATACCGTATTTGAGAGCAAATATATCAATGGTCCTGGAATAGTCTTGTACCAGACCGTTCCCTAAGAAATACTGTATTTCGAAACCGGCATCCAGAATATGTCCGATATTCATGATAAGAAGTACCATAAAAGTTGGTTTTATGCCTGGAAGGGTGATGTGAATCATCTTCTGAAAACGTCCTGCTCCATCCATTTCTGCAGCCTCATACAAGGCCGGATCTATTGATGCAATAGCTGCCAGATAAATTATTGTATTCCATCCCACTTCCTTCCAAACGTTAGCTATACCTACAATTGGCCAGAATAGCTTTGGAATACTCAAAAATGCAATTGGTTGATCTATAATGTTAAGTTTCATAAGAAGATTGTTTAGTATTCCAATTGCCGGATCAGTTGAAAGGACATTTGCAATTATTCCTGTAGCAATAATCCAGGATAAGAAGTGTGGTAAATAAGATATTGTTTGAACGGTACGCTTCAGGAATCTATTTTTTATTTCATTAAGCAGCAGTGCCAAAATAATGGCAGAGGTAAAGCCCAATACCAGATTAATTAAACTCATTGCCACTGTATTTCTAAAAACTTGACCAAAGCCCATATAAGAGAAAAGGTCTTTAAACTGTTTAAGGCCTACCCACTGTTGTTTGAAAAAGCTCGTTCCAGGTCTGTAGTTTTGAAAGGCCATTAGCCATCCCCAAATAGGTACATATGCAAATAAAATAATATATGCCAGAAAAGGAACAGACATAAAGATGAGTTCCCTTTGGCTCTTAATGACTTTCCATGTTATCTTTTTCTTTTCTTTGACTTTTATAGTATTTTTACTTTCATTGATATTTTGCTGAATTTCTGCCATATATTCTCCTCCCTGTATTCCTAAACTGCCTGGTGCTAATTATTGTTTAACAGGATAATGGAAGATACGCACTGGGGGTGACGTATCTTTCACTATCCTGTAGGTTAATTCTAACTAAATCAGTTATTTAGAGTTATTAGTAGTAGGTGTCCAATTCTTTATTCTGTACTGTATACCTTCGTTAATAGCATCAAGGTAAGCCTTTGGATTACAGTTATTGAACTCCTCTACAAAGGCGTTCCACTGTGCTTCAAAATCAGCAGAATTTGATGCAATAACTCTTGGAAGCCACTTAAGTCTTGCGTCTTCTAATTGGGTATTTGCTATAGAAGCCGGTGAGTTAGCCGGAATATTGATATTCCATGCCGGATAGTGTACAGGGTTCTCAGGAGCATCTCCCATCATTCCTGCCCTACTTACAACACCATATTGCTTGAAAAAGTTTCTATCATACTCATTTAGGCTCTTTTCAAATTGTATTGGGTTGTCATTTATAGCTGTTGCATTTCCATCACTATATTGTCCTTCTATCTTTGGCATATAGCTGTAGATAGCTGCCGCTCTGTTTGCAGCCTTATAAGCATTGTCATTGTTATTTACTTCTTGTTCATCTGACCAAACTGGTTGTCCAGTAGCAGCATCTATGGAGTAATCTTCTCCTTCAACTCCCCAGTTAAGAAGCTTCTGCCATTTTTCAGACATTAGCAGATTGAGAGCATAAATTACTCTTTCAGGTTCTTCACAGTTCTTTGTAATAGCAAAACCGTTCCCAAGGTTTACTACGCTACGGTCTCTATAGTAAGGTTTAATTCCTTCATAAGTTAGAGCAAGCGGAGCATAGGTCCTTTCATATCTCTTATCCTTTAAAAGAGTTTCTTCAGCACTTTGGAAATGCCATCCCTGGTCATACATACCAAGTACACGGCCGCTGGCGATCTTTTGTAGATACTGGTCTTTATTCTGAGTAATAGCCTCTCTGTCAAGAACACCTTTATTATACATTTCATTTAATTTCTTAAAATATGTCTTAGATATTTCCTTATCTGCATAAAGTTCTGCAACACCATCTTTTACAATAACTCCACCGTCATTTGGTGATCCTGCCAACTGTGCAGGAGCATTTTCCAATACGAAGGATGATCCTGCTACAGCCAAGGTCTCAAAGCCGATTGTTGGCTGTCCATCTATAGTTGGATTCTTTTTCATATAGTCTTCTATAAGGTTAAAATACTGGTCAAGAGTAGTTACCTTTGGATAACCTGCTTGGGCAAGTACATCCTTTTGGATCCAGAAGGCTGGTCCACCATAATAATTTGCAGTATACTTACCATGGTAAACTCCCCAGTTAGGCATGCAGTAAATATGTTGATCATTCTGGTCCTTCATCTTTTCCCAGTGTGGTTCATAATGACTGTATATATCCGGCGCATATTTTTGAATTAGCTCTTCAAGAGGTATAAGGGTATTTGCATCTTGGAATTTGGAGTTATAGGTTACCAAGTCAGGTAAATCATCACCGGCTATCATAACGCCAAGCTTCTGATTAATGTCACCTGCCAGCAATTCAATTTCAAAGGTTATTCCCAGTTCTTCCTTGATCTTCTTGTAAATTTTGTTGTCCGGTGTGGCTGCAGGAATTGTGGAATCACCAATGAACACAGAAATAGTTATTGGATTTTCTGGACTTACCAAAGGTTTGTCTTCTGATTTTGTTTCTCCGTTTTGGCTAGGTTGGCTGGTTTCAGCAGGCTGTTTGCTGTTGTTATCTTTTTTACACCCTACCAAGGTTGTCAATGAAACTGCAAAAGCCATACACAAAGCCATTATTGCCTTTTTTTTCATTTCAGTATCCCCCTTACACTTTTTACATTCAAGACCATATTGCCTTGTATACATACATTATAAATAGTAAACGAATACATAACAATTTATCAAATTAAAGGTATAACCCCCTTATTTTTTACATTTATATTTAATGTATGCCATTTCTAAACTCCATAGGTTTCATGCCGGTGTACTTTTGAAACTTCTGCAGAAAGCCATTATAACTGCTGTAGCCCACCTCTTCGGCAATTTCATGATTCTTTAAATTGGTAGTCTTCATAAGCCTTTTAGCTTCTTCTATACGCAATTTATGTATGTATTCATTAAAGCTAACTTTAAACTTCCGTGTAAAAAGTTGACCAAGATAAGCCGGATGCATATATACCTTGTCTGCCAGTTCCCGTATGGTAATGTTTCTTTTATAGTTTTCACTTATAAAAGTTTCAATCTTTGCCATATTACTTTCTTCCCCCCTATGCTGTGTCTTCTTTAAGTGTTCACAGCAGTACAGGCAGAAGTCCTCAAAAAACTTCTTAAGCTCCCACATAGTTCTCTCATGTCCCTTAAGTTCACGTATGGTATGATTGTACATAAGCTTCCTCGTCCTATTCTCTGATTGATATAACAATTTATTTACCTTGTCTATCATATTTGAGGTAAACATTATGACTATATTGGGATCAAGGTTGTGGCTTTGAAAATAGGAGAAGATTGTATCAATTGTATCCTTTATCTTCCCTATGTCAACTTCCTCCACAGCCTCGAGGACTTTATCAGACATAAAGAGTTCATTAAACTCAAATTTGAAACTCTTATTCCTAACCTCATCAAAAGGAATCAATGAGTTCAAGCCTCTGTAAAATCTATGACTTAAAGCTGCTTCTGCTGTGCTGTAGGAATGATTTATTGCCTCTATTCCCAGTACCTTTTCTCCCACAGCCATTGTAAAGCCTGAAGAAAGAACTGAAAGAATACCTTCATATATTCTTCCAGCTATACTATTTATTTTGCTCTCATGAGCTTCCTCATCATTTAGACTTGCTAAAATCACATATCTATATAAACCATGTTCAAGCACAAAGGTATTATGGTCGTCTCCTACTACCCTATCAATAGCTTCCCCTACCTTTTGCCTTATGTCTTTTATCCCCGCTTCTTCTTGAGCTTCAAGCTCTATGACAATGCAATTCCAGCTCTTGAGAAGGTCTTCTTCATCCATAATAACCTTAAGATATTCTAAAAATTCCTCTTTCACATTGCCTCGGATTAAATTGCTCAGAACTGCATTCACAGCGGCAGTCAGGTCCCTTTCTGCGCTTTCCTTATCCCTGCGCTGCTTATCCATCTCCTTTTTAATCTCCAGGATTATTTCATATATCTCCTCCTCCACAACAGGCTTTTGAAGGTAGTATCTTACCGAATACTGCATTGCCTTCTTGGCGTATTCGAACTCACCAAAGCCGCTGATTACTATAAACTTTATATTTTCTTTCCCCTTTTCCCTGGCATGCCTGATCAAATCCAAGCCATCCATAACCGGCATTTTAATATCCGTCACTACAAGCTCAGGTTCATATTTTTCTATAACTTCAGCCGCTTCCCTGCCCCCGCTGCAAGCTCCACAAACTGAAAAACCAAGTTTCTCCCAATCTATTACATACTTCAATACTTCCAAGGCCATAGGTTCATCATCTACTAACAAAACCTTGTACATTAAATCTCCCCCTCTCAACATGCCAAGTGTTAGCTAATTTTTTGTAACCCGAATTAGTTCAACTTCCCCTTCAAAGAAGTTTCCCGAATTAGTAATTAATAATGAGTAATGAGTAATTTCATCCTTAATTACTCATCACTCATTACTAATTTAAAAATTGCTTAGCAATTTTTTAATGTAAACTCACAGCATACTCGTGCTGTTTACTTACATCTATCCCATAATGCACAACAGTGCCTTTATTAAGCTCACTATTTATATAAAATTCCACCTCGTCACCGTAGTATAACTTTAGCCGTTTATACACATTGCTGATACCGACTTTTTCAGCGGAATCTTCTTTCTCCAGCATGTCAAGGATATCATGGAGTTTATCGGGTTCAATGCCTGAGCCGTTATCTTCAACATCCACACTTAGATAATCTCCCTTCCGCCTTACATGTATTTTTACTATGCCTACCCCGTCACTGCTCTGAATTCCGTACTTACAGGCATTCTCCACCAGAGTCTGTATGCTCATCTTAGGCACCTTTAATTCAAGTATTTCCTCGTCCACCTGGATTTCATAGTGGAACTTTTCCAGAAAACGAAATTTCTCTATCTTAAGGTACATTTCAGTAAAGGAAATCTCCTCCCGTACTGTAACTATGTCATCCTTCCAGCTTATTAACCTTCTGAATATCTTGGAAAGATACTTTATAACTTCTGTCAAATCTTCGTAGTTATTTTTAACGCAGATGGCCATTACCGCATTTAGTGTGTTAAAAAGAAAGTGTGGATCTACCTGGCTCTGGAGAAAGTTCAATTCTGCTTGTACTCTTTGAATTTCCAGATCCTTTTTCTTTAGCTGAAGCTTGTACACATCATTGATCAAAGTATTTATTTTAGAAGTCATCATATTGAAACTCTGTACCAGTTCCCCAATCTCGTCCTTACCTCTGGCTATTTCAATAAGTTCGAATTTTTCATTTTCCACTCCCTTCATATGCTTATGGAGCTTTTTAAGCCTGTAATTATAGGATCTTACAATAATCCAAATAAGCATTGAAGATATGAGGGTTACTGCAAAAATAATGCAGGGGATATAAATATTAGATTGTCCTGATGCATTGACAACGGGGTTACTGCTGGGGACACCGATTATTTTCCATCCGCTTAAAAAATTGCCACTCCTGAAAGTTCGGATTAGATAGTTACTGTTCTCTTTACTTTTATAGAGGCTGCTGAAATCAGTAAACCCCTTTGATAAATCCTTTTCCCATCTTCCGCCTGTGGAGCAGATAACCCGGTCCTGGGGATCCACCAAAAATAAGTCCAAGTAATCTCTTTCCCTGTAAAATATCTCATATAATTTGTTTATATCAATATCTATTTTCAAAACGTGTTCATAACCTTGAGAACTTGAAGTAAACTCGGTGAGTCTCCTCAAAACACTTATATATTGAACATAGTTACCCCCACCATCGCTGGATTTGTCTAAGTATGTGTATAAGCCTACCTTATTGCTTAATTTATGAACCTCTCTATACCAGGAAGAATTCCTAATCTGTGCGTCAATATAATAGTAGTTACCACCGCTGTCTATAGTATCGTTAGTTGTATACAGGGCTATTTGCTTAACGTCATTATAGATAGGCAAATATCTATTTAGTTTATCCCTCAGTAAGTCATGATAGGCTGCATAGTACTCAGAATCGTTTTTGTACTGTCTATCCATCATCTCATACAGATATTTATCAGTAGATACGGAATGGCTTATATCAACACAGCCATAGATTATGGATGAGATATCCGATATTACCCTATTCATGGATATATTATAGTTTTCTATCTCCCTTTCCTTAACATCCATAGATATCTTTCTCCAAAAGATTAGATTGATTGTTAAGATGGGTACGAGTACACAAAAAATGTATATTATTGTGAACTTTGAATTTAACGGAATATCATTTATGAAATTCAACAATCCCTTTTTGCCATGCAAAATGATACACTCCTCACCGCTCAAGCATATTTTGTTTTTTTCTATAATCAGAAGGTACTTGATGGGTAATTGCTTTAAACTTATTCACAAAGTACTCGGAGTCACTATAGCCTACCATTGAAGCAATGGCTGAGATTTTCATATTTGTCCTCCTAAGCAATTTTTTAGCCTCCTCTATACGAACACTGTGCAAATAATCAGTGAAATGCATACCTGCAGTTTTAGCAAAAACTTGTCCCAGATATACCGGATTAACAAAATATTCTTTTGCAACCTGCTGAAGTTTTAAGTCCTTCTGATAATTTTGATGTATATAATTCTTAATCTCGATAATAATATCCTTGGAACTCCTGCAGCTAATATTCTTGTAATAATCAGCCAGGTACAAGACCAAGTCATAAAAGTCTTCTTTTAAGGAATCAATAGATGTTTTCCCTACAGTCATGGCAATATGCTCGAGTCTGCTTATAATTTCATCTGCTCTTCCATTATGGGCCTGTATGTTTTTTACCAGCTCAAATTCAATACTTTTTATATAGTTAGTAATAACCTCTGTGGCACACTTTTTATCATAGAATTCATCAAAGACATTTTTGATCTTTTCTTCTATCCCGGGAAGGTTACAGGATAATATATCTCTCACTAAGTTTTCAGGATTTGTTTCGTAAAAATTATAGTTCAAAGAAATGTTCTTAAATTTTTCATAGTAAAGTACTTCCCTGTCACTCTGAAAAAGCCTGTATTGAAGTGCTATCAAAGCCTGTCTGTATAGCTTGCCCACATTTTTTGTTTCTCTTGCTTTTTCACTCAAGGACATGCAAACTAAGCATCCGCATTTTTGCTCTATCTCCTTCTTTAAATTCTCAAGATAATTCTCCTTCTGCATAATGAATTCCTCCGTAAGGATTATGCCGAATCGATGAATATCCTCTTCAAAAATTTTTAGCACATGGTCATTGCCTACTGTGTCTTCAATGGCTTTTCGTACAGATAATCTTTTTCTTTGAAGTTCTAAATCTTCAAGCTTATTCATCCATTTTTCAAACTGACTAATTTCCAATAGGGCGCATCTAAAATAGGTATCCTCTTTCAAGCTGAGGATACGTTTACATTTTTCTAGCAATTCCTCACTGATTTCATCTTTTATTAGTCTGTTAATATAATTGTTGGCTGCAAATTTCAGTTTATTGGCCTCAGCTTCAAGAGTACCAATTTCAGTTTTAATTTGGTCCGTCACTCTCATTAAAGCCGGAAGTATTTCTTCATCATCTATAGGTTTCAATATATAATCACTGACTCCATAACGCATTGCTGTCTTAGCATATTCAAATTCACTATAGGCACTTGAAATAATAAACTTCGTCCTCAAGTACAATATTTCCGATGCCTGTTGTAAAAGCTGAAGGCCATTGACCTTTGGCATTCGAATGTCCACAATGGCTAAATGTGGATTATATTGCTTTAAAAATTCTAAGGCTTCTTCACCATTTGATGCCCTGCCGCATACAACATACCCCAAGGACTTCCAGTCAATAAGTTTTTCTAAGAGTTGTATTACTGCAGGTTCATCATCAACTAATAAAACCTTAAACATTGAAACATCTCCCCCATCACCAATCTATTACCTGACCTATGATAATTTTACCACCCAGCATAAATGTTTTACAATATAGGTTTTAATTGTCAGTAATTATATATTTCCAAAAGAAGTTAAATTTATAGGGGGTAGATATTTAGTTTACTGAATACTTACGTTCCGACAAAAATGATAAAATCATGATGTAAACATTTACTAAAACAATCATATCAAGGAGGGAAATATGAAGAGAAAAGTTTCAAAAATCCTTAGCTATGTAATGTCTGCCTGCATGATTGTCGGAATTTGGGCAACTACCCCTGTTCAAAGGGTCTCAGCGGATACCCCCACTGAGGATGACATAATTGTCAATGAAACCTTTGAAGATGGTACTACCTCCGGTTGGACTCCCAGAGGTCCTGTGACGTTGACAGCAGTTACAGAGGCTGCTGCCAGTGGAGACCATAGTATGAAGGTTACAGGAAGAACCGCTGCATGGAATGGCCCATCAATAAACTTGAAC